>NZ_KB894582.1 GCF_000374545.1 Anaeromusa acidaminophila DSM 3853
TACATGAAGTTTAAAATCCAAAGAGTACGTTTGATTTTTTCTGCTTCGCAATAACCCATCTTCACCCAATCTGTTGTATATTGCAACCCATTTCTGGATATCTTTTATTGCAGGAATATTATACTTTTTGCTTAAAAATACATATCCACCTTTGCCGTTAAGATACTCTTGAACTACTTTTAATTTAAATTCAAAACTATATTTTGCCAAAAAAACCGACCCCCAAAAGTTAGATTTTTAAGGTCTAACTTTTGGGGGTCAGTTCACCCTGCACGGTTTTTCATTTTATTGCCATAGTGCGTCAAGATCTTTTTTTGTCTTGCTTACAAAGGTCGTTCTGATTAGAGAATCGGCTTCTTTTTTTTCTTCTAATTGATTGGTAATCACTTTAGCCTGCTTGAGCGCTGCTGTATATTCCGCTAAAGAAGAATAGCTCGCAGGGGAAGAATCCAGCTTTTTTCCTAAAGACGCTAGTTCTTTCAATTTTTGCGAGGCAGCTATACAGGCTTTTAGGTACTGGGCATGGGCGGCGCTGTATTGTTGCAATTCGCCAAGAGCGATGGTTAAGGTCTGTTTGATTTTTGCAGCGCTGGATGTGGGTGGGGTTGTTTCGGATAACTGCGCTTCTAGTTCAAGGAGGGTGTTTTGAATGCGTCCGCATTCGGCGATTTGTCCTGGCAGAAGCTGCTCATCGTTATCGCCTAACTCATAAATCGCTTCCAAACTTTCGTGTAAGGCGCCCATTGCTTGGTAGGTCGGCAAAATGGCAGCGGTATATTGTTTTGTTTGATAGTGCTGATAACCCCAGTAAAGGCTCAGTAGTAAAAGGAGAAGTAAAACGAATGCATTCGGTTTGCGCCGCATGAGCTTAGGGCTCCATGTTTTGTTGATTTAGCCAGTTGATGGCGGCTTGGTTGAAGTTTCCTTTGGTGTTGCGCGTAACACGGTCAATTAACAGATAATCGCTGTCATGGATATGACGGGCAAGCGTAAGATGAACCGCTGAGGCTGACTTGTCGGTATTTAGCAGCCAAACGGAACTCATCAGTTGATGAGTGTCGCCAAGATTTTCGATAGCGTTAAAAAAATCGGGGTACGCTTGTTGTGGTTGGTTGAAATCATAAGTGATTAAAAAAAGCATACTATAGGCCTCCTTTTCAGATGGGGTAGTTTGTAATTCAATTTTTTTATATTTCAATATCTATGAAAAAAATCCTTTTAAAATTCTGAAAAAATCATGCGTGCGTACAGAAAATTAAACAATGACAATTATCTTATGGGAGGCGTTTGGCGGACCGAAAAATGTATGCTGTAGTTGCAGTGCTAAAAAAGACAAAAAGACTCAAGGATTTTGCCGAATGGTGTGGAAGTCTCTAGAGAATTATTCTTTTGGAGGTTGAATGATGGATTCTATGCAATTGGGACGGACCGGCTTGCAGATAAGCCGGAGTGGTTTTGGCGCGCTGCCGATACAGCGAATTTCTTTTGATGAGGCCAAAGGTATTTTGCGCAGGGCCTATGAGGCGGGCATTACTTTTTTTGATACGGCGCGTATGTACACGGACAGCGAGGAAAAAATCGGCTATGCTCTTTCCGATGTGCGCAATCAGATTGTAATTGCCACCAAAAGCCACGCGAAGGATAAAAAGACGCTGCTGGAGCATTTGGAAACAAGCCTGCGCAACCTAAAGACTGACTATATTGATATTTATCAGCTGCACAACCCGAAAGAGCTGCCGAAAGAAGCGGATGAAGAAGGTCTCTACGCCGCCTTGCTCGAAGCGAAGAAAAAAGGACTGATTCGGCATATCGGCATTACCAATCACAGCAATAAGCTAGCTATGGAAGCGGCTGTTTCCGGTATGTACGATACCCTTCAGTTTCCTCTGAATACGTTGTCTTAGGAAGAGGACTTGCAGCTGATTGCCGCCTGTAAAGAGAGAAATATTGGCGTTATTGCTATGAAAGGCCTCTCGGGCGGGCTGATTACCAACGCGGCGACAACCTTTTCGTTTTTGCGGCAATATGACAATGTAGTCCCCATTTGGGGAATTCAACGGATGAGCGAATTGGAAGAATTTATTGCTATGGAAAAAAATCCGCCTGTATTGAATGCGATCATGTGGGAGGCCATTCACAAGGATCGCAGTGAATTAGCGGGCGACTTTTGCCGAGGATGCGGCTACTGTATGCCTTGTCCAGCGGGCATTGAAATTCCGACGCAGGCTCGCATTTCGCTGCTCTTAGGGCGCGCGCCCTATCAGCCATTTTTAGAAGACAGCTTCAAAGAAAAAATGGATCGCATTAATCAATGCATTGAGTGCGGCCAGTGTAAAAGCCATTGCCCCTATCAGCTGGATACGCCGAATTTGCTGAAACGGGAGCTGAAGCGCTACCAAGAGTTTTATGAAGCGCATGTAAGGTAAAAAATTGCTAAAAAAAAGTCCTGTTGTGCGTTGTTGTCACAATAGGACTTTTCTCTTAACGCAGTGAATGATATAATGCAATAAAGTTGGTACTATAATGAACTTATAATGGCTAATACGAGTAGTTGCTACTAGGGCAGAAGAAAGAATAGGAGTGAGAACGTGGTTGGGAAAAAGGTGCGCATTCTTCGCGGAAATCACTGTGGGCAAATAGGCGAAGTTGTGGAACGAATCTTTTTCGGGAAGATCAAAGAACCGGTTTATAGTGTATACATAGGCGGTGTCGATGTCGTTTCCTGCTGTTGTGATGAATTTGAAGTTTTATGAGATGTGAGCGCGAGCAGCCATTTCCGGTGCGGAATGGTTGCTTATTTTTTTCTTATGAACGCGAGCGTTGCATTGACAGATAGTGTGGCTAGTACTATTCTAAGCAAGTAAAGAAAATGGGAATTTACAGAGCCAAGAGAAGAAGTTTAGTCATAGGAAAGGACGAAGCATGAGTTATAGCGAGGAACCAAGACTTACTAGAAGAAAACCGAAGAGGCGCATTCGCAAATTGCGAGTGGCTATGCTTTTTGGGATTGTTTTTTTGCTTGTTGGAGCTGTATATGCTCTTTGGAATGGCGGGACTTCTTTGTTGGATGTAGTCGCGAAAAATCGTATCAATATTTTGGTACTAGGTGTGGATGAAAGGGCCGATGATGTAGGCCGCTCGGATACCAGTTTTGTGGTAACCCTGGATACGGAGGCAAAAAAAATAACCGTATTCTCTGTACCCCGTGATTCACGGGTGAAAATTGCCGGACATGGCTGGGATAAAGTGAATCATGCCTTTGCTTTTGGGGGGCTGTCACTTTCGAAGAGTACGATTGAAAACTTGCTAGGTGTTCCTATTGATTATACGGTCACCGTTGATTTCAAGGGATTTGTGCGGATGATTGACGCCCTGGGCGGGATTACGATTGATGTAGAAAAGCGGATGCGTTATTCCGATCCATATGATGATGACGGCGGCCTGGTGATTGACCTGTATCCAGGGGTACAGCGCTTGAGCGGCAAAGAAGCTATCAAGTACGTGCGGTACCGCGATGAAGAAGGGGATATCGGGCGCGTGACAAGGCAGCAGAAATTCTTAAAAGCCGTATTGAAGGAATTGGCATCGCCTCAGACGGTGGTGCGCCTGCCGGAATTAGCAAAAGAATTTTATGGAGCGGTGAAGACCGACATGCCGTTATCTAAAATCATAAAATTGTTGCCGATGGTGCAAGAAGCGGCCTCAAACGGGATGGTTACGGCTACCATTCCCGGAACGCCCTTGTGGATTAAAGAGGTCAGCTATTGGCAGCCGAATATTGCGGAGTTGCGCTTGAAAGTAGCGCAGATTCAGGGCCTTACGAATGATGAAGGCTATGCGAAAAAATCAGAACAGTTAGCGCGAGAATATAAACAGGCGATTCCTCCAGACGCGAAGACAGATTATATGCCGACGGTTGAAACAAAGGCTCCAACTGCGGAAAAAACACCGGCGGCCAATACGAAAGCGCCAGCGACTGATGCTGCGAAGAAGACGAAGGAAGCGGCGACAGATACAAAGGCGCCGGCAGATAAACCGAAGAGTACGACGGGAACGTCGACGTCTGCTCCTACTACGACATCACCTTCCAATACGAACAGTAAAAATCCATAAGCAAAACCCAGCTAGAAGCGAGGTCAAAAGCGCTTCCGGCTGGGTTTTTCGGTGCATAGCAGTTAGAATTTCTGTTTTAGTGTTAGCTGCGTCTGACTGCGGGGACGAACTTCCAAGGTGCGTGAATCGTCCTTATCCAGGTTGACGTTGACGCCGCCGCCTCTAATGGTGACGCCGGGAAGTATTTCCTTGCTTTTGGTTTCTTCTTTTTTTATAGACATGTTTTGAGTGGCCAAGTCGACGGGTTCGGATTCCGGTACTGGTATTTTGCCGTTGAGGCTGTGCGATTGTGCGAGGTGTATCTCGCCAGACTGCGTTGGGGAATTGGAGTTTGAGGAGGATTGCTTGCTGACCGCTATAACCGGCAGTGGATTTTCTTCGTTTTTAGCAGTGTTGCTGGCAGGAGCGGAAGCAGGGACCGTCATGGATATATTGGCTTCTTCTTGAAGAGAAGGACTTATAGCATAGTAAACGCCCCAGCCGAATAAAATGATCGCTAAGATGGTTGTGAGGCTTTGAAATGTTTTTTTCATTGGTTCTCCTTTATAACTAGGTAGAAGCTATCAATAAGCTTTCTGCATGATAACGCGCATTTCCTGCTGGTCGCCTTTCCTAAACGTGTTAGAGAGAGCGAGATCGCGACTTTTGGCGGCAGGATTTTTTGCCTTTTACAAGAATATCCATCCAATATGAGTAGAATATGCGGAGGTGCGTGCATGGCTGGTGCAGGAATTATTGGTTTGGGGCATTATGCTCCTCAGAAAATCGTGACAAATGAAGAATTGGAGCAACGCCTGCAAATGCCGGCGGAAGTTATTTTAGAGCGTTGCGGTATATGCCAGCGTCATGTGGCCGCCCCGGAAGAAGCCACTTCGGATTTGGCGCTGCAAGCGGCCCGCCAAGCGCTAGCCGATGCAGGGGTAGAAGCCCGCGAACTGGATTTGATTATTGTGGCGACATCCACATCGGATCGCCTTTCGCCGGGGTCTGCGGTTTCCGTACAGGCGGGGCTTGGCGCAACGAAAGCAGCGGCGTTTGATCTTTTAGCGGCTTGTTCCGGTTTTGTATATGGCTTGGTGATGGGCTGCCAGTTGATTAAAACTGGCTTGTATAAAAAAGTGTTGGTGATAGGCGCGGAGACGGTGTCGAAATTTGTCGATTGGCAGGATGCGAACACGTCTATCTTGTTTGGAGATGGTGCCGGAGCAGCGGTTTTGGGCGAAGTGCCAGAAGGCTATGGACTTTTAGGTTCGGATTTAGGCACAGATGGAACCGAAGCGGAAGTGCTGCAAATTCCTGCCGGAGGCAGCCGGTTGCCGGCGTCGGCGGAGACCGTTGCCCAAGGCTTGCATTATACAACGATGGATGGGCAGCGCGTTTTTATTTTTGCACTGCGGACGTTGGGGGCTTCAGTGAAGCGGTCCTTGGAGGCTGCTGGGTTGGACATAGCGGATGTGGATCTTTTAGTGCCGCATCAAGCGAATCTGCGCATTATTGAATCGGCAGTGCAACGGCTGCAGTTTCCCATGGAAAAAACCTTTATCAATCTAGAGCGTTACGGAAATACTGCTGCCGCCTCCATTCCGATTGCCCTTAGCGAAATGAAAGAACAAGGACGCTTGATACGAGATCAGCAGGTAGCTCTTGTTGGTTTTGGCGCGGGTCTTACCTGGGGTTCGTGCGTGCTGAAATGGTATTAGGAACCATTAATTTAGTAGGGGAGGAGAACCGGTGGAGGAACAGGCTTACGCGATACGGAGAGCTACAGCGGAGGATGCGAAGCTGATTGTCGATTTGTTCCGGGAAACCTATGGAGACGCCTATCCGCACGCCGATATGTATCAGCCGGAAGGGCTGCGCGGGCGCATCGATAAAAAAGAAGTACAGGCGCTTTTGGCGGTTTCGCCAGCGGGACGAGGCATAGGCTATTTTGCAAGAGAAACCACAGCTCCTAATCCGAATCTTTGGGAAGAAAAAGGACTGGTGGTAGCGCTGGACTATAAGCAGACGTCCTTGGGGCTGGAGCTGATGAACCAGATGCAAGAGGAAGAATTTGTTAGCGGCAGCGGTGTATTCAGCTTTCCGGTATGTTATCAGTATTTTTCGCAGTTAGCTTGTATAAAGCATGGCCGTCGCGATGTCGCTTTGTGCCTGGATATGGTGGAAGGAAGTATTTTCAAAGAACGTCAGGCGGGGCAGGGGCGAGTGGCTTGTTTATTGAATTTTTCCGAGTACGAGAAGCCTACGGCGCCGACATATCTACCAGACGTATATGATAAAATTCTACGAGACCTGGCCGCACCGTTGCAAGAACGTATTTTTAAAGAAGCCGCCGGAGGTTTGCCTGCAGAGGGAAAAACGGTTTTGGAAACGCTAGGCTTGCCGGAAGATGGTAGTTGGAGCGTAGCCGTCCGGGAGATTGGCGCGGATTGGCCGCAGTGTTTGCAAGAACTAGTAGCGCAGGCGCAACGTCAGCAGGTAATTAGTTTGCGTTTTATTATTAATGCGCATCGAGCTGCCGTAGGGGCTGCGGTAGAAGAGCTGCGGCAACGTGGATTCTTTTTTTGCGGTTTGGCGCCCCGTTGGTTTGGCAGCGACGGGATCATGATGCAGAAGGTAGTTCATAAAGATCCGGATTTTGAAGGCATCAGGCTGTACTCTCAGCAGGCGAAGGAACTTTGTTCTTTTATTCGCGCCGATAGGGACGCCGTTGAAAATATACATGCCGAAAAAAGATAAAACAAGGAGGACGATACTATGACAACGACGGAAAAGGTAAATAAGATTATTTTGGACTTGAAGAAGGGCAAGGTTACGGAGGATATGCTGCAGCCTTCAGCGGAACTGGTGAAGGACTTGCACATGGATTCCCTGGATATGGCGGAAATGCTGGTTATGGCGGAAGATGAATTTCAGGTGAAAATTTCGCTGGAAAAAGTAGGCGGCCTTAAAACCTTGGCTGACGCCGTGCAATATGTAGATAGCTTGCTGTAAGTTAAAAAAACGCTGGCCTAAAGGCTGGCTTTTTTTATTGTTTTTGAATTTATTTTGAAAACATGTTTGCTGTATGGGAAAATGTTGTTATACTAAGACACGTTAGATAGATGTTTTGTTTTATGGAGTGCTTTTCATGCAGATAAAAACCCGATATTTTCTGGAAAAATTGTTGTTGGCGTGGGCCGCTGCCGGTATTGGTTTAGCGCTGGTGACCTCTGCGATGTATTTGCTTTGGCCGGGCTTTGGCGAGCAAGGCGAGGTCAATTTTGCATCGGTGGCCTGGTTGGTCAGCAACGGGCAGCCTCTTTATACGGATGTGGATGCGGCGCAGCGGTACAGCTTGCAGCATGGTCCGATTGTATATTTGCTGATTGGCGGTATCATGCAACTGCTGGGGCCTAGCTATCTTACGGCGAAGCTATCCGGCGTAGTCATGTTTTGGCTGATTTTAGCGCTTTCGTTTAGTATGTTTAAACGAGCTGGCGGTACAAGAAACGCTCTGCTTTTTACCGGTCTGGAAGCCTGGCTCTTATTTCATTGGCATAACTCTTGTTATATTCGGCCGGACGCCATGCTGGTGGTATGCATGCTAATCAGTTTGTATGCGATTTCCTGTATTCGAAACAAGACGCTTATGTTGGCAATTTGCGCGGTTACGTTTGGTGTAATGATCAATCTTAAAATTCACGGTGTCATTTATTTGCTGCCGTTGTTGGTGCTTTTAACTAAATATCTTACGGTGAAACGCTTTTTGGCAGCTTCTTTTTTGATGGCGATTGTGGGGGGGCTTCCTTTTTTACTGCCGCAGGTTTCATTGGAGAATTATCTTTTTTGGATTCAAACGTCTGTGCAGATGGCTGTGGGCGATCCGGCGTCTACTTTGCGGAACTTTGCGCCTAAATTGGCGGCGATTTTGATTTTGGCCTTGTTTCCTTACTGCTTTGCAGTGCTGCGCGACATTCGCTTGTACAACTTTTACCGACATAATAGGATGGTGCTGAAGGCACTGCTGTTAGGCGTATTGGCCGCTTCCATTATTGGCTCCAAACCAGGGAGCGGTACCAATCATCTTATGCCCCTTATTCCTTTTTATTGTTACTTGCTGCTGCGGTTGAATCAGGAAAAACCGGAGGCAGATCTGGCTGTAAGTACAGGCCGCATCTGGAGACGCAGAATTAGCGGCATTGTTTTAGGAGTGTTGTTTTTACTAGTTACTTTGGGCGGAGCCCACAAGGAAATAACGTTGCTGAAAATGGCGGCAACCGATGACAGAAGACCTGTTTTGCAGGAATTGGCAGAGCTTGAAAATGCCTATGCCGGTAAGACGATGGAGATTGGTTATGGTGAAAAAGGGAATCGCGTAATTACAGACTGTATTCCCCAGTTGGTGTTTCATGGGCAGCCGCTGTTAATAGAAAAGGTTGCCTTTGGGGATATGCTGGCCGTGAAAGTCCCGATTCCCGCAGCTACGGTACAGGCGTTGCGGGATGGGTATATCCAGGTCTGGTTGATTCCTAAGGGGCAGAAGCCATTTCCTTGGATTAGCGAAGAAGCCTTTTCGCAAGCTTTTTTGCAAAACTATCATTTAGAAGAAAGCACTACTCATTTTGACGTTTGGACATATAAGCCCCAAATGTAATAAGAAGAAGCGTTGGCTAATTTAGCCAACGCTTCTTCTTATTTTTGTCCTACGTGTAGCTTTTGACAGTAATAGCGTTGTTGCTCATTATGGCAATGACGGATAAGTGAAAAGAAGGAAATGGGCCGCATTTACTAAAAAATGCAGCAAGATAGAAGCTTCAATACAGCCGGTTCTTTGATAAGCCCAGCCATAATATAGGCCGGCAAGGGTGACGAAGGCGACATACAACGAGCCGCCGGCAAAATGAGAAAGACCATAAACGAAGGAAGCTAATACAAGCGGCAGTGTTTGTCGCAAGGGACGGTCTTTCCAAAGAAGAGCGAGCTGCCGCTGCAAGAAGCCGCGAAAGAAGGCTTCCTCCGCAGTGCAGACAAAGAGCAGGTTCGTGAGCATCCATAATAAAGTATAGCTAGGCAGCTTCGGATCCCAGTGGACTTTGCCGGATGCAAGAGCCAGGATAAAAATAAGAGGCAAAAAAATAAGACCGCGGGAGCTCAAAAACGGCAAGAGCTGACGCCAGTCTGGCCGCGTGAAAAGTCTGGGCGTACACCAGCCCAGAAGACCCAGAGCGACAAGGGTTTTATCCAGGTTTAAATACATTGTAAAAGGAAGTCCATCGGCGCTGACTAAAACGGCGTCAAGCGCTTTGAGATTATGAAAGCCCGGCAAGAGATGGACGCCTAAGAGTAGGGAAAAGGCGGCGAGCAGTAGCCCGCTAAGCCCTTTTTCGAAAGAATGTGCTGCCCGTGAAAACCGGTAAGCGATAAAAAAATATAAAACGGCCAGTCCTAGGCCGAGCGGAGTCAGCTGGCCGCTTATAAGCCCGCTAAAGCCTGCGGAGGCGGCAAGAATAAGCCAAAGAGGCTGACCAAAGATAGAAACGGGAAGCCACAGGCAGGCAACGCCAAGATAAAGCAAGCTATAACAAAGAAGCGTAAAAGATGAGTCGGGCAGTGAAATATCCATTTTGCAGTTTCTCCTTAAAAGGCTGGTTTTTAAACGTGAATTCTGCAGGCGGTGCAGCTGGAGCAGGATTTTGCGTTGCAATCAAGAAGTTTCTAAACTATGAATATAGATAGGATAGGAGCGTGAATTAGGAAGATGAAAATACGAAGTGAAATGATGAAAATGTTTTTTTTGACGTGTTGTTTCTTGGTGGCGTTGACGGCTGTCTGTGCAGCTGGCGGTGCGAACGCCGGAGATAAGTGGACTCCTCGTGATTTGCCGCTCCTAGATGGAACGCCAGTGACGCTGGCGCCGGAGAAGGATAAGATTCTGGTGTTGAATTTTTTTGCCACCTGGTGTCCATATTGTGTAAGAGAGTTGCCGGAGTTTAATCAAGTATACTTAAAGTATCAAGACAAAGTCAAAATGTATGTCATTGATATGTGGGAAACCCCGGATAAAGCCAATGCCTTTATGTATCAAAACGGTTATCAAATTCCGACGCTTTTTGACAATACAGGCAAGACGTTGGCTAATGATATGGGCATGCGGGGCATACCGGTGACGCTGATTATTGACGAAGAGGGAACTATCCGGATACGGCAAAACGGCATGATGCCGCCTGGATATTTGGAGAAAGCCATCCAGCAGGTTATGAGAAAAAATGAGGCAGCAAAATGAAGAAATATCTGGCCGTGATGTTACTGACGCTGGTTTTGTTTAGCGGCAGTGTCGTGCTGGCTGGCGCTGGTGAACCGTCATCGCCGGGGAATTCTGGCGATGCAAATGGCAATGACGATTGCAAAGACGGCATTTGCACTCTTAAAGAACAACCAGATGAACCAGGAAAATAAGGAACGGCCTTCTTCGCAACTATTAACCGCTGCGGAGAAGGCCGTTTTTTCGCTATATCAGAGTATATTAGTTTTACGGATGAAAACCTAGGGTCATCAAGATTTCCGCGCAACTCGCAAAATAGGAGTCGACGGCAGTTCTGCGAACTCGCTAGTGTTCAGACATACGGAACTTTTCTCCGTTGGCTCCTGTTGTTGCGTCCTACGGATCGTTTTGCTCCAAAAAGTCTCAAATCCAATCACGGCCGCCGTAGCCTCATGGCCCCCCTCGCTTTACTCCCTCTACTCCTGTTCAACTCCCGTACTTCTCTGGTCTTATTGTTACTTAAGCAGCCCCAGTGCTTGTTTGGCCAATTTATCCGCCAGCTCATTTCCTTCTACGCCGGTATGACCGGCTACTTTGCAGAAGGTCACCCAGCTGAGACGCTGGGAAGCAAAAGCGGCGTACCAGGCGGTAAAGGGATTTTTAGCCTGCCATTCTTTGGTGGCCCATTTAGCTAGGCCGCTGTAGTCGTGATGAATCGAGATCGGCTGAATATCGTTCTCTTCGGCCCACTGGATCGCCATAGTGGCTCCGGCCAGTTCACCGGCAACGTTGCGCATTTTAGCCGCTTCGGGATCTTCGCCGACGCCGCTGTCTGAGTGCGTCAAATTTCCGTCTTCATAGACGGCAAAGGCCCAGCTGTATTGGCCTTTGCTAAAGCTGCCGTCGACGTAGATATGTATGCCTGCAGGATTTTCTTCCGGCGCGGCAGCTGTCGAGATTTGGGCGTTCATAAAAGCAAGGGCTTCCTCTTTCGTAGGAAAGCCCTTAAAAGCGGCATTGGGATAGCCGCTGACTTGTTTCTGACACTCCGGCCAATTGGTGTAAATGCCAGGAATTCGTCCTTCGCGGACGGCGTAGAATTTATTCTTGCCAGCCATAGTAAAAGCTCCTCTCAGTGACTTGCTTCTACTATACAGGATACAGCGCGGCAGCGCCAGCAAATTTGAGTGTGAAATGCCGATTAAAGGACGAACAAGAGAACCGGAGTGATCGGAGGGTGCGACAAAGAGAAAGCGGCTAGCGTCAGGCGCTTGTTCAAAAATTCGTGTTCCATAGTGATTAGCAAATGTTTCCGGCCAAATGCGCCCGTTCCGCCTGCTCTTCGGCATAATACCAGCGCACCGAGCTGCCGATGACGCAGCGGACCGCGTCCAATTTTCCTTCCGTGGCCATTTTGCGCATTTTTTGCACATCGAAGCCGTTAGTGGAGAAATAGCTTGCCGAGATAAAGCCGCGATGCAAAAGCTGTTTGCGATAGCGTTCCGAATCTCGTCTGTCCAGTTCAACTTGCCAAATCGCCATAGTTTTTAACACCTCTCTTACTTTGTCATAAGTAGTTTCTAAAGAGAATTGTAAGAAGCTATGAATACATCAGCGGTTCTTTAACCATTGGCTGCTTCGTCTCGTTGACGCCAGCCGGCAAAGGAAGGACGCAGGGCTAAGCGGCTGGAGAACCGCTCTAAGAGACCTGCGGTGCTGCGCTGCGCCAGAGGCAGCAGGATTTGCGTGGCGTGGCGGTAATCGGCTTCGTTCGCTCCTTGGGCGGTGCGGGCGTATAGCGAGGTTGCCAGTTCGGCATTTTCCAGCAGCCAAGCCAGGGGGTCTTGGCGGGTATAGTAAAGACCGCCTGCCTGCGCCTTATATTGATGGCGATGGCTGGCGGCCCATGTTTCATATTCTTTATGTCCGTCGAAGAGCTGCGCTTGGGCATGGTGAGGTACGCAAAGATCTTGCAGCAAATGCGCGGCAGCGCCCAAAAAGAAAGCTGCCTGTTTTTCGTCAGCATTTTTGGCGGCGCTTACGGCCTTTTCAAAATAGCTTTGGAATTCTTCTAAAGCGGAATGAAAACGCCAAAGGCCTCTGCGGTTCAGAGGCTGTAAATAATGGTGTATGTTTTTCCAGTCCGCGTCGGCCCAGACGGCGCCGCGATTAAATGAAGAGAGATGCCGGCGCAGCCAGGAACCTTCCCATGTACAGCCGTCGGTGAGCAAAATGCGCGCTGCCTGACGATTAATAAAGCAATGCGTCAAGGCCGGACGATCAAACCAATGCTGCACGCTACCGGCTAGGCTTAGCAGCCAGTTTCCTGATAATGATGACGATGGATGTCCGTGACTCACACCTATCTCCTCCTTTGGTAGCGGCTTTTAGCCTGGCAAGAGGTAAGTCTCAATTCGTTGGCTCGTAATAACCATAGCACATAGAGGGGAACGTTGCGTTAACCTCAAGTTAAGGTTTGATTAAAAAATACTATAGAAAGTACAAAGTGAGCCAAGAACGTACGGAATATACAAACTTTTTGTTAAGTGTATCTTTGGTGTTGACACTTATTTTTTTTCGTGCTATACTCGGCACAAATAAAAGATTTACGGCGTAGAAGCCGGCCAAGCCTATGGTTTGGTCGGTTTTTGCGTTTCCGGCGCTGACGCGGATGAGCAGGAGGTTCTGTTTGTCCGCGTTTTGTGTTTTTTACAAAGGCAAAAATGGCAATGGGGGAGTGGAGTAGGCGCGGTTTAGCGGAAAAGGAGGTGAGGCCGCTGCAGGGAGATGGGAAGGCAAATGAAAAATGCCGAAAGAGTATGGCACTACTCTTCCGGCGGGGGCTTGTCGTGAATCCCGAGGGGGGCTTCTTTGACATACCCATTTCATTATAGCCTCCCGCCAGAAGATTTTCAAGAAACAGCAAAGTCGGAAAAAGAGTTGGGAGGATGGAATTTATGAGACAGGTAGCTATTTACGGCAAAGGCGGCATCGGTAAATCGACAACAACCCAAAATACAGTGGCGGCCCTAGCGGAAGCCGGGAAGAAAGTAATGGTGGTAGGCTGTGACCCGAAGGCGGATTCGACGCGGCTGCTTTTGAACGGTCTTTGCCAAAAGACGGTGCTCGATACGCTTCGCGATGAAGGGGACGATATTGAACTGGACGATATTTTAAAACCCGGTTTTCGCGGCACGAAATGCGTGGAGTCCGGCGGCCCGGAGCCTGGCGTAGGCTGCGCTGGACGCGGCATCATTACCTCCATCAATTTGCTGGAGTCCCTGGGCGCTTATGAAGACGACCTGGATTATGTGTTCTACGACGTTTTGGGTGACGTGGTTTGCGGCGGGTTTGCCATGCCGATTCGCGAAGGCAAAGCCGAAGAAATCTATATCGTAGCGTCCGGCGAACTAATGGCTCTTTACGCAGCGAACAATATTTCCAAGGGCATTCAAAAATATGCGACTACCGGCAAGGTGCGCTTGGGAGGCATTATCTGCAACAGCCGTAAAGTCGACAACGAGCTGGAACTGCTGCAGGCGTTTGCAACGGAACTAGGCTCGCAGCTCATTCACTTTGTACCAAGGGACAATGTGGTGCAGCGGGCGGAAATCAATAAAAAGACGGTTATCGATTTTGATCCGAAAGAAGACCAATCGGACGAGTACCGCAAGCTGGCGATGGCTATCAACCAGAATAAAAACTTTGTCATTCCTAAACCGATGACGCAGGATCGCCTGGAAGAGCTGATGATGTCCTATGGTATCTTGGGCTAAACAAAACGGTAAGAAAAAGGAGTGAAGTCTATGTTGTTGGTAAGAGCCATTATTCGGCCGGAAAAACGAGACGAAGTGCTATATGAGCTGTCTACAGCCGGCTTTCACGCGGCAACGGTTATCGACGTTATGGGCCGAGGCAAGCAAAAGGGCATCAAAATCGGCAGTATTGTGTATGACGAAATTCCTAAAGTCATGATTTTGATGGCAGTGCGGGATGAAGACAAAGAAGACGTAGTCAGCGTCATCATGCGCACTGCGAAAACCAGTGATTCCGGCGCTTTTGGGGACGGTAAAATTTTTATCACGCCTATCGAAGAGGCGTATACGGTATCCTCCGCAGCCACTGGGCTGTAGAAAGGGGTGGCGCATTCGATGAAAGAGATCATTGCCATTGTGCGTATGAATAAGACTAATGCCACGAAAAAGGCATTGGTAGAGAGCGGAGCTGCCGGTTTTACGGCGACCAAGGTATTGGGACGAGGCAAGCTGGTAGATGATCCGACGGTGATTGCTGCTCGCAAAGCGGATTTGATGCGCTTGGCCGAAGAAGAAGATATGCGTGAGGCGGAGGTTTTGATTGACGGTTTTTTGGACGGCACTCGCCTGTTTCCGCGGCGCATGTTCAATGTCATTGCTCATGATGCTGATGTGGACAAAATTGTGAAATCCATTATTGCAGCCAATCAGACCAACAATCAGGTTGGCGACGGAAAAATCTTTATTCTGCCACTGCTGGATGCTTATCGGGTTCGTACGGCGGAAAAAGGCGATGCAGCGATTTAAAAGACAAGGGGGGACGCCATCATGGCGATGACCGAAAAAGAGCTTCAGGACATCTTGGATCGCTATCCGAGTAAGGTCCAAAAAAATCGCAAGAAGCACATTCTGATTAAAGATGGCGTTCTGGAACAGCAAGAGATTGAAGCGAATACCAGAACGGTTCCAGGCATTATGACCAACCGCGGCTGCGCCTATGCAGGATGCAAAGGCGTGGTGGTTGGGCCGCTGAAGGATATGGTGCATATTGTGCATGGCCCTATCGGCTGCAGCTACTATGCCTGGGGCGCACGGCGCAACAAGGCCCGCACCGAAGAAGGCGGCGACAATTTCATTAACTACTGTTTTTCAACGGACATGCAGGAAAGCGACATTGTCTTCGGCGGCGAGAAAAAATTAACCGCTATGATCGATGAAGTCGTGGAGATTTTCCACCCGAAAGCTATCAGTATTTCCGCTACCTGTCCAGTTGGGCTTATCGGCGACGATATCAACGCTGTCGCCAGAACCGCGCAGGAAAAACACGGTATTCAGGTGCTGGCGTTCAACTGTGAGGGCTATAAAGGCGTTAGCCAGTCGGCGGGCCATCATATTGCCAATAACAACCTGATGGACAAAGTCATCGGCAACAGCGATCTAGAGGAGGCGCCGGGTAAATTTCCCATCAATATTCTCGGCGAGTACAACATCGGCGGTGATGGCTGGGAAGTCGAGCGCATGCTCAAGGAAATTGGCTATCACATCGTCACCGTTATGACCGGCGATGGCTCGTGGAAATCGTTGCGCAACGCTCATGTGGCGGAACTGAATTTGGTGCAGTGTCACCGCTCCATCAACTATATTGCGGAGATGCTGGAAATTAAATATGGTACGCCGTGGCTGAAGGTCAACTTTATCGGCGTCAACAGCACCGTTGAGACACTGCGCAACATGGCCAAGTATTTTGACGATCCGGGACTGACGCAGCGCACCGAAGATTTCATTGCCAAAGAACTGCTGCGGGTACAGCCGCAAATGGAGCAGTACCGCAAAATTTGCGACGGCAAAACCGCCTTCTGTTTTGTGGGCGGTTCTCGGGGCCATCATTATCAGGGCCTTTTCGGCGAATTGGGTATTGAGACCGTGCTGGCTGGCTATGAATTCGCCCATCGCGACGACTATGAAGGCCGCGTCGTTATTCCCACTATCAAAACCGACGCGGATAGTAAGAACATTCCCGATCTGCATGTGGAACAAGATGAGCGCCGGTATCGCCTGAAGCTGTCGCCGGAAAAAATGGAGTCCCTGAAAGGGGTTATTCCGCTGGGCGATTACAAGGGCATGAATGTGGAGATGAAAGACGGCAGCATTATTGTCGATGACATCAACCACTATGAGACGGAAGAATTCATTCGCCTGCTCAAACCGGATATCTTCGCTTCCGGCATCAAGGATAAGTATGTGGTACAGAAAATGGGCATTCCCGCCAAACAGCTGCACTCGTACGATTACAGCGGACCCTACGCCGGTTTTAACGGGGCCGTGAATTTCGCCAGAGATGTCAGCATGGCCTTTGCTTCACCGACATGGAACTATATTACGCCGCCCTGGAAGGACCAACCCTTGCTTGACGGCAGCATGAACGAAGGAGGTGCGCGCTGATGTTGAATCACACGCCGGAAACCATTGTTGAACGCAAAAGCGGCGGGATGATCAATCCCGCTAAGACTTGCCAGCCTATCGGCGCCATGTACGCGGCGCTGGGTCTGCACGGCTGCATGCCGCACAGCCACGGCTCCCAAGGCTGCTGCTCCTTCCACCGCATGCACCTGACCCGGCATTTTCGAGACCCCATCATGGCAACGACCAGCAGCTTTACCGAAGGTGCCTCGGTTTTCGGAGGCGGCGCCAATCTGAAGACTTCGATTAAAAATATTTTTGAGGTCTATGACCCGGAAATCATTGCCGTGCATACAACCTGTCTTTCCGAAACCATCGGGGACGATGTACCGACGATTATTTTCCAATCGGAAGTTCCCGAAGGCAAAGTCGTGTTTCACGCGAACACACCCAGCTATCAAGGCTCGCATATTACCGGCTTTTCCAATATGACCAAAGCAATGGTCAACTATTTTTGCGAAGCTACAGAGAAGTTCAAAAAAGAGCAGGTCAATCTTCTTCCTGGCTTCGTTAACCCTGGAGACATGCGGGAAATCAAGCGTTTAACAAGCCTGATGGACGTGCCCTTTCATATGTTCCCGGACACCTCGGGCGTTGTCGATTCGCCGATGACAGGAACGTTCTCCATGTATCCCAAGGGCGGCGCGTTGCTGGAGGATGTCAAGGATGCCGGCAATTCCCGAATCACTCTTTCCTTGGGGCATTTCGCCTCCATGAATGCAGCGGAGCTGTTGGAGAAAAAATGCAAAGTTCCCAAAGTAGACTTGAAAACTCCTATCGGCATTAAGGCGACAGACGCTTTTCTCATGGCCTTGCGTGGCGCTTTTGCAAAAGAAATTCCGTACGAACTGGAAGAAGAGCGCGGGCAACTGGTGGATATCATGACAGATACACACTTCCATTTCCATGGCAAGAAAGTGGCGATTTTCGGCGACCCCGACGTAGTTACGGCGATGACCGAGTTTGCCCTCAGTTTGGGGATGAAGCCGGTGCATGTCCTCACAGGCACTCCCGGCGGTGGATTGGGAGCAGGACTGGGCAGCTTTGAAGACGACATTAATGGACTGCTCAAAGGAGCGGGAATCAAGGGCAATGTCAAAGCAGCGGGAGATTTGTTCCTGCTCCATCAGTGGATTAAAAACGAGCCGGTGGATCTGCTGATCGGCAACACCTATGGCAAGTATATCGCCCGGGCGGAAGACATTCCTTTTGTGCGGCTGGGCTTCCCTGTTCTGGACCGCAGCGTGCATTCCTACTTCCCGGTCGTAGGCTATCGCGGCGCGATGCGCCTCATCGAAATGATCAGCAGCGCTCTTCTGGACCGCGCTGACCGCGACGCCAAAGACGAAGACTTCGAATTGGTTATGTAGGCCGAGGGGACGCAAGGGCAACCGAAATCCTCGGAGGGTACGAAGGAGAGGACCCATTATTGCTAAATCCCTCCGCCGCTGTGGCGGCACCTCCCTTTGGCAAGGGAGGCAGGAGATTCGAGGACCACAGGGATTTAAAGGTCCCCCTTGCTAAAGGGGGATGGCCCGCAGGGTCAGGGGGATTTGACCTGCGGTTTATGTTCCATAAAGAAAGTGCTTAAAAATTAAGGCGCCACGGATGAAACGAATGCTTTTCTGTAAAGTTATCTTAGGAATAAATCTGTGGGCCAAAAGGGAAATAATGCTTGCCTGAGCACACCGTCAGGGCTAGTCATTTCTCTGTCATACGCGAAAGAAAACGCAGGCATAGCAACGCTCTGCCGAGGCTTTCTGAAAAAGTATGGCGGAGAAATGGATGTCCTGGCGCGTGATGCGAAGCAAGCAGTGATTCCCTCAAAAGGGAGGTGTGCGCCATGGAAGAGGCGAGAAGTCTAGCGGCTAGAGACGCGTTTATTGTAACCAAAGGACAGAAGAAAACCCTGCAGTGCGACGCCGACAGCATTGCCGGCTGCGTCAGTCAACGGGCTTGCGTCTATTGCGGCGCGCGGGTCGTGCTCAATCCGATTACCGACGCTTTGCATTTGGTGCACGGCCCTATCGGCTGCGCCAGCTATACCTGGGATATCCGGGGCAGTCTGAGCAGCGGCGAAGAGCTGTTTCGTAACAGCTTTTCAACAGACATGCAAGAAGAAGACATTATTTTCGGCGGTGAAAAGAAGCTGGCTCTTTGTTTGGATGAACTGATTACGAAATACCGTCCGCCCTTGGCTTTCGTATATTCTACTTGTATTGTCGGCGTGATCGGCGACGATTTGAAGGCCGTCTGCAAGGCGGCGTCAGAGCGGCACGATATTGAAGTGCTGCCTGTAGAATCCAGCGGCTTTATCGGCAACAAAGCCGCCGGTTACCGGGCTGCCTGCGACGCATTGCTGCGACTCATTGCCGTCGAACCGGCGGAGGCGGCGCGCCGCCGCAAAGAACGCCGCGCCAAAAGCGGCAAGCCGGTGATTAACTACCTGGGAGATTTCAACCTAGCCGGGGAAGCTTGGATTATTCGCGACTATCTGTGCCGGTTGGGCGTAGAACTGAATGTGGTTTTTACCGGCGACGCTACGTACGCCGATTTGAAACGGGCGCCGGAAGCGGAGCTGAACATCATTCAATGCGCCGGTTCGATGCAGTATCTGGCGGGGAATATGCAAGATGTGTACGGCATTCCCTCGCTGCAAGTTTCTTTTTTAGGCATGGACGATACGGCTTCTTCGCTGCGAGCCATTGCGCAAGAACTGGGAGAGGCGAAGATTGCAACGAACGCGGAAGCGGTCATTGCGGTGGAAGCGGCAGCTTACGCGCCGCAAGTAGAGGCGTATCGACAACATCTGGAAGGGAAAAAAGCGGCGGTATATGTGGGCGGCGGCTTTAAGGCTGTCTCGTTGATTCGCCAGTTCCGCGAAGTGGGTATGGAAGTGGTTATGGTGGGCAGCCAGACTGGGCGCAAAGAAGAATATGCGCTGATGAATGACTTGGTTCAAGAAGGCGCTGTTATCTTAGACGACGCCAATCCGGCGGAGCTGGAGCGGTTCTTGCTTGAGCAAGGGGCGGATCTTCTGGTTGGGGGCGTGAAAGAACGTCCTTTGGCCTACAAGCTGGGGCGGGCGTTTTTGGACCATAATCATGACCGCAAGCACCCTCTGAGCGGCTATGTAGGGGCGCTGAATTTTGCCAAGGAAGTGTATTCTTCCATTTGTTCGCCGGTTTGGCGGCATTTGGGCGAAGCGCCGTGGCTGAAGAAAGGCGGTGTGTAGCATGGTGATGCGCAGCCGCAATGTGAATGAAAATCCCTGCAATATGTGCATGCCTATGGGCGGCATTTTGGCCTTGAAGGGTATTGAAAAAGCAATGGTGATTGTGCATGGTTCTCAAGGCTGCAGTACGTATATGAGGCGTCATATCGCCGAACATTATAATGAGCCTATCGACGTAGGCTCCTCTTCTCTAAATGAAAAAGGCACTGTCTACGGGGGCGAAGGCCAGCTTAAGCAGGCTATCGACAACATCTGCGCCGTCTATCATCCGGAGGTGGTCGGCATCGTGACTACCTGTTTGGCTGAAACCATCGGCGAAGATGTAAAGCGTACCGCTGAAGAATACCTGCAAAGCCATCCGCAAGCAGATGTGGCTCTAGTAGCGGCTTCAACTCCCGGTTACGGCGATAGCTTTGGCGAGGGCTACCACCGGACGCTGCGAGCGGTAGTAGAGACGCTGGCGACGGATGAAGTCAAACACGACGGCATCAATATCGTTAGCGCGCTTCTTAGTCCGGCGGACATTCGCTGGATCAAAAACCTGCTCGAAGCGATGGACGTATCCTATACGTTTTTGCCGGATATTTCCGAGACGCTGGACAAGCCGTATTTGAAAGAATACCGCAAACTAGGGCCGGGAGGGACTTCGCTGAAGGATATTCGGACCATGGGCGGCGCGAAGGCGACGCTGCAGCTGGGCTGTACCGTTAAAAAGGCTTTTTCCGCAGGAACCTATTTAGAAGAACGCTTTGGCGTTCCTTGTTATACGCTGCCGCTGCCAATCGGCTTAGAAAATACGGATTTGTTTTTGGCAACGCTCCAAGAGGTCAGCGGCAAAAAGATACCGGCATCGCTGGCGCAGCAGCGCGGACGCCTGCAAGACGCCATGGTAGACAGCCACAAGTACAATTTTGCCGGACGCTGCGCTATTTACGGCGAACCGGACATGGTCTACGCGGTAACAACGGTATGCTTGGAAAACGGCCTATTGCCGGTAATTGCCGCTAGCGGCAGCCGAAGCAGTCTTCTGGTATCGCTGCTGGAAGAAAAGCTGGAAGCTTTTCGGGAAACACCGCTGCTGTTGGCGGGGGCTGATTTTGTTTCTATTCGCCAAGCAGTAGAAGAGCGACAGATCAATCTGGTCATTGGTTCTTCCGAAGGTCGTTACTTGGAAGAGCGCTGCGGCATTCCGCTGGTGCGCTTGGGCTTTCCTATTTTGGATCGCGTAGGCGGCGCTAGGCAGTTGTCGGTAGGATATGAGGGGACGGCTCTTCTTTTAGACCGGCTGACCAATTCTCTTTTAGACCATAAGCATAAACACTATCGGCAGGCCATGACCGACGCCTTTTGGCGGCCGGAAGAAAAACGATACGCTGAAGACGGGCGTAATTGAAAAGGAGGCGGGCCTCATGAGCTGTCAATCCGATTCCTGTATGTACGAGGGCATGTCCCCGGAGCTGGCCGCCAGCACCGCGAAACATCCCTGCTATTCATTTGAGGCGCATCATCAGTATGCGCGCATGCACTTGCCTGTGGCCCCGGCCTGCAATATTAGCTGTAATTATTGCAATCGGAAATTCGACTGTGTCAATGAAAGCCGTCCTGGCGTGACCAGCGAGGTGTTGTCGCCGGAAGAAGCGCTGGAGAAGTTTCTTTGGGTGAAGCGCGAAATGCCAAACTTGAGCGTTGTCGGCATTGCCGGTCCTGGAGACACCTTGGCTAACTGGCCGGCTGTGTCCAAGACGCTGCGCGCCATTCGGGCGGTTGATGAAAAGGTAGTCTTTTGCGTATCCACCAACGGGCTGATGCTGCCGACCTATGCGGATGAGCTCCTAGAGCTGGGGGTCCGTCATATTACGGTAACCATGAATGCTTTGGATCCAGCGGTTGGGGCCAAATTATACCGCCATGTGCTGTATGAAAATAAGGTGCTGCGAGGTGAAGAGGCGGCTAAATGCCTTTTGGAGAACCAGCAAGCCGGCATTGCCAAGCTGACAGCGGCAGGGGCGCTGGTGAAAGTCAATACGGTCATGGTTCCCGGAGTGAATGAGGCGCATATTCCGGAGGTAGTGAAAAAAGCCAGGGATTTAGGCGCTTTTGTGAGTAATATCATGCCGCTCATCCCGGCCCCTGGAAGCGCTTTTGAACATTTACCGCAGACCAATCGGCGCGACTTGGACGCGTTGCGAGAGCGCTGCCAGATTGATTTGCGGCAGATGCGTCATTGCCAGCAGTGCCGAGCTGACGCGATTGGCCTGTTGACGCAGGACGAATCATCAAAGTATCGCCTTCACGAACAGCCGGTGCAGCCTGTTGCGGTTGCAGCAGGCGTATATCGTATTGCGGTTACCTCGAAATATCAAAAGCTGGTGGATTTGCATTACGGCCATGCGGAGCAGTTTCATATCTACCAGGTGCGAGGCAAGCAGATGAAGTTTTTGGAGACGCGTCCTAGCCTCCGATATTGCCGGGGACAAGACGTCTGCGAAGAGGATGACATGCATAAGAGCAGTCTCGTACAATTGCTTTCCGATTGTGATGCGGTATTGACCATGCGCATTGGACAGGGTGCCAAAGCGCGGCTGCAGCAGGCGGGCATTGTCAGCGTCGAATCGTGCAACAGCGTTGACGAGGGATTGTTGTTTGCAGCGGAATGTTTGCGGCAGAAGCGGGCCATGTGATTTTTCTTGGAAACTATCATTTGATTCACTGCTACGCCAAAATGGTTTTTTACCGAGTATTCATGGCAACCGCCAATATTTTTGCGACAAGATTTCCGCAAGCTTCGCAAAAATGGGCGGCGACGGCAGTTCCGCAACTCGCTGACGCTCAGACATACGGAACTTTTCTCCATCGCCTTCCCTTTTTGCGTCCTGTGGACCGGCTTGCTCCAAAAAAGTCGCAAAAACACCGGCGGCTACGAACCTCCCGTTAATCCATTTGTTCTTGTTTAAAATTCGCAACCCTCATGCGTACCCTCCGATTCTCCCGCGACTCTTGTTTGCGGCCTGTTTTTTTCTGGTTTTCTTATAAAAATGCGAAAAGCGAAAGGGGTCTGGCAATGGAAAAACCGAAGAAGCATGTATTTATTTGTACGAGTTCCCGGATGACGGGGCAGCAAAAGGGATTTTGTCATACAAAGGGCGCGGTGGATTTGGTAAACGCCTTTATGGAGGCCATTGAAGAAGAAGATTTGGAAGGCATTTTTGTTTCGAACACAGGCTGTTTTGGTCTTTGCGAGGAAGGCCCGATTGTAGTGGTCTACCCGGATAATGTCTGGTACGGCAAAGTCAGCGAAGACGATGTGACGGAAATTGTCGAGGAGCATTTGGCGGCAGGCCGCGTTGTAGAACGGTTAGCGCTTTGAGAGAGGCGTAATAGCTCTCCGTAGAAAGGGTGTGGAGTATGGCTAAGGAAATTGCAGTGCTGATGGCGGTCAACGGTGAAACCGCATCGATGGATCAAGGCGGCTTGCTGCGGGTTTATCGCCGACAAGAAGGAAGCTGGCAAGAAGAACGCTCCATGCCGCTTTTAATGTCGGCGGGCGGCGGCTTGACGGGACTGCGCAAGCAGTTGGCTGCGATGGTGAATTTTCTGGACGGCTGCCGGGTGGTTGTGGCTTCTGCGATTACGGGGGTTCCTTATTATGAACTAGAGAAAGCCGGCTGTTCTCTTTGGGAGATGCAAGGCGCTCCGACAGGCTGGCTGGACGAAGTATTAGCTGGTGAAGAACTGCAGGCGGCTGTCAAGCCGGAGGCTGAGGCGATCAAGATACCAGTTCCTGAGGAAGTGGGAGAAGGGCGCTATCGTATTTCCATAAGCGAAGTGCAGCGGGCTAGCGGCGGTATTACGTCTAAACAAGTGCTGCAGCCATGGCTGCAAGGGAAGAGCTTTTCTTCCTTGGAAATTGTTTGTACTCATGTACCGCCGTGGTTGGAATGCGAGTGGCAAAGCGGCGGCTCCTTTGCAGGGGAAAAAGAGAAACTGCCCTCGGGAGAGTGGAAAGTACTTTTGCAAGGGAAATAAGATAGCTAAAATCGGCAAGAGCGGGAAGGTGAGAGCATGGCTCAGGATGTGTTGTTTATAGACCAAACATTGCGTGAAGCGACGTCGTTAGGGCCTGCGGCGGCAAGGGCCGTCTTAAAGGAAATGAGGCATTTCCAGATTTCGTTGCTGGATGTGCCGATGGCGTTGGGGAAGGTTCTGCCTCTGCGAACACAGGCGGAAGCTTTCCGGGCTATCTTGCCGCTCGCGCAGGGGGCGGCGGCAGAGGCGGCGCAGTTAGGTTTTCAACAGGTCTTGTTTTCGTGCTCTTTGCAACAAGGGCTGCCGGCGTACACCGTGGAAGTGCTACGTGAGGCGAAAGCGCAAAAGCTGCGGGCGATGCTTCTGGTAGAGGATGCTTCTTTGGCGTCCGGCTTACTTTGGCAAGCGGTTCTGCCTATGCTCTGTGCCGCAGGGCTAGAGGGGCTTGCCTTAAAGGATACTGCCGGCATCTTGCAACCCCTGCTTTTGCAGGAGCATCTGGACCTTTTGCAGCAGCAGTGGCCGCAGCTGGAACTGGAATTTCACGGTTCCAATGAGAAACAGCTGGCGACGGCAAACGCTTGGGCGGCTTGGCGCGCTGGCGTGCGCCGCTTGGCGGTGTCTGTAGGCGGCAAGAACAATAGCGCTCCATGGGAAGAAGTGCTGCTGCTTTTGCGGCAGCTTGGCGAAGTTCCTTTAACGGTGCCAGTGAATATGGCGCAGCGCAGCCGTTGGCTGCTGCAGCTCTTAGGTGAGGAAACAGCAGCGAATAAAGCCATTATCGGAGAAAATATTTTTGCCCATGAGTCGGGGCTGCATGTGGCGGGTGTGGCGAAGGACGCAGGACTGTATGAAGCGTTTCCGCCGGACTTGGTAGGGGCCGAACGAAAGATTATTCTTGGAAAACATTCCGGTACGACTTCGCTGCGCGTGAAATTCAAGGAATTAGGACTGCCTTTTCCCAGCCGCGCGGAGACTTTACTGATGAAAATACGCGCTTTGGCGGTGGCGCGCAAACGGGCCATTTCCGATGAGGAATTGCTGGCCTTGTGGCGGGAGGAAACAGCATGAGCGTGCATTTTGTCGATACAACCTTGCGGGATGGGGAGCAGCAGGCGGGTTTGGCATTTAGCGCAGCGGATAAGCTGCGCATTGCGCATTTGTTGGCAGGGGCTGGAGTGGCAGCGATTGAAGCAGGTACGCCGATTATGGGAGCTGCCGAGCAGGACGCATTGCGCGGCATTGTGCAGCAGCGGCTTTCTTGTCCCGTATTGGCATGGAATCGCGCTCGCAAAGAAGATATCGATGCGTCGGTTTCTTGCGGTTTTGAGTGGGTGCACATATCGGTTCCTGTTTCGGATCACCATTTAGTCAAAAAAATGCGGCGCAGTCGCTCTTGGCTGTTGGGGCAGTTGGCGCAAAGCATTCCCTACGCTAAATCTTGGGGCTGCCGGGTGACGGTGGGTGCGGAAGACGCTTCCCGGGCGGACCCTCATTTCTTCTTAGAGGTTGCGCGTTTAGCGGCGGGACTGGGCGCCGAGCGCATCCGTTATGCTGATACCGTAGGATGTTTGGAGCCATTTGGAGTGTATGAAAAAATGAAGACGCTTGGCGAATATTGCCCTCTGCCTATTGAATTTCACGGGCATAACGATTTCGGTTTGGCTGTGGCTAATACGCTGGCGGCAATTGAAGCAGGTATTGAGTGGGTGAGCGTTACGGTGGGCGGCATTGGCGAACGAGCGGGAAATGCTTCGCTGGAGGGCGTGCAAGAAGCGCTGGCCCTGGCTAAGGAGCAGAAAAGCAATATGAAAGCAGATTTGCTGCCTGCACTGCGCGGCGAAGTGCAATTAGCATGCGGGAGTTAGGGAACCGCTACTTTATTCGCGTTCTGACGGAGCGCGCATTAAAGCTGCGGTTCCCTAGGTAAAGTGTGAGTTTTACGGACCGTCTTGCTTCAATAAAAGTCTCAAATACAACTACAGCCTCCAGCAGCTCTTCATGCATATTGTTAAATTCGCTTTTCGTACCCTCAGTCATACCCTCCGCTTCTCATCGTGACTCTTGTTCAAATCCTTCGTTTTTTTTTATCTTCCAGCGCCAGTGTCTGTGATAAAATAAAAAGAAACAGCACTATTGGGGGCGCAGAACGTGGACGGAAGGCTGAATTTGCAGCAATACCTGCAGGACTTAGAACAGTTAGTCAATATCGACAGCGGCTCGAAAAATGCCGCAGGGGTAGCGATGGTGGCCGGGATTTTCACCGAGCGTTTTAAACAGTTGGGGTGGTCGGTGCAAGCGCATCGGTTTCATGACGTGATAGGACCGAGTCTGGAAATCAGCAATTGCGGGGATGCGCCTTGCGATGTGTTGATTTTGGGTCATATGGATACGGTTTTTGCCGCCGGCACCGCTGCTGAGCGGCCTTTTGCCGTGCGTGACGGGCGGGCGTACGGACCTGGCGTGGTCGATTGCAAAGGCGGCTTGACACTGGTGCACTATGTGTTGCAATCCTTGCAGCAAGACGGCGTTTTTAAAAAACTTGCCGTCCGCGTTGCCTTTAACGCGGACGAGGAAATTAGCTCGGTTCACTCTCGGGCATGGCTGGAGCAGCTGGCCGTCAAAAGCGGCTGCGTTTTAGTGGCCGAGCCGGGGCGGCCTAATGGTGATATGGTGAACCAACGCAAAGGTATTGCTCGCTATGAATTAGAGATTTGCGGTGTGGCGGCTCATGCAGGAGCGGACCATGAAAAAGGCCGCAGCGCGGTAGAAGAGCTGGCGCATTGGATTTTGGCGCTGCAGGAAAAAACTAATTATGAGGCGGGGACGACGGTAAATGTAGGAGTTATAGCTGGCGGCAGTGCGCCGAACGTGGTGGCGGCGCAGGCGCGGGCGCAGGTGGATGTGCGTGTTTTAGATATTAGCGAGGTAGAGCTGGTTGAAGAGTTTTTGCGAAAAAAAGAAGCAACACCCTTTACTGCTGGCGTTGTTGTAAAAGTGACGGGAGGGTTGAGGCGGCCTCCTATGCTGCCTTCGGCGCAGACGCTGGCCTTAGGCGAAATTTTGGAGCAGATAGGTGCGGAGATGGATATTTCTGTAAACTGGGCGGCCACAGGAGGCGGTTCTGATGGAAATTTTGCCGCGCATTTGGGCGTGCCGACGCTGGACGGCTTGGGTCCGGTTGGCGGACGCGCTCATAGTGAGGAAGAATATTTGGAGCTATCTTCGTTAGAGTCTCGTTTTAAGCTGTGGTGCGGGTTGTTAACGCAGCTGGCGGAGAAAAAGAAGTAAAGCAGAGGCATGTGAAAGGGAGGGATTGTCTTGACGGAATCGAGCAAGGAACGCGTAAAGTTTTGGCGTTCTCGGCACTTGCCGCAGGTGGAATTGCTGCACGCTTTCTATGTCAAACAGTCGTTCTCCCGTCACTTTCACGAAGGCTTTGCATTAGGCGCGGTAGAGCAGGGAGCGCTGCGTTTTTCGTATCGCGGCGAATGCCTGACGGCCTTTCCCGGCTGCGTTAACTTAGTGATTCCCGGCGAGGCTCATGACGGGGAAGCCGCTGGCGAAGACGGCTGGACGTATCGCATGTTTTATCTGGATAACTCTTTGATGGAACGAGTGGTGTTCGAGTTGTCCGGTAAAGAAAACAGGCTGCCTTTTATTGCTGCCGGCGTGCTGGAGGATGCTGCGCTGGCTCGCGCTATCAGCAATTTGCATCGTCAATTGGAAAGCGAGGAGCTGTCACTTTTAGAGCAAGAAAGTCAGTTGTTGACGCTCTTGACGACCTTTGTCGCCCGCTATGGTGAAAAACGGAGACAGCAAACATGGTCAGCTGATACGAGGGCGGTTGCCTTAGTGAAGGACTATCTTGAGGCCATGTATGTGAGAAATGTTTCCTTAGAAGAACTGTCTCGACTTTGCGGCTTAAGCTCGTTTCATATGCTGCGTCAATTTCGTGCGGCTGTGGGGGTGCCCCCGCATGCGTATCTTAAGCAGGTGCGGGTGCGGCAAGCGCAGCTGTTTTTGCGGCAAGGCCTACCGTTAGCGTATGTGGCCCAAGAAACGGGCTTTGCTGATCAAGGTCATTTTTCTAGGCAGTTTAAGCAGATTACCGGAGTCAGTCCGAAACAATACAGCAAGAACGTACAAGAAAAATCTTCTCTACGAGCTACAATGAAGTACGAGAGGAGATGAACTTGTATGTTGATATTGACGGAGAATTGGCGTCATCAGTATGAGGGCGCTTCCATGGGCGTACTGATAGTGGAGAACGCGCAGTGTGCAGAGTTGTCCGAGTTGTTGGAAGTGCAGCGGCGGCAAGTGGAAGAGGATTTGCGTGTAGCTTTTGCCTCCAAGGAGGAACTGGATGATTCGCCCGTATTGGCGGCATACGGCCAATACTATAAGCGATTTAAAAAAACCTATCATGTGCGGCAGCAATTGGAATCAGTGATCTTCAAAGGCAAAAGCATTCCGTCCGTGACTCCTTTGGTGGAAGCCATGTTTATGGCGGAATTAAAAAATGGCTTGCTAACGGCAGGCCATGATTTGGGTCAGGTACAAGGAACGCTGACCTTGGATGCGGCAAACGGTGAAGAGACGTATGTGCTGATAAATGGCAAAGAGCAGACGCTAAAGGTTCAAGACATGTTTTTGCGGGATGACGTAGGCGTTCTTTCCAGCATTATCTATGGGCCGGATCAAAGAACTCGCATCGCTCCGGAAACAAAGAATGCTGTTTTTACCGTATATGCGCCAGAGGGTGTTTCTCGGAAAACGGTGGAACAGCACTTGGAGGATATTTACAGCTATGTAAGATTGGCGGCACCGCAAGCGTTGCGAAGAGAGCAAAAAATATATGAATAAAACAAGCCCTGGTCAGTAGAGGTACTGGTCGGGGCTTGTTTTTGTTTCTATACTAGAAGTTATAAGGTTTTATGGATGAAAACGAGTCTTATGGATTTCTTCTAGAAAAAGGAAACGCAACAATTGTGTCGAAGAAATGAAAAATGGTCATAAGAAAGTGTACTGTTGGCAAGATGATTCTCTTTGGTTAAAGGAGGAGTTTCAATGAAAATGGTGCAAGTGCAGGAATTGGCGAGAAGTAGGGGGCTTAAGCCAGGACGGCGCAAGAAGGCGGACTTAATTCACGCCATTCAGATTGAAGAGGGGAATCGTCCTTGCTTCAATGAAATGAATTCGGATTGTGGTCAGGCTGATTGTTTATGGCGGGACGACTGCAGCGCCGCTAAGACGTAAATGAGTGTATTAGATTTAGTTTAGGGTTCCCTGTATAGGGGCTCTTTTTTTGTCTATTAAACTATAATGAAGATTACGGAGGAACTTTATGAATCGGATTTGGAATGTGCAAACGAAATTGTTGGATGTAATTGCTCAACAGGAGAACCATAAGGCAGAACGAGATTACCCTTTGCACTGGGAGCGCCTCCATTTGGCCAGTTGCGCGCAAATCGGGCAGTGGCTGGCGGTGAAACGGGGCGTGAATCCAGAAATGGCGGCGCTGGCATGCTCGCTGCATGATTTTGGCCGGATTGTAACCGGCAAGCAAAAGAATCACGCCGAAAACGGCTATGAACCTGTGAAGAATTTTTTGTTGCAACAAGACTGCTTTTCATCGGAGGAGTGCGAGCAATTGGCATTAGCGGTAAAGCATCACAGCAATAAAGATATAGTGGGGACGCCGCTGGAGGAAATCGTTAAAGACGCCGATGTGCTGGACTGCTTTCAATATGGGCAAGAGCTGACTCGTCCGGAGCAGAGGGAGCGCCTTGAGAAAGTACGGACGGAACTGGGGCTGTAGGGTTAGCCTTTTTTATTGCGGCAAACCATTTCGCAGTAGGGAGCGCCTTCGAGCGTGTTTTGCAGTGTAACTAAATCACTGTCGGGGTGGAAGCCTTGGTATTTTGCTTGGTCGATATAGCAGTATAATCGGCCAAATTCAGCAAAGTCTTTTTCCTTCCAAACCTCAGCGAAGGGGCAATAGGTAATACGGATATGCGTATCATTTTCCGGCTGTTCCGCTGGCTCCATGTCCCAGCCTAGGGAAGGAAGGTCCGAAACCTTGACGTAGTTCCGCGGCAGGTGTTCGTAGCCGGCGGCGAGAACGGCTTCTTTTTGGGATTGTCCTCGTTCTTCTCCTAAAGCGGCAATGGCCTTGGTGACAATTCCTTTGGCTGCTTCAGGGCCTACGGCGTCAATCATTTGACGGCAAAGATGGTAGTAGAGCGATGCGGTCATTTTGCCCATTTGCCGAACCTGCCGGGTTGCTTCCGTGCGGGAGATGGTTTCTTCATTATTCATAACGTAGACTCCTTTAGCTTTAATTTTTATTTGTAGCTTGCCCTGTTTTGTTGCCCTCTATTTTCTCTTTCCTTTGCTTGGTGTTTTGTACTGCAGCGCCTGACGGTAGAAAGTCAGCTTTTCTTCCAGCTTCCGCAGGTTTTCCGCTAACTTTTTCTGTTCCTCTAAGACATTTTTGTGATGCTCTTCCAGCATTGCTAACCGTTCCTGCATCGTGCTGTCTCCTTGATAGCGCAGCTGAGCATAGCGGCGAATTTCTCGAATGGGCATACCTGTTTCTTTGAGGCGCTTGATGAAATGAAGCCATTCGACATCCTGCTCGGTGTACTCGCGGCGTCCGGCGGCGTCTCGTTGTACTGATAGCAAACCTTCTTGTTCGTAGTAGCGCAGCGTCGGGCCAGTGAGGCCGGTCAGCTTTGAGAATTGTCCAATGGCATAACTCATAAAAAACTCCTTGACTTCAAGTTAACTTTAAGTACTATGCTTTTAGTATAACAAGTAGAGGGGGCTAAAACAATGCAAAATGAACGTTGGACAAAGGGATGGGACAGACTGGCGGAGGTGGACGGCCATGCCGGTGAAATGGTAGTGGACGGGCTTAAAGATATTGCGCCGGACTTAGGGCGTTATATTGTAGAATTTGCTTTTGGGGATGTGTATTGCCGCGAAGGGCTGGATCTGCAGGAGCGGGAAATGATTACATTAGCCAGCTTGCTGACCCTGGGAGGCTGCGAGACGCAGTTGGAGGTGCATTTGCACGGAGCATTGAACGTAGGCGTAACGCCGCAGAAGATTATAGAAACCTTTTTGCAGTGCATTCCCTATACCGGTTTTCCCAGAGTGCTCAATGCCGTGGCAGTGGCTAAACGGATTTTTGCGCAGCGTCAAGTGTCGCTGGAGTCAAAGGAAATTTAATATGCGACGTAGAAACAAAAGAAGCATTGAGGCATTCAATGCTTCTTTTTCACGTTTGCCAGGATTTATAAGTTTTTCAAGGTTTGGGAGATTCTATATGACCGGCGGCATAACTGTATTTGAGGCAAGATTTCCGCGCGACTCTCAAAAATAGGAGACGACGGCAGTTCCGTGAACTCGCTGGCGCTCAGACATACGGAACTTTTTTCCATCGTCTCCTGTTTTTGCGTCCTGCGGACCGTCTTGCTCCAAAAAAGTCTCAAATACAGTCACGGCCACCGTAGTATCAGCCATACCTTCTTTTTACTCCAGCCACTCTCTCTGGTCTGTGTTTTCGGCTTTTCTTATGTTTTGTATTTGAAAGGAAGTCGGTTCTATGTTTGGCATTAGCCATTATGAGATGTTTTTATTAGCCGGTATTGTTCTTAATATTACGCCAGGGTCGGATACTCTCTATATTTTGGGACGCAGCGTGTCGCAGGGGAAGAAGGCGGGGTTATATTCGGTGATGGGCATTAGCTCCGGCTGTGCGGTACATACGCTGTTGGCGGCGTTAGGGCTTTCGGTGCTTTTGGCGCAATCTGCTGAAGCGTTCATGGCGGTCAAGATAGCCGGTGCATTATATCTGGGGTATTTGGGCTTGCAGCTTCTGCGCAGCAAGGAAAGCATGCTGGCGGCCGTGCAAACAGAGGAAGTATCTAGAAAAGATATCTATCTGCAAGGGCTTTTGACCAATGTCTTGAACCCCAAAGTGGCATTGTTCTTCGTTTCCTTTTTGCCGCAGTTTATTGACTCGCAGAATCAATATGGCATTTTGCCCTTCATGCTGCTGGGTGTTACTTTTTTGACAACCGGTACGCTATGGTGCTTGTTTTTGGTGTTCTGCTCAGCTCGCGTAACCGCCTGCCTGCGGCAGAGCCAGACGATGGCTAAACGCCTTAACAAGATTTGCGGCGGCATCTATGTGCTGTTGGGGGTTAAGCTATTGACTTCCGAGCGCTAAAGGGCCAAAACTTTATTCACATCTCGCGCCCAAACAGTGCTTTTTTCATCAGACTTTGTCAGAAATCCTCGGCAGAGCGCCGCTATGCCTGCGTTTTCTTTCGCGCCTGACGGAAAATCTCTAGTTTTGGCGGAGTGTTCATTAAAGTATTGGACCTTTAATAAAAAATGAGTGGTAGTCGAAATACGAAAGGAAAACAAGGGTTTGCCGTGCTGGATTATATTTTGCCTCCCTTGTTAAAGGGAGGTGCCGCCGTAGCGGCGGAGGGATTTGAAAACTCGTAGCCCTCATTCGTACCCTTCTTTGACTCCCTTTACTCCTGTTTAAAACCGCATTCCGCAGTCATTGTACGCTGATTTGGAGGTACTCAATATGAGACATAACACGATGAAGGAAAAACTGCAAAAAGGAGAGCTGGTTACCGGCTGCATGCTGCAGGGGTATCTGCCGGCGCTGGTGGAAATCTGCGATTTGGCTGGGTTTGATTTTGTCTTTTTAGATGCGGAGCACGGGCCGTTATCGCCGGAGGACTGCGAAGGCCTGGCTCGGGCGGCGGAGGTCCGGGGCGTTACGCCGTTGGTGCGGGTGCCGGATTTGCAGGAGAGCACGCTGTTGCGGTATCTGGATGTGGGGGCGATGGGCGTCATCTTGCCGGGCGTGTCCAGTGCGCAAGAAGCTAAGGCGGCCGTCTCGGCAGTGAAATATCATCCGATGGGAAAGCGAGGGCTAAATGGCGTGCGCGCTTCCGGATACGGTATGGAGAAGCCCTTGGCGGACTATGCGCAGGAGGCCAACCGGGAGACGGTAGTGCTGGCCATTATCGAAAATACGGCGGCTATGGAAGCGTTGCCGGATATTTTACAGGTAGAGGGATTGGATGGCGTAATTTTTGGCGCCATGGATTATTCGCAGGCGGTGGGCGTCCCGGGACAAGGCCAGCATCCACTGGTGCAAGCAGGCTATGAAATAGTATTGGCGGCGGGGCGGGCTGCTGGCAAGCCGGTGGGGACCGTGGTCCGCGCCGGGGAAGCGGCGGAAGGATATGTGCAGCAAGGAGTTCAAATGATTTTAACCAGCGCCTTTGGCCTTTTCGGCAGGGAAGCGCGCCGGTTTGTACAGACGGTACAGCAAGAAGCGGCTAAGGGAGAGTGAGAATGATGGTGACAAGTCATGTAATTGCCCGGGCGGCGGGGGAAGAAACACTTAGAGAACGATGCTGGCGGCAATGTCGTCATTGCGGTGAAAAATTTGAGCAGTATCGTCAAATGTTTAGCTTGAAAAAAGAACCTGTCTGCTGTCCGCACTGCGGCAAGGAGCTGGATGCAGTAGAATTGCTGGATTAAAAAGGCGTTCGAACTAAAACCGAAAGTAGCTGGAAGGTACTAAGCGGTTATATAATAAATGATTGTAAGAGCCTTGAAGGAAATGGAAGATGGATCAGGAATCTTATCGATAGTAGTATGAATGATGAAAGAGAGCGTGAGTAGCATGAGTAATGAGAAACGAGTACAACAGGCAGTAGAAGCCTTTATGGATGGTAAATCTTGTTCTCAGGCGGTGTTTTTCGTGTATGGTCCGGCTTTGGGAATTCCAGAAGAGGCGGCGTTGCGCATTTCCGGAGCTTTTGGCGGCGGCATGGGAAATTTGTCCGAAGCTTGCGGCGCGGCAACCGGAGCGTTCATGGCGATTGGGGCCAAGGGACTGCCCAAAGAAGAAACATATCAATTGGTACAGGCCTTTGCCAAAGAGTTTCAAGCGAAATACGGCTCTATTCACTGCACGAACCTGCTAGGCTTTGATTTGAGTACGGAAAATGGCCGTGAGGGTCGCAAAAACAGCGGCCTTGGTCATGAGTATTGCGCCCAGTATGTGCGAGGCGCAGCGGAAATTTTGGAAAACCTTTTATTTTCGGCCGCGACAAAATAGATAGGTAAAACAGGCGTATCTTTTTGGAAAAACGGGAGATCTGGAGTTGGAAAGAAAACAATAAGATTGATTGACGTTGCCGCCTTCTTTTGCTATATTGAGTCGGTATGGCTTGTTTTAATTTAGCAAATGAATGCTTGAAAGTACGAGGTGGTACTTTATGATGCGCTGGGTGAGACGGGCTTTGATTGGCAGACCTTTGCACAATCGTGAGCTTGCGCATGAAAAATTGCCGAAATGGAAGGCACTGTCTATTTTTTCTTCAGACGCACTGTCTTCGGTAGCGTATGGTCCGGAACAGATTATGATTACTTTAGTAGCCGCTCCAGGCATTGTCGCCTACGGCTACATGTCGCCAGTAGCGTTGTCAATTTTGCTGCTCCTGGCGATTGTTGTTTTGTCCTATGTCCAGGTGGCGAAAGCCAATCCGGGCGGCGGCGGCGCCTATGCGGTAGCTAAGAAAAACCTTGGAGAGATGCCGGCGCTGGTAGCGGCAGGTTCGGTGTTTGCCGATTATGTTCTTACTGCTGCGGTGAGTGTGTCTGCGGGAACCGCGGCAATTATTTCAGCCTTTCCAGAGTTGTCGGGGAATGAAGTAACCTTGGATTTGGTGGTGCTCTTCGGCATCTTAATGATGGTGAATTTGCGGGGCGTGCGTGAGTCTTCCAATGCCTTTGTGATTCCGACATACGCCTTTTTGCTAGGCGTTGTGGTACTGATAGGAGTTGGCGTTTGGAAATCGCTGTTTGATGCGCCGTATATACTCCCGGCGGCTTCCATGGCAAAACAGCAGCTGGATTGGGCCATGCTGTTTTTAGTCTTGCGCGCTTTTGCCAATGGCTGTAGTTCGATGACAGGCGTAGAGGCGATTGCTGACAGCGTGCCTATGTTCCGTTCGCCTGAAGCTCGTAATGCCGCCGTGACGACCTACTGGATGGCGGGCATTCTTGGTTTTATGTTTATCGGCATTTCCTATTTGATTATGCACTATCATATTATGCCGATACCGGAAGTAACGGCTATGTCGCAACTGGCGGAACAGATTTTCGAACGTTCGCCTATGTACTTCTATATTCAGATTACAACTATGCTGGTGTTGTACTTGGCGGCCAATACGGCTTATAACGGCTTGCCGGTGCTTATGTCCATTGTGGCTAAGGACGGCTATATGCCGCGTTATTTGGCGGCTAGAGGCGAGCGGCTGACGTTTTCTAACGGCATTATCCTGCTGACCGTGGCTGCTGGGCTTTTGATTGTCGCCTTTCAGGGCAACACGGAGCATTTGATTTCCCTTTATGCCATCGGCGTTTTTATTTCCTTTACCGTGGCGCAGAGCAGCATGGTGGTTCATTGGAACCGCGAGAGAGGCGCCGGTTGGCAGTTCCGGGCGTTTCTTAATGGTTTGGGCGCGACCGTGACCGGCATTATTGTAGCTGTTATTACGGCGACAAAATTCCTCTACGGCGCGTGGATTGTCCTTGTCTTTATTCCGATTATGATTTATATCTTCAAAGCCGTACGGGCGCATTATAATGTTGTAGCCGATCAATTGCATCTGCCAGAGGAGAGCTACAATCAGGGCGCTGAAGTATTTCCCAAGGGTAAGCATATTATTATCGTTCCTGTGGCTACGCCGACGCGGGTGGTCTACAATACCATTCGCTACGCTAAAACCATCGGCGATAATATTATTGCCGTCAATATCGCGGATAATGCCGAAGCGGAAAAAAAACTGCGCGAAAAATGGCAGCTTTGGGACCCCGGAGTGGAATTGAAGATTATCCGGTCTCCTTTTCGGCTGCTCATGCGGCCGCTGATCCAGTTTATTGAAAAGAAAGAACGCGAGAAGGGGCCTAATGACTATATTACGGTGATTATTCCGGAGTTTGAGACCAGTAAGCCGTGGCATCGTTTTTTGCACGGCCAGACCGGTTTGTTTTTGCGTAACGCTCTGATTTGGAAAACCAATGTGATCGTTAGCACCGTGCCATACCACTTAAAAGAATAGAGAATAAGAAAAGCAGCCTGGCAAGGCTGCTTTTCTTATTCGATGAAAAGAAATGGCCTATATATTAATGGAATAATTTGTTAATATATAGGCAAGTATAATAGGCGTAGACTCATATAAAATAGAGATACGATATGCTTGAAGCGATCAGAAAAATAATCTTTTAAAAGGTATGTCGGAGAAAGGAGCGACAAGAGGCTATGAATTTGCGTATCTTCGTTTTAGATAAGAAGGGGCAGGCAAGCGTAGAGTATTCATTAATTTTGTTGCTTGTCTTTCTTGCGGTCGTTGGCGCGGCCTCGCTACTGGGCGTTGGCCTCCAAGAACTTTATACCGAGATCGCTGCTACTCTACAAAACTTATAGAGAATGTACGATGACTTTGTTCATGGAAGCGCTTGCCGAGTGGAAGACTTGCAAGTCGGAATGAACGCATTGTTTTGGCGGCTGGCTCGCATCTAAACCCGGTGCCAATATTCCTCCGCAGCGTAGTCTAGCATCGTTATAAAAGAGAAGAGGAGGGGGAGTATGGAGGTTTTTGTTGCCAGACAACCTATTTTCGACAATAAAATTGAAGTAGTGGCTTATGAACTGCTTTATCGCAACGGCATGTTCAATCGTGCCGAACCAATTGATGATAATCAAGCTACTACCGACGTCCTGACCAATGTATTTTTGCAAATGGGCATAGATACCATTGCTGAAGGAAAACGAGCTTTTGTGAATTTTAATGAAGCATTGTTGTTGCAACAAGTTCCTCATTTATTGCCTTCAAATATTCTTGCGGTTGAGATTCTAGAGACGGTTATTCCTAGTGAAGCCTTGTTGCAGGCCTGTAAGAAGCTGAAACAGGAAGGCTATTGGCTTGTATTGGATGATTTTTTGCCAGCGCCGGAGTGGCTTCCGTTGGCTAAAATTGCCGATATCATAAAAGTGGATTTTAAAAACCCTCAAAGCCTTGAAGCAAGGGAGTATTTGCTGCGCCATGACGTTCATCAACCGGAATATTTGGCGGAAAAAATAGAGACGAAAGAAGAATTTATGCGAGCGCGCAAACAAGGATATTCTTTCTTTCAAGGTTATTTTTTTCAAAAACCAATTATTTTATCGCAAAAAGAAATGCCATTGGCGAGCATTCAGCATTTGCGGCTGTTGAAGGAACTTTATGCTGAAAATGTCGATTTGAGAAGGTTTGAAGAAATTGTTAAACGAGATATGTCGCTATCGTTTTTGCTTTTAAAGTATGTCAATTCGGCATTTTTTAGCTTTCGCTCGCCGATCCAATCCATTCGCCATGCCGCGGCGCTGCTTGGACAGCGTGAATTGGCAAAATGGCTGGCTTTAGTGACCTTGCGCAATTTGGGAGAAGATCAGCCTTCTGAAGTATTACATGTGTCTGTGTTAAGAGGGCGGCATTGCGAATTGATTGCGGCTTGTTTGCCCCAATGCAGGATGGCAGTGGAGCAATTCTTTTTTGTAGGCTTGTTTTCGTTGCTGGATGTATTTATAGGTAAATCGCTAGCGGATATTTTAGAATACTTGCCTGTTGGTGAAGAGGTGAAGCAAGCGCTGCTAGGAGGAAAAAATGTCTTGAATACAGTGCTGAATTTAGTCGTTGCTTATGAACGAGGTCAATGGTGGGACGTGCAGCAATATAGCGATGAACTCAGGCTTCCCTATGATCAACTGGCGCCGACCTATATTTCGGCAATTTGCTGGGAGCAAGAGCTATTTAGGAAAGACGCTTGAGAGCGTAGCGAAAAAAGAAACCTCCTTCCAGGGGTTTTCTTTTTTATGTAGAAATTAATCAAAAGAAAGAACCGGCAAGGGAAGTGTTTGACTTGATAAAACAAGAGCGTCTGCAGCGACTGCTGCAAGGCATGAAGGTGGCGGAAATGCCGCAACTGCTGGTATCGGATCCAGCATCGCTTTACTATCTCACAGGGCAGTGGTTTTCGCCGGGGGAACGGATGTTGGCTTTGTATGTAAGCTTGGAGCAGGAACCGCTGGTCTTTCTGAATGAGCTGTTTCCGTTGCAGGAAGAGATCGGTGTAGAAATTGTGCGTTTTGATGACACTCAGGACGCGGTGGCTAAAGTAGCGGAGCGGGTCCGTAAGGATCGGCTTATGGGCGTGGATAAAAATTGGCCGGCGCGGTTTTTGCTGCGACTGATGGAGTTAAAAGGCGGCAGCCGCTTTGTCAACGGGTCGGCGGTTTTGGATCGCCTGCGCATGTGCAAGGACCAAGAGGAGATCGCGTTGATGCGGGCGGCGTCTCGTGTTAATGACAGGGCTATGAAGCATTTGCTGGAATTGATACCGCAAGAGCTGTCCGAAAAGACGATGGCCAGGCAGCTTTTGGATATCTATGAAGGCTTGGGAGCGCAAGGGTTTTCCTTTACTCCTATTGTTGCTTATGGCGCGCATGCCGCCGATCCACATCACAAAACAGGCACAAGTACGGTGCGGGTGGGCGATTGTGTACTCCTCGATGTGGGCTGCAAAAAAGATTCCTACTGCGCGGATATGACGCGGACGGTCTTTTATCGGCAGGTTACGCCGTTGGGTCGCAAAATATATGAAACCGTACTGGAGGCCAACCGGAGGGCCATTGCTACGGTGAAGCCGGGGGTGCGCTTTTGTGATATTGACGCGGCTGCGCGGCAAGTTATCGCGAGTGCCGGGTACGGGGCTAATTTCACTCATCGTACAGGGCATTCGATTGGGCTGGAGACGCATGATTTTGGCGATGTCTCTGCGGTCAACACGGAAATGGTGCAGCCGGGGATGATTTTTTCCATTGAACCAGGCATTTATTTGCCAGGACAGCTGGGCGTACGCATTGAGGATTTGGTGCTGGTCACGGATGACGGCTGCGAGGTGCTGAATGCGTATTCGAAAGAGCTGACCATTGTGGAGTAATGGGAGATGCAGAGGTAGCTGCAAAACAGCGGAGCGCACCGATCGGTGCGCTCCGCTGTTGCTTGCGTAAAGAGGTGTTTATTTTTCGATCATGTAAGGGTAGGTCGTCGTAGTGCGGGGGGACAGCACTTCTTTGATAGCGCGCTGACTGATCCAGCGGTGCAGGTTGACTGCACTGCCGGCTTTGTCGTTGGTGCCGGAAGCGCGGCTGCCGCCAAAGGGCTGTTGTCCGACAACGGCACCGGTTGGCTTGTCGTTAATGTAGAAGTTGCCTGCCGCATGATCCAGGGCTTTTGCAATCTTGATGATGGCGTTGCGGTCTTGGGCGAAGACCGCGCCGGTCAAGCCATACACGGTAGCGGTGTCGCAAGCATGGAGGGTTTGCTCCAGCTCGGCATCCGGATATACATAGATGGTGAGAACCGGTCCGAAGATTTCCTCCACCATGGTTTTAAAGGTAGGAGTTTTAGCCAAAATAACCGTAGGTTCTACGAAGAAGCCGATGCTGTCATCGCAGCCGCCGCCGATAATGACTTCCGCATCCGGGGAGCTTTTGGCGTAGTCTACATAGCTTTTGATGTTATCGAAAGATTTGCGGTCAATAACGGCATTCATCAAATTCGTGAAGTCGCAGACATCGCCCATTTTGATGGCGGCCACTGCTTTTTCCAGACGGGGTTTTACTTCGCTCCAGAGGCTGGCCGGAATATAAGCGCGGGAAGCGGCGGAACATTTTTGTCCTTGATACTCAAAGGAGCCCAAGACAAGAGCGCTTGTCAGCGCTTCTACATCAGCCGACTTGTGGGCAAAAATGAAGTCTTTGCCGCCGGTTTCGCCGACCAGGCGCGGATACGTAACATAGTTGGCGATGTTTTGGCCGACTTGGTTCCAAATGCCGTTGAAGACGCCGGTGGAGCCTGTAAAATGGAAACCTGCCATTTTTGGGTGGCTGACGACGATCTTGCCGAAATCGGAGCCGCGGCAAGGAAGGAAATTGATGACCCCGGCGGGCAACCCGGCTTCCATGAGAATCTGCATGAAGTAGTAATTGGAAAGAACCGCTGTCGACGAGGGCTTCCAAAGCACCGTATTGCCGACCATGGCCGGAGCGGTGCACAGGTTGCCGCCGATGGAAGTGAAGTTAAAAGGCGTAATAGCGGCGACAAAGCCGTCCAGGGCGCGATATTCTACACGATTCCAAATGCCGTCGGTGCTCAAGGGCTGCTGCTTATAGATTTCTTGCAGGTAGTAAGGGTTGAAGCGCAGGAAATCGGCCAGCTCGCAGATGATGTCGATTTCCGCCTGGAAGGGGTTTTTGCTCTGACCAAGCATACAGGAGGCGGCTAACTTAGCGCGATACTTGCCTGTAAGCAGTTCCGCCGCTTTCAGAAAGATGCTGGCGCGGTGTTCCCAAGGCATATGTTCCCATTCTTCGCGTGCGGCTTCCGCCGCAGCGATGGCCAAGTTGAGTTCCGACTCGCCTGCAACATAGTATTCGCCCAATACGTGCTGATGATCATGAGGGCAGATGATTTGCTCTTTGCGGGTTGTACGGACTTCTTGTCCGGCGATGATGAGAGGGACTTCCACGAACGACGCCAACTGGCGCTGTAGTTCTTCTTTCAAGGCCAGTGTCTCCGGAGAACCGGGCATATAGCCTTTAACAGGCTCGTTGACAGGATGTTTGACTTCAAAATAGGCATTGTTCATAGCGGCTCCTCCTTAACTTACATAAAAAATAATATGGCCTTATCTTAGCATAGAGGAGGAACTCCGGTGAATTATGAGTATTTGAAGAGACCCTACAGTTTCTTTGAAGGCTATTTAGAGGCGCTTTCGATTACTTGCGTTTTGAAGTGTTTGTTAGAGGAAAATGCAGGAGATCTTTTTCTACCAACCAGGAATGGACGCACTGGACAAACTTTCTGGCGGCCGGGGGCATTTGTTTGAAAGAAAGGGCCGCCAGGCCGATTACGCGGTGTTCTTCTGGAGCTAGCGGGATTAGATGTACATCCGGCGGCACGTGCTCTAAAATGAGCTCAGGCAGGATGCTGATGCCGAGGCCGAGCTGGACCATGGCTAAAATGGTGCGTTCTTCCATCAGTTCGTATTGGACCTGCAGCTGCACGCCATGCTCAAGAAGCGTGCGGCGTATATTATCATCCGCCCCCCATTGAGGCATGATGAACTGTTCATCCCGGATTTGAGAGAAGGTGATGGATGCTTGCTCTCTCAGGGGATGCTGCGGCGGTAGAATCACCATTAGCCGATCTTTATACAACGGCTGAACCTCGAAAGACTTGGAGATCGGCAAAGAAACAAAACCGAAGTCGACGGTTTTGTTGGAAATCCACTCGTTCATTTCATCATAGCACCCTAAATAGGTCTTAACTTCGATATGGGGGTATTGCTTGTGAAAAGAGGCAAGAATTCCGGGAAGCCATTGCATGGAAACGCTGGATAATGTGCCGATTCGGACCAGACCGGTTTCAATGCCTTTGATTGCTAACGCTTCCTGGAGCAATTGTTCTTCGTGGTGCAAGATTTGTTTTACATGTACGAGTATTCGCTCGCCGTTATTCGTCAGGAGCATGCCGGACCGTTCTCTTTTGAAAAGAGGAAAGCCTAGCTCGCCTTCAAGCGTTGAGATTGCGTAGCTGACGCCGGACTGGGCCATGTTCAATTTATCGGCCGCCTTGCTGAGACTGCCGAGTTCGGCAATGGTGCTGAAAATATAGTATTTAGAAGTAAGCAAAGAGAAAACCTCCGTTCGCGTGTCGATAGGTGGTAATAGCTTACCTTTACTTTACTGGAAGACTTGCTTGTAGGCAAGGTGATTTGTGATAAGCAGAGTCAAAGGAGAGTGTAGCTAAGTCCACAAGAGATGATTATTGTAGAGTGGCGAAAACAAGTTTTGAACAAGAGAATCGGCGACGGCGCTGTAGGCAGCTAGGGTCGGCTTAAGTCCCCCTTGTTAAAGGGGGACGGCCCGCAGGCCAGGGGGATTGTATTTAAAAAGAAAAAATCCGCAAGCAGCGTAATGCTGGTCGCGGATTTTTTCTTATTCGTTTTATTTGTTCAAACGTTTCGCGAAGGAAGGCAGAATCAAGCCCAGCGCCAGGAGGGCGAAGGGGGTCAAGATGTTAAGCGTGATCTGGAAGTACCACTGCGAGGTGTAGACGGCTACGCCTTTAGGGAACATGCCCATGATGCAGGCAAAGGCGGTAAAGAGGAAGCACCACGCGCCGATGCCCATGCCCAAAGTAGGATTTTTAACGAATTTGTAGTCGGAGACAAAGGAACCTGCCAGACGGCGCAAGGCGATGTAGGCGGCGAACACCCACAGATAGCGCAACGGCATAACGATGGAGTTAAGGTCTAGCAGCCAGTTGTACAGATCGTTCATATTGCCGATGCCCAAAGCAGGGATGATAATGAGGATGCCCACTAAAACGGCAGTTAGCTTGTAGCCGTTGATGGGAGCGCCATGTTCATTCGTTTTGGTTAAGATGTTGGGGATGTATTTGGAATCGCCTTCGGCCAGCATGACCTTGAGCGGTGCGTCAATAGAGAAAACCAGCGCCGAAATCTGTCCGGCAAATTGAGCAAACGCATAGAGCATGAGGAAAAGATTGCCTACGCCGTAATATTGGCCCAAGAGCTGGAAGGCGTAGTATTGACCGTTCATTTTCAGGTCTTTAGGAATGTTGTTGGAATCGAACATCATGCCCATGGCCAAAGAGCCCAGCAATGCGGAAAGAACGACTAAAACGGCGAGGATGATCATGCCCCGGGGGAATTCCTTGGAAGCATTATACGTATTGTTGACATAGGGGGCGATTTTTTCCGAGCCGCCGACGGCAAAGACCAGCATGGAAATGGTCGTGAAATACGTAAAGTCAAAGTTGGGAATAAAGGTGTGCAGACTGAGATCGGTAGTGGCGGAGGTGACGCCGCGCAGGGCGGGAGCCGCCATCATCAGCAGGATGTAAAGAAAAGACATAACAAGCATAGATGTGCCGGCGATCATGCCGATGCGTTTGAGAGAAGTAACGCCGCGCGAGGCAATCCAGAGAAAGAAAAGAAATAAAGCCAAGGTCATCAACTGCAGTACCATGGGGCTAAACATTTTGACAAACTTGCCGTCCTGGAAAATACCCCAGCCCATCGCGACCAGGATCATCTGCGGTTTTTGCGCCAAATAGGGGACATGGACTACCCAGTAGGTCCAGCCGGCTAAGTACGCTAGGAGCGGGCCGGTGGTGGACCTCATCCAGGTGCTGACGCCTGCTTTGCCTTCTTTAAAGGTTGAACCCAGCTCGCCGACCATTAGCGCGTAGGGGATGAAATATAAGGCATTGATCAAAATCCAGGAAACGATAACCGTCAGGCCCTGGTTGGCATAGTTGTTTACCACATTGCCGAAACCCCAGACCATGATGAAGGCCATAACGGCCAGGTTGTACCAGCGTAAATTCTTTTCGTTTTGAGTTTCCACGCTTAGACCTCCTTTTTTGTTTTAGAATTTTAGTTGTCCTTGCAATTTTCTTACGTTATTGTAACATTTTCTGTCCATTCCAGGCAATCGTATTTTATAGAAATTCCACAACGGGAGTACAAACAGTGAAAGCTTGCGGAGTTATGAAAGTGCTGTTTTTGTATCATGCACGGTAGTTCCTTGACAAGCGACAAGAAACGAGATATAGTTACCCTTGCTAATAATTAACAATGGTAACTATATGTAAAAAAGCGGAGGAAGCTCCATGCAAGGATTCTTTAGGCAGTGTCTGCCCCTGCAGCGCCGGATTGTCGCTAAGCTGAATGAACGGTTAGAGGGTTTTGGTTTGTGCTACTCGCAGTGGACGGTGCTATACTATGTGAAAAATCATGGTTCTACTGTTTTAGGGGAAATTGCCGCTTATTACGGCGTGAAAAAGCCGGTGATTACGCGTTCCGTGCAGGCCTTGGAGGCGAAGCGGCTGGTGGAACAGCTTCCCAGCAGAGACCGGCGAGAAAAGTTAATCCATTTGACGGCCAAAGGCGAAGAAATTTACGCAGCCGGGCGTCGTTTGATTGACGAGCTGGAACAAGAAGCGCTGGCAGGTCTTACGGAGACGGACGTAACAACGCTTTTTGCGGCCATGGCAACGATACGAAAAAATTTACAGGTATAGGTGATAACAAGAATGCAGGAACATACTACCTTATGGACGCGAGACTTTCTGATCGATTCGTCGGTAAATCTACTTCTTTATTTGACGTATTACTTGCTGATTTTGACGATTACCGTCTTTGCCAGCGAGACTTTTGAGGCGACGCCCAGCCAGGCGGGCTTGGCATCAGGCTTGTTCATCCTAGGAGCGTTGGTGGCGCGACTATTTGCCGGACGGTCGATTGAAGGACTGGGCTGTAAGCGCATGCTGTATATGGGCGTGGGATTACTGATTGGTACAACCGGACTTTATTTTGCCGTCGGGAATTTGCAGGCGCTCTATGCGGTGCGATTTTTCAACGGCTTGGCTTTTGGCGTTTGCTCTACCGCCACAGGTACGATTGCGGCGCATTTGATCCCTAAAGAGCGTCGCGGCGAAGGAATGAGCTACTATGCCATGAGCGGCACCATTGCCTCGGCGATTGGGCCTTTTTTAGGGATGGTTCTTTGTCGTTACAGTACGATGGACATGATCTTTCTTTTTTGCTTCGTGTTGGCTCTTTGTTGTTTGGGAGGCGTTCTTTTTTTGCGGGTACCTCCTTTGCAGCTGACGTCGGAACAGCGGCGGCAGGCGGCAAGCTGGCGGCCGGACAGCTTTTTTGAGTCTAAAGCGCTGCCGATTGCTTTTCTTAGCTTGCTCATGGGCTTTTGCTATTCCAGCGTGCTTGGCTTTTTGACTTCTTATACGAAGGAAATCGGACTTTTAGGGGCAGGCAGCTTTTTTTTCATTGTTTATGCGGCGGTTGTTTTTCTTTCCCGTCCGCTGACAGGACGGCTTTTTGACCAAAAAGGCGAAAACATGGTGATGTATCCGTCGTTCGCTTTTTTTGCGCTGGGCATGCTTTTGCTTAGCCAAGTGCAGGCGGAAGGCATGCTGCTTTTTGGGGGCGCTTGCATTGGCCTAGGATTCGGTACGTTCTTTTCCTGCGCGCAGGCTCTGGCGGTCAAGGTGTCTCCGAAGCATCGCATGGGTCTGGCGACGTCGACCTTTTACATTCTTTTAGACGGCGGTATTGGTGTGGGACCCTTTCTTTTGGGTATGCTGGTGCCTTCGCTGGGGTTCCGGGGCCTTTATGCAGCCATGGCGGCGCTGGCGCTGGCCTGCGGTATCCTCTATCGCCTGCTCCACGGAGCTAAGGCTGGCTGGGAGGAAGAAGAACTGGCGGCTTGACCCCGAGTGGAACGGCTGGAATATAGGAAGGGAGGAGCCATGTGCTTTATTCGATTTTGGCTTTTATTTCCGGGGCGGCCTTAACGATACAGGTAGGGATTAATGGAAAGCTGTTAGGGCAAATGGGCAGCCCTTTGTTGACTGCATTGATTAGTTTTTTGGCGGGAACCGCAGGCTTAGCTGTGACGTATCTTTTTGCAGCAGCCAATGGGATGCAAGCGATGCCTGCAATGGGTGCGTTTCAACAGACGCCGCTATGGATGTGGTTGGGCGGGCTTTTAGGAGCGTTTTATATTTTTTCGGCTATTTTTTGTGTGCCGCAAATTGGGTTTGCCAATATGTTCAGTTTGGTTGTGGCGGGGCAAATTATTTTAGCGCTGCTTTTCGACCATTTTGGGGTGCTTGCGGCTGGGACGCATGAAATAAGCCTGCTGCGTCTGCTTGGCGTGGGCCTTTTAATTCTAGGAGTGTATCTCATTCAAACACAGTAGCTTTTGGCGGTCGCCGCTGTGATTTTTCTATTACTAGACCGGATGCGACGGTAGAACGTCATGTCCGGTCTGTTTTTTTCGCAGTTCCGACGGAGCTCGATTCTGGTATTTTTTAAAAACGCGGCTGAAATAATTGCTGTCGTCAAAGCCGACGGCCGCGGCTATTTCGGTAATGCTAAGGCGGTCTTCCGTCAAGAGCGTAACCGCTTTAGTTGTACGGATATAGTTAATATAATCCATCGGACGCTTGCCTGTAAGGGTTTTGAAAAGGCGGCAGAAATGTTGCTCGCTGAGATTGGCCAAAGCAGCTAGCTGGCTTAAGCGAATCGTTTCCTGGTAATGAGTGTCGACGTACTCCAGCGCCGCGCGCAACTGCGCCAGAGAATGCTGCTGGCGTTGTAGTTCAGCCGGCGGCAGCGCCTCCTGGCGATAATGACGCAGCAGATGGACAAGCAAAAGGTAGAGCTGGGCTTTGATAGCTAGTTCCCAGCCGGGCTGCAAGTGCTGGTATTCTTCGGTAATCGTCTGGATGCGTTGGCTTAAAGCCGGATCCGGCGGCAGCTTGTTTTGAAACAAGAGCGTTCCTTGAGCCAGCGGCGTTAGGTAGTTGAGCTGACATAAATCCTGTTGGCTGCTGGCCAGAAAGGGCAGGTCGATTTTTAAAATAACATAGATCAAGTGGTCGCTTTCGGTGACGCCGTAATGAAGTTCTTGACTGTTAATGACTAGCGTGTCGCCTGGGCCCAGGCGGTTTAAGCGGCCATTGCAATGAATAAGGGCTTCTCCCTGTTCGCAATGCAGGATTTGTAGGGCTTCATGCCAATGCTTTTCAAAGAGCGGTCCGGCTAAAGCTCGTTTGCTGCGAGCGATTTTTACGGGGAAATCACGGTATAGAGCGGCGGTCCAGTGCGTGTTGTGGGTGATGTCGCCGGGGTGGGCGGCCCCGGGCCAGTATTCGCCGGTGCTAGGCATAGTAGGCTCCTCCTTGAAGTAATTTATATTCATATTATGCTAAAGATAACGAATATCCTTCATGACATTCAGCATCATTCTCTATATGATAGTACTATATTTTAAAAGTAGCGGGTTAATTTTTTGCTAAACTTTTTATAGAGGTGTAAGGATATGGAGTATCTTCGGAAGATGGACCGGAATTATTTACTGTTTTTATTGTCTACGGCTTTAGTCGGCGTGGCTCAGAGCGTGGACGGGTCTACGCTGACCAATTATTTACGGGATGGCCTGGGAATGATGATTTTGGAGCGTTCGGCGCTGGAGTTTCCCCGGGAATTGCCGGGCTTGTTTATGGTGGGAATTATCGGTATGCTGGCGTTTTTAGGCGATACCCGGACGATGATGTTGGGGAATCTTTTTTCCGCGGCAGGCATGTTTGCTTTGGGCATGATTCCGCCGGACTATGCCTTGGTAGTTGTCAGTATTTTTGTTTATAACGTTGGCACCCATATTTATATGCCTTTGTCCAACAGCATCGGCATGAGCTTTGCTTCGGCAAGCGATTTGGGACGGAGCTTGGGACGGATGAACGCCGTTAACACGCTTACGTTGGTTCTCAGCAGCGCTGTGCTTTGGGTGCTTTTCACTTTTTGGCATATTTCTTACACGACTGCTTTTACAATTGGGGCAATCGCCTTTGTGCTGGCGGCTGTGCCGTTGTTTTTTATGAAGCCGCTTGAAGGTACCCGCAAAACGCCTCGTTTTGTTTTTCGTAAAGAGTATAAGCTGTACTACTGGCTCAGTGTACTTTTTGGCGCGCGTAAGCAGATTTTTATTACCTTCGGCCCTTGGGTGCTGGTGGATATTTTCCGACAGCCTGTGGCGACGATGACCTTGCTGTTTTTTATCGTTTCTATTGCCGGTATTTTCGTGAAACCCTGGCTTGGCTCGGCTATTGATCGGTATGGAGAAAAACAGGTACTGAGCGGCGAAGCGATTTGCTTCTTGCTGGTTTGTCTTGGGTATGCGTTTGCGGCGGATTTGCTGCCTTATTCGTGGGCGCTGCTTCTCATCTGCTTCTGTTATATTGTGGACCAGGCTCTGAACGCCGTGAGCATGGCTCGAGCTACGTATATGCGTAAAATTGCCCTGGCGCCGGAAGACATTTCCCCGAGTCTTTCCCTAGGTACGAGCATTGACCATTTGGTGACCATGGTGCTGCCTATTTTAGGCGGTTTTGTTTGGTACAACAGCGGACCCAATGGTTATAAATACGTATTCTTGGGCGGTGCGGTTATTGCGCTTTTGAATTTCATCTCGGCGCGCTTTATTCATATCAAGGAGGCCAAGGCGGAGGGGGTGGAGCATGGAAAGCTAAAAAAATAAAAGAAATTTTGGCAAGGACTAAGAGCGCTTGTAAGCGAACTGAATTATAGATGTGAAAATGAGCGATTCTTTTTAGTGGAGATAAAAATGATGTTGGAGACGATAAAGACAACCTATCCGGCGCTGACGCAGCGCGATTTTCGCTACTTCTGGTTTGGTCAGTGTATTTCTCTGCTGGGTACCTGGATGCAAGCGACAGCGCAGCAATGGCTGGTCTATTCGTTGACGAAATCGGCGTTGCTCTTGGGCTTGCTGGGAGTAGCTCAATATGGACCTATTATGTGTTTATCGTTGCCTGCTGGCGTTTTTATTGATCGGTATCCGAAAAAAAGTTGCTGCTATTTACCCAAGTTAGTCTTATGCTGCAAGCTTTTTTTATGGCGTTGCTTATTTGGACCGAACAGGCGACGTACGAAAATATTCTGATGTTAGCTTTTTTATTGGGCCTAGCCAATACTCTGGAGCAGCCAACGCGTCAGGCGATGATGCCGGAGTTAGTCGGGCGGGATTATATTCGTAGCGCGGTGGGGTTGAATTCGGCGATTGTGAATGTAGCCCGCATGGTGGGGCCAGCCTTGGCGGCGGCTTTGATGGTCGAATACGGCGCAGGGCTGCTGTTCTTTTTGAACGGAATAAGCTTTATTCCTGTGCTTTGGGGGCTGGCTTTAATTCAGACGCGGCCAGCGATTGTGCAGGATCATACGGCAAAGGTGCTGCAGGAAATCCGGGCTGGATTGATGTATGCCAGAACAAATCGGGTTCTTATGCAAGGCTTGCTTTCCATGCTGATCGTTTCGGTTTTTGTTATGAATTTCAGTATGATGGCCCCGTTATATGCAGCGGAAATTCTTGGAGAAGGCTTAGATGTTTACGGGCTGCTTTTATCCGCCCTTGGCGGGGGCTCTCTGGCGGCAGCCATCTTAGCGGCATCCCGTGCGCAAGGAAGTCCCTCCCTGAACGTATTGCGCGGCAGCGGATTGGCGGCTGCTGCGTTGCTAGTGGCGGGCACTTTTTTGCATCACGTAGCAGCGGCGGTAGTTTTATTTTCTTTATTGGGTTTTTGCTGCATTCTCTTTATTACTACGACCTTGTCATTGGTGCAACTTCATACGGAAGATGCTTTTCGCGGGCGTGTTATGAGCATTTATTCCTTTGTTTTTTTGGGAATTACGCCTGTGGGGAATTTGTTGACCGGCGTATTGATGGAATGGGCTGGTGCAGCCGGTGGGCTTGTTGCATGCGGTGCGGCAGCGATTATCGGTTTGCTGCTTATTGAGTGGCGAACCAAGAATAAGACCTAAAGACGAAAAAACAGCATACTCCGGCAGAGATGGCTTCTGTCAGAGTATGCTGTTTTTATAATAGGAGATAGGCGCTTTAAGCAGTTTCTCTCATTACTTATACGAAAAGGTCAAGAGGGTGTCTTTTTTTGGCAGCGTCTTTATCCGCGGCGTCTTCCGGAGAGTCCGTAGCTGAGTCGGCTTTTGCATCCGCAGGAGAGGCGGTATCGTCCGGCTTGTGTGAAGCGGCAGAGCTGGCAGCGATATTTTTATTGATATCCTGGGACAGCTTGCCGAGCTTGGCTTCGATCCTGCCTAACCCGCCGGCAGCTTTCATCATAGCTTCTGACTGATATTTGATGCTGCCTCCCGTACGAAGACTGTTGGCAATCTCGCTGGTGGAAATTGCAATCTCGCCAGTTAGGCGGCTTTGCAATTGATGCAAGTCGGTCATGTTTTTCTGCAGGGTCATTAATTGGTTTAAACTGTCGGATACAGCCACGCCTTCGTGAGTGAACACTTCTTTTTTTCTGAGAGCGGGGGTTTCTTTTTGAGCCGGTTCCGTTTGCTTTTGTCGATCTTCAGCAGTAAGCTGCTGTATTTGCGCATCGAGCTGGCTGATTTGCTCGGTTAACGTTTTGATTTTTTCCTGTTTACTTAACGGATCATCATTGCTGGCTTGAATTTTTTGTCGTTGATCCATAAGCTGTTGCTTTTGGCGTTCTAAAGCCTGAAGTTGGGGATTTCCGTGTTGTCCGGACGGGGAAGTAGCATTATTGACGGCTGTAATTGCCATGAAAGACGCCTCCTCAAGAGAGTTCTATGTAGTATATCGATATTATCCGTAAGTTTTATAAGAATTAATTACCTGTTGTAGCGGATATTATGCAGATCTTTCTAAAAAATGGCACTGCACCTACTATTCAAACAATAATTATTCTCATTTACAATTGTGTTAGTGAGAAGTATAATTAGAAAAAACAATGAGAAAACCGCTATGTTAAAGGAGCTGTTGTTTCAACGCTAAAGAAGGAAGCGGTTTTTCGGTTTAAAAGGGGATGGGAAAATGTCGACTTATTGCCATAATGAAAAAAGCGTTTCTTTGTCGCAGCGTGAATTGAAAGAAAGCGCATTGGGAGACAAAGTTTTATTGTTGGGGACGTATGCATTTTTCGTAGCGTTACTGACGGTACTGATGGTATACGGGGTGCAGCAGGGAATGGTGTTTGATTCCGGCGCCTTGAATTAAGGAAGCAAATTTCGCGATAAAAGACTCTTTCTGTAAAACAGAAAGAGTCTTTTATTCTTTTGGAAACGTCTATGGATAAAGAGCTGCAAAAAACAAGGACTTAAGTCTCAAAAATAGACTTGAGAGTCAAAAAATGGGAAGTTTTAGGCTTTTTTAAAGCAAGGAGCCTTGACGGAAGTCTTAAGAAAACGATACACTTGTTTTGAGAATTCTTGGAGATTCTTTTTGAGACAAGCATATACTGTAAAATTGTAAAATAGCAAACTTGCTGAAAGGCAAGGACGCAAAGCCATGGATCTACGGACAGATGTCTATGATCGCCAGGTTGCCGATTTTTTTGGTTCCGAATTCGACACTGGCCAAATCCTGGCTGGTGTCTTTTTTTTGCAAAGAGGAAGGTAAAGGAGGTTGGACTATGCCAGAGGAAAGCATTTTGCTTCTTTTGGGACTTGGCGCTGCGATGTTGGCGGGATGTGGAGCAGCAGGCTGTTTTGTTTCTAACACCTTGTCGGCGCGGAGTCGGTTTAAAAAATCGGCTCAATATGTGAACATGAATACCTTTCGTGTTCGACCGACTCCTCTAAAAAAGTAGGCAGGTGCAGAATGAATTGTAAAGAGGAAGCACAAGCGCAAATTCATATTGCCAGGCAGCCTATTTTTGACATGCAGCGGCAGGTATATGGTTATGAGTTGTTATTTCGCCGTACCTTGCAGAATACATACGATGGCACAGATCCGGATCAAGCGACGCTGGATGTAGTGACAAGCAGCTTTTTGTTGTTTGGAATCGATTCCTTAACGCGCGGCAAGCTGGCATTTATTAATTTTACGGCTAATAATTTGTTAACGAAACTGCCTGCGATGCTACCGCGAGAGCAAGTGGCCGTGGAAATTTTAGAAGATGTAAGGCCGGATGAAGAGGTGCTGCGGCGTTGTCGCGAGCTAAAAAGCGCTGGCTATATGCTGGTATTGGATGATTTTGTTTACAAAAAAGAGCGGTTGCCATTGGTAGAACTGGCGGATATTGTGAAAATTGATTTTCGGGCTACTTCTACGGCGGAGCGCCAGCGGTGGCAGGGGCTTTTAGAGCCTTATGATCTTCGGTTTCTGGCGGAAAAAGTGGAAACAGAGGAAGAATACCAAGAAGCAAAGACTGCTGGCTACGCCTATGTCCAAGGTTATTATTTTTCTAAACCGGCATTAGTTTCCGCAACCTCGTTGCCTGCTTATAAAGCCAGCCATTTTCGCCTGTTGCAAGAGTTTAGCCGGCAGGAGTTGGAATTTGAACAAATTGAGTCCATTTTGCGTAAGGACGTATCGTTGTCTTATAGTTTGTTGAAATTTATCAATTCGGCATTATTTGGCTTTCGCCAGCCCATACGCTCGTTGCGCCAGGCGATGGTCCTGTTGGGGCGCAAAGAGCTGAGTAAATGGGGCGCTCTTGTGGCGTTGAAAGATATTGGAGTGGACAAGCCAGGGGAATTAATCTTATCTTCGCTGGTGCGCGCGCGTTTTGCAGAGAAATTGGCCATGCAGTGTGAAGGGGAAATTTGTACGGCCGATGCGTTTTTACTAGGTTTGTTTTCTCACTTAGACGCGCTATTGAACCGGCCATTGACGGAAGTGCTGTCGGAAATGCCGGTTAAGGAGGAAATAAAAAAAGCCTTTGACGAAGAGCCGGAGGGCATTTTGAGCGTACTATACAACCTGATGCAACAGTATGAACAAGGACATTGGCAAGGAGCTGCCGCCTATGCTCAGAAGATGCAGTTATCAGAGGGGCAGGTTCTTTTGGGATATCGGGAAGCGTTACATTGGGCGCAGGATGTGTTCACAGGTAACTATTAAGAAAAAGAGAGGTCCTACATATGGTAATGCGGAGTGTTTCTGTCTTTTTAGATCATATCATTGTCGCTTTGTTAGCTCCGGCGAATGCAGACTATTATCAGTTTTTGGATTTGGCTTCCGGCAGAGTGATGGTATTGAGCGCTAGAGAAAAAAAACAAACGGCTCCCAGGGGGCTTTGCGAAGAAGGCTGGTCGTTGCTGGAGCAGGAACCGGGCAGGTTTATTCCGTTGCTACCCCTAGCGCCGCAGCAAGTCGCTCCGTGGTATTCGGAATTTGCCAAGACTTGTTGTCAAGGAGTACAACGGAGAGAACTGCTGCAATTATTAGAAGGTAGCGGATATTTGGCTCGCTTTTATGACGCGCTGGATTGTGATGATTTGCTCCGTGAAAGCTGGCGGCAGTTTGAAACGGAAAAAGTTCGCGCTTATTTTTTGACGTTAGTCCCTGCAGAGCTGGCAGTAGAATTTTGTAATTTTACGGAGCAAAAAGAAGGGGCTTTGAATGCTTTTGGTTAGGCGAATAAACGGAATAAAACGGGTAGCGCTTTTGTCGCAAAAATAATCTGCAACTTTTGAGGAAGGGGCGGATTATTTTTATGCGATAAAAGAAGATTATAAAATAAGAGAAAATGTATTTTTTCTTCGGGACATTATTTAAGAAGGTTTTTTGCAAGGAAAAAAGAATTATCAGAAAATACAAGAAATAATAAAATTATAGAAAGCGAGGGATGAACATGGGTTGGTTGAATAACTTGAAAGTAGCGCAACGGTTGGTATTGTTAATCCTCGTTTTTGTAGTAGCCTTAGCGGGCGTTGGCGGGACGGGGTATTTGTATCTCAAGAAAACAAGTGATGCGATGGATGCGATGTATCGCGAGAAGATGCATGCAGTAGAGTTGATTTTGGATAATCGCATTCATATGCGGCGTATTGAGATGAGTACCTTTGAACTTATGATAACTACGGATGATAGTGAAAATCAAAAATTGCTGACAATGATACGAGAGAGGGAAGCAGCATTTGACAAGAATGTGGCGGAGTTTGAAAAAATGCCGTTGACAAGCCAGCAAAAAGCGGAGGTAGAGGGGCTTCGCGCTAAACTGCAAGCCTACCGACAGGTTCACAAGCAAGTGTTGACCTTGGCTGGGCAAAATAAGAATGCAGAAGCGTATCAGCTCTTTAAAACTCAGGCGGAGCCTTTAGGACTCTCTTTTAATCAAGTGCTGGTGCAGTTGAGCGAGGACGTCAAAAAAGAAGCGGCAGCGATGAATGAGCAAGGGAAAAAAGATTTTTCTCAAGCTTCGCTGACCTTTACGATGATTTTAGCAGCCTCTATTGTACTGGGCCTGGCTTTGGGCTGGACGATTACCAAGCGTATTACCAGCCGTTTATCAGCGACAGTGGTGTTTTTGGATCGTGTAGCGGAAGGAGATTTTTCGCAAGAAGTGCCGACGACTAGTATGGCTGACCGAAGTGAATTCGGGGCGTTGGCGACTTCCGTGGATAAGATGAATCGCAGTATTGGCGCGCTGATTCGCAATTTGCTTAACACCGCGGAGCAACTAGCCGCGTCTTCTGAAGAGTTGACAGCCAGTGCGGATCAATCGGCGCAGGCGTCGAACCAAGTGGCGCAGTCCATTACGGAAGTGGCGAAAGGCTCGGATGAGCAGCTGCGGGCGGCGGAACAGGCAAGAGATATGGTAGAGCAAATGTCAAAAGGCATTGATCAAGTGGCGCAAAATACAATGGTCGTGTCCGCGTCGGCGCAAAAAACGGCGGGCGCTGCAGCGGAAGGCGAGCAGTCTGTGGGGCAGGCTGTCGCCCAAATGGGTATTATTGAAACTAAGACAGAAGCGACGGCCGAGGTAATCGCGTCCCTAGAAGAGCGATCCAAGCAAATCGGGCAGATTGTAGAGGTTATTTCTACAATCGCGGCGCAGACCAATCTCTTAGCGCTCAATGCGGCCATTGAAGCGGCTAGAGCCGGTGAAGCCGGTCGAGGCTTTGCCGTAGTCGCCGATGAGGTGCGCAAATTGGCGGAACAGTCTCAAGACGCGGCCAAGCAGATTACGGAGTTAATTGGCGAAGTGCAAGGGCGGACCAATCAGGCGGTCTTGTTTATGAATGAAGGTCGGCGAGAAGTAGAGACAGGAGCAAAGGTCGTAAATTCCGCCGGACAAAGTTTTGCGGATATTTTGCGGATGGTACGGGAAATTTCTGCGGAAGTACACGAAATTTCAGCGGCAACCGAAGAATTGACAAGCGGTACGCAACAGGTGGTTGGCGCAGCGCAGCGCATCAGCAAAGAGAGCCGTCAAGCGGCGGAACAAACGGGAACCATCTCGGCGGCGACCGAAGAACAGTCTGCCTCGATGGAGGAAATTGCTTCCGCCAGCAGGCATTTGGCCAATATGGCGGAAGGCTTGCAGACGGCGGTGCAGAAATTCAAAATTTAAGAAACATGGTTTGACATTTTTTTAGCGCCCCCTTATAATTTGAATATATTCAAATTATAAGGGGGCGCTTTATGGCTAGAATTGCGCAAGATCCGGAAGTGCGCCGACGCGAAATCTTAGATGCAGCGGAAAAATTGTTTGAGCAGAAAGGCTTTCAGCGCACTACGATCAGTGATATTGCCCAAGCTATGAATGTCGCCCAAGGCATGCTTTATTATTACTTTAAATCCAAAGAAGAGCTGTTAGGAGCGCTTGTGCATCGCCAAGTGGTGATGGTTATGGCCGAAACAAAACAGAAAGCGGACTTTGCAGAGGGAACGCCGCAGCAGAAAATAGGTCTGATGATGTCGGCGCTTCTATCCAGTGCCTGCGCTCATGATTCGGTCTTATTACGGGCTCTCTTTGACGAGCGCAACGCCCATATTCGGGATCGGGTGAACCGGCAGATTGAGCAGTCTATCAGTGCCAGCCTGCGGGCGATCATTGAAGAAGGCGTTGCAGGCGGCTTTTTTCAGGTAGCCGATACAGACGCGGTATTAGAGTTTCTTTTGCATTTTGGTGAAATTATGATTGAGGCCGTTCATGCGGGCTGGCCGGAGGAGCAGCTGCGGGTGCGCATTAAGTTGGTGGAACAACTGCTGGATGTGCTTTTAGGGCTGGAACCGCAAAGCATGCACCTGTCTGTGCGGTGGTAAGCATACGTTGATTTTTCGCAGGAAGAAAGCTTCCTGCGGTGCTTTTTACTGTTTAATTGAACGCATTCAAAAAAAGAACGAGATATAATAAGGGCTTTGGACAATTTCATGCTTGAGTTTTTAGAGCATGTTGGATATACGTTTTTTTTATTTAGCAATTTATTGAACGGATTCAAAAAAGTAGATCAGAGAAAAGTAAGGAGAGAGACCTATGCAAAAATACTGGTCCCAGATGCCTAGAAAAAGGTTGTATTGCGGGGTTGCCGCCGTGGTGCTCGGCGTGGCGGCAGCAGGAGGAATTCTCTGGAATTTAAAGAGCCAGCCCCAAATTGTGGAGGAAGAGCTGCCTACGGCTCGAACGCTGGTGGTGGGCGCTAAAAAAGAGGCCCAAAGCTACGCGTATGCTGGAGAAGTGCGAGGACGCTACGAAAGCAAGCTGGCTTTTCAAGTGAACGGTAAAATCGTGAAACGCAACGTACAATTGGGAAGCGTCGTTCAAGCGGGAGATGTGCTTCTGCAGATTGATCCCAAGGATGTGCAGCAGACTGTAACCAGTATGAATGCACAAGTGGCGTCCGCCCAATCGCAGCTGCGATTGGCGGAGAAAAACATGGAACGCTATCAGCGCCTGTGCCAAAGCGGTGCGGTGAGCCAAATGGTGTATGATCAGTATGTAACGGCCTATGATGCGGCGTTGGCTGCGGTGCAGCAAGCGGAGGCGCAGCAGACGCAGAGCGGCAATCAAATGGAGTATACGCTGCTGCGGGCGGACCATGCCGGTGTTGTTTCAGAGTTGACGGCGGAAATTGGTCAAGTGGTCAGCGCCGGACAGCCGATTGCTACGGTGATCCAAAACGGAGAACGAGAAATCGAAATCAGCGTGCCTGAAAATCGTCTGGAAGAATTAAATCAAGCAGGGACGCTGCAGGTTACTTTTTGGGCCCTTGCCAATCGGGTGATCGAAGGGACTGTGCGCGAAGTGGCGCCGATGGCGGACCCGGTGACGCGGACCTTTAAAGTGCGCGTCGCCTTGAATCAAACGCCGCCGGAGGTTAAGTTGGGCATGACGGCGTCGGTAACGGTCGGTCAGGGAAGCAGTCAGCAGGTGTTGTCGGTGCCTCTTGCCGCCATTTACCAAAATGGCAGTCAGCCCGGTCTTTGGGTGGTGCAAGCAGATGGAACTTTATCGTTGCGAATGGTAAAACTGGGGCAATACGGCAGTGATTCTGTGCAGGTAGTGGAAGGGCTGCAGCCGGGAGAACGCATTGTGGCGGCGGGCGTGCATAAGTTCCGCGAAGGTCAGCGTATTAGCCTGGGCGGTGGCACGTTATGAACCAGTTCAACCTCACGGAGTGGACCTTAAAGCATAAGCACTTTTTATATTTTTTCATTGTCTTATTCTTTTTGGAGGGAATTGTATCGTATAAGAATTTGGGCCGTATGGAAGACCCGGATTTTACGATCAAGCAGATGGTGGTGACCGTAGCCTGGCCGGGGGCGACAGCCATGCAGGTGGAAGAGCAGGTTACCGATAAAATCGAGCGTAAGCTGCAAGATTTGCCTGGCTTGGATTATTTGAAAAGCTACTCCATGCCCGGCTACAGCGTTATTTATGTAAATGTAAAAGAAACGGTGCCCAAGGCGGAAATCCGTAACCGCTGGGTGGAAGCCAGGCACATGGTGGACGATATTGCAGGCACTCTGCCGGCCGGTGTGATGCCGCCCGGCTTTAATGATCGCTTTGATGAAGTGTACGGGGTAGTTTACGCTCTTACTGGCGACGGCTATACCTATGAAGAGCTTCGGGAAAAGGCGGAAAAAGTGCGCCGCTTGCTTTTGGGAGTTCCTAGCGTCAAGAAAGTAAATCTTTTGGGCGTGCAGACTGAAAAGATTTTTATTGAAATTGAGAATGCGAAAATGGCGCAGCTCGGTATTGATCCCGCGCTTGTTACCGCCGCCATTCAGAGCCAAAATGCCATGGCGCCGGCGGGGATGCTGGAAACCAAGGCGGATAATGTGTATCTGCGTGTCACCGGTATGTTTGAAAAGGTGGAGGAGATTCGCAGTTTGCCTATACAGGCGAATGGCCGGACCTTTCGCTTAGGGGACATTGCCAAGGTAACTCGCGCCTATGCCGACCCCAGCGATCCTAAGTTTTTCTATAACGGGCAGCCGGCGATCGGTATTTCCTTGGCTATGGAATCAGGGGGCAATATACTTACGCTCGGCGAGTCGTTGGAGACGACGACGAAGCAGATCCAAAAAGCGCTGCCAGGCGGCATGGAACTGCACCAGACAGTAAATCAGCCGCAGGTGGTGGCGAATTCGATTAGTGATTTTACCAAATCCCTCATGGAAGCCATCGTGATTGTGCTGATCGTCGGGTTTGTCAGCTTAGGCTCGCGTTCCGGCATTATTGTGGCGGTGTGTATACCGTTGGTTATCGCTATTGTCTTTACCTGCATGAAGCTGTTGGGCATTGATTTGCAGCGCATCTCCTTAGGGGCGCTGATTATTGCCTTGGGACTCTTGGTGGACGACGCCATTATCACCATTGAAACGATGGTGGTCAAGATGGAGGAGGGCTGGAGCCGCTTTAACGCCGCCTGCTTTGCCTATACCTCGACGGCTTACCCGCGACTGACTGGCGAGCTTGTAACCTGCGCCAGCTTTATTCCTGTAGGTTTTGCTACAGGTAACGGCTCGGAGTATTGCGTCACCCTATTTTATGTGGTGGTCATTGCTTTGGTCTCCTCGTGGATCGTAGCCGGAACGGCGACGCCGCTTTTGGGCTACTTGTTTATTCGCGTAAAACCTAAGGAAGGAGAAGCGGAGGGCGAAGCCGCCAGCGTGCATAACACGCCCTTTTACGCTTGGTTTAAGCGGCTCCTCAACTGGTGCTTATGCCACCGGCGGACGGTGTTGGCCGCTACGGCGGGTTGCTTTTTGGGCGCGATTGTCTTGATGGGGTTGGTGAATCACGAGTTTTTCCCTTCTTCGACGCGGCCGGAGCTAATTGTGCAGCTGAAGCTGCAGGAAGGCGCCAGTATTGATAAAACCGAGGAAGTGGCAAAGCAATTTGCGCAGCAATTAGAGGACCATCCTCTTATTTCATACTATACCTACCATGTGGGGGAAGGGGCGCCCCGCTTTGTGCTTAGCTTTGAACCGACCTTTAATAAGACTAATTTTGCGGAGTTCATTATTGTCGCCAAAGACTATAAGGCGCGCAATGAGCTGCGGGAAAAATTGAGCAAGCAGCTTGCGAATGATTTTCCTGAAGTGCAGCAGCATATTAAGGTCATCAGCAACGGTCCTGCGGCGGATTATCCGATCATGCTGCGGGTGACCGGAGAGGATCCGAACAAGGTGCGGGATATCGCTCAGCAGATGGAGCCTATTATGGCGCAGCATCCGAAAGTGAAAAACGTCAACTTGAGCTGGAATGAAAAAAGCAAAGTGATGCATTTAGAAGTGGATCAGGATAAAGCAAGAAGCCTCGGCGTATCCTCCCAGGCTTTGGCGACGGCGTTACAGACGCAGCTTTCCGGCGCGCCCTTGTCGGAATATCGGGAAACGGATCGCACCATCAGCATGCTTTTCCGCTTTGACGCCGCGGACCGTAATGATCTGTCGCGCATGAAAAATTTAAGCATTCATGTAGGCAACGGCCGTTATATTCCGCTGGATCAAATCGCTAAAATCTCTTCTGACGCGGAAGAGGGCTTGCTTTACCGGCGTAACCTGAAGCCGATGATTGCGGTGCAGGCGGAAATTTTGCCTGGCGCTACCGGCGACAGCGTGGCCGAAGAAGTGTTTAATCAGATGGATGATTTGCGTGCGTCGTTGCCGATAGGCTACAAAATCGAGTATGACGGCTCGAAAGAAGACAGCCTTAAGGCGGCGCGTTATATCATGGAAACCGTACCGGCCATGATCATTGTCATCATGATTCTCTTGATGATTCAGCTGCAAAACATTCCCAAAATGCTTCTGACACTCATGACGGCGCCGTTAGGGCTGATCGGCGTCGCTTTGGGCCTGTTTTTGACGGGCAGTCCCATGGGCTTTGTAGTGCAGCTGGGTATTTTGGCGCTGGCGGGCATTATTATGCGCAATACCATTATCCTGATGGACCAGATTGACCAACAGTTGGCGTCCGGAGATTCCCTTTGGGACGCTATCATTAACGCTACCGTAGTCCGGTTCCGCCCGATTCTTCTAACGGCAGCGGCGGCGATTTTGGGCATGATTCCGTTGATTCCCAATATGTTTTGGGGTCCTATGGCGGTGGCCATTGCCGCAGGTCTGGCGGGCGCTACGATATTGACGCTGCTGGTGTTGCCGGTTATGTATGCAACCTTGTATCGTGCGAAACCGCCGGTGGCGGAGCAGTCGTCGGAAAAAACGAACTGAAAGGAAGCGAGAAACGATGGAAATAAAGTATAAAAAAATCCTGGCGCCGCTCGATGGCTCCCAAAATTCTTTTGCCGCCTTGGCTCATGCCATTGCTTTGGCGAAAACGACCGAAGCGGAGCTGCATATCTTATGCGTAATGGCATTGTCGCAGCAATTGCCGCTAGCGCCGCAGATATCGGGGCACAAAATTCCCTTTTACACTATGGATAAGCCGGAAGCTTTTGCTAAAACGATTATAGACGCCGCCGTAGCAAGCGTGCCGGAGGAGATAAACGTTAAAACCCATGTGGAGACCGGCGCTCCGACGCTTGTCATTAAAGAATTTGCGGAGCAGCACGAGGTCGATCTGATTGTCATCGGCAGCCGCGGTTTGGGCGCTATTTCCGGCTTGATTATGGGCAGCGTCAGCGGTTATGTGGTACATCAGGCAAAGTGTCCGGTATTGGTGGTTAAATAAATGCAGCTAAAGAAACTGCAATCATAGGGGGAACCAAGGTGAAAATAGAAAGGCCTGCGTGGGCAAAAAAAGTCGTCCTTTTGGGCGCGGCGCTGGCGTTGTGGAGCGGTACTGCAGCAGCAGAACCAACTGCGTTAACGCTGGAAGAAAGTATTTCTCTGGCTATGGCGCACAATCCGGTTTTGCGAATTGCCGCGGCGAATCAGGACAAAGCGGCAGGGGTTGTGGGGGAGGCGCAGGCTGCCAAAGGGGTCAGCGTTGATTATACTCATACGGAAATGCGCTCCAATGCGCCGCTTTCCTGGATGGCGACGATGGATGCCGTTTCGCCTTATAATTATTTTAGCAATAAAATCAGCGCTAGCGTGCCCCTCTATACCGGCGGCAAGCTGGAGAGCGTCGTAGCGCAGGCTAAATTGGGGAAGCAAGTATCGGACTTGGAGGTGCAGGCAACCCGGCAGCAATTGAAACTGGATACGACCGTAGAGTACTATGAAGTGCTGCGCAGCGGCAAATTGCTAGCGGTGGCGAGACAAACAGAAAGCGACTTTGCCCTGCACTTAAAGCAAGTTCGCCAGATGTACGAAGAAGGCGTTGCTGCCTGGCGGGACGTGCTGCAGACCAAAGTGCGGCTGGCCAATGCAGAAAACAGCCGCGTTCAGGCGGAAAACACCTACCAGCTTTCTCAATACACTCTAAATAAACGCATCGGTCTGCCACTGCATGGGGAGTTAAAGCTGCAAGAGCCTGCCGCAAAAGAACTGCCTCAGGAAACCATGGCAGCTTATGTGGAGCAAGGGGTGGCGAAGCGGCCGGAAATGGCCCAAAGCCAGACTGGAGTTACCTTGGCGAAGGAAAAGATAAAAGAAGCTAAAAGCGGTCAGCAGCCGAGTCTATCCCTGACGGGCAGTACCGCTTGGGATGATAACGACGCCTTTGGCGGCAGGAATCGCGACTGGACGGCTATGCTTGTGGTGCAGCTGAATCTTTTTGATTCCGGAGCTACCCAGGCCAAGCTCAAGCAGGCTAAAGCCAGTGAAGCGGCGGCGAGGGAGGAAGAACGCCAAACCAAAGACGCTATTTCTTTAGAAATTAGCGACGCTCATTTGCGGGTGCAAGAAGCGTTGAAGCGTATCGAAGCTACGCGTACTGCGGTAGAAGAAGCGCAGACCAATTTCAATATCAGCCGAGAGAGCTATGCCGCCGGCGTGGGTACCAATCTGGATGTTATGGATGCGGAAGTAGCGCTGCAACAGGCGCAGACCAACTATATTCAAGCGGCTTACGATTTGCAGATCAGCCGTGCGCGTCTGGAAAAAGCCATAGGGTCGCAAAAGTGAAAAAAGCAAGACGAACCAGCTTGCGTAAGTGACCGGAGGGTACGCGGAAAGGATTAGTGGAGTGCCGCGTCCCTTTCGGGCAGTCCTCCAAAAGAAAAAAGGCGGCTCCTTATCAGGAGTCGCCTTTGTGGAATCGTTCACTCTTTGTCCCGTTGTGTTTCGTTCCGGCTTTCAGTCGAGCTATATTTCTGATCTTTCTCTCTTAACCGCGAGCCAGGAGGAAAATATTTTTCATGTCTTCTTGCGTGAGAACCTGGAAGGCGCCGACCGTCCGCTTGCCTTCAAAGCTGCATTTATAAGCCAGCTCATCAACCTGCGCATCGCTGACTTTAAGACCTAGTTCTTTTAAAGAGGTAGGCATGCCAATGGAGGTATAGAAGTTCTCCATGGCCTTAATGCCGGCGAGAGCCGTGTTGTCCGGCGAAGCGAAGTTGTTGGCAATGCCCAGCACATTGACGGCGAATTGGGCAAAGCGAGCCGAATTATTTTTTTGGACATACCGAGCCCAACTGCCCCAGATGGCCGCCAAACCGGCGCCATGAGCCACGTCAAAAATGCCGCTTAATTCGTGCTCCAACTGATGGCAAGCCCAGTCGCCCAGGCTGCGATGTCCGGTGAGATCGTTGTGAGAAAGGCTGCTAGCCCACATGATCTCTGCTCGGGCATTGTAGTTAGCAGGGTCTTTAACCAGGATGCGAGCATTGCGGATGACGGTGCGCATAAGGGCTTCGCTGATGCTGTCGGTCAGTTCCATGGTGGCATGGGGGCTGAAATAGCGTTCCATCGAATGCATGAGAATATCGGCGCAGCCGCTGGCTGTTTGATACGGAGGCAGCGTGGCCGTTAGCTCGGGATTCATAATCGCAAATTTGCAGCGGCTGTGATCGTTAGTGCAGCCGCGTTTGAGCCAGCCTTCTTCATTGGTGATAACCGAGGAATTGCTCATTTCGCTGCCGGCGGCGGCAATAGTTAAAATGGTTCCTACCGGGAAGCAACCTTGCGGCTGGGCTTTGCCGCAGTAAAAATCCCAAACGTCGCCGTCATAGGCAAGACCATAGCCGATCGCCTTGGCGGAATCGATGACGCTGCCGCCGCCAACGGCCAGCAGAAAGTCTACCTTTTCCTTGCGACACAGCTCGATGCCTTCGCGCACCTTGGAAAGGCGGGGATTCGGCACGACGCCGCCAAGGCTGACGTGCTTTAGGCCGGCTTTTTCTAAGGAGGCGTAAACGCGGTCCAGCAGACCGGAGCGCTGTACGCTGCCGCCGCCAAAATGAACCAATACGGTTTGGCCTTGTTGTTCTTTGATGAGTTGTCCCACTTGATTTTCCGTGTCTTTACCGAAAATCACCCGGGTGGGTGCATAGTATTCAAAGTTTTTCATGCTCTGTTCACTCCTTGTTCTTTGCAATAAAATAAGAATTTCCACATGGAATGATTATTTTCCTTTGCCATACACAAAAAAACAAAACGCAACGTTTGGCAGAGGGAGGAGGTTCAGGGGGAAATACTTGTTGAGATGAAATAGAATTGTAACATCATAGTGCTACAATAGTATAAAAGGCAGTAGGAAGGAAGCGTTTTATGAAAACCAATAGCTGTTTACAGCGAGAAGAAATAACAATAGCTCAGCCTGGGAGGAGGCAGCGACTTTGGCTGGCGTGCTTATTAGGCCTGATTTCCGCTATGGGCCCCCTTTGCACCGATTTGTATTTGCCGGCGCTGCCGTTGCTCCAGCAAAGTCTTGGCGGCGCTACGCCGTCCCAGGTGCAGCTGAGCCTGACGGCGTCACTTTTAGGGTTGGCTCTCGGGCAGCTTTTGATGGGGCCGTATAGTGATGCGATGGGGCGTCATCGGCCTTTATGGCTGTCCTTGGGCGTGTTTTCCTTGGCCTCCTTTTGGTGCGCCTTTGCGACATCCGCCTGGGAGCTGGCGGGCGTGCGCCTTTTGCAGGGGTTGGCTGGCGCTGGGGGCATTGTAATCTCTCGGGCTATGGTTAGGGATTTGTACGAAGGGGCGGAGCTTACTCGCTTTTTTTCTCTCCTCATGCTGGTGCATAGCGTTGCCCCAACTCTGGCACCGACTTTGGGCGGTTTGTTATTGCAAGTGACCAATTGGCAGGGGATTTTTATGGTTTTGGGTATGCTGGGAGTGCTGTTAACGGCCGGGGCTTGGTTAGGCCTAAAAGAAACACTGGCGGAGAAAAACCGTGTTCCCGCCAATGGCCAGGCTATTTGGGCTTCCTTCGTTTCACTGCTAGGCAATCGTTCTTTTCGTTACTATGTTTTTGTGCAGGGCTTTGTGGGAGGCGGGCTCTTTGCGTATATTGCCGGTTCCCCTTTTGTATTGCAAGGCGGTTTTGGTTTGTCAGCCCAGCAATTTGGCCTTTGTTTTGCTGTGAACAGCTTAGGCGCGCTGCTGACGACACAGTTGGTCAGCCGCTTTAACCGCAGCTATTCTGATCGGTTTTTAATGCGTCTGTCCCTGGTCGTTTCCGCAGCAGCGAGCTTTGCCTTATTAGCGCTACTTCTTTTGGGAGGTCCGCTTTGGGCCGTTTTAGGCGCGTTGTGGCTTATGGTGGCTTGTGTAGGCTCTACGATGACAACTAGTTTTTCTCTGGCTATTCAGGACCAGGCCAAGGCGGCAGGCAGCGCATCGGCGCTGCTGGGGTTGGTCATGTTTGTTTTTGGAGCGGCCGTATCGCCTCTAGTCGGTTTGGGAGGAGACGCTCTATGGCCGATGGGGTTGTTGATAACGCTTTCGAATGGGGCGGCTCTTTGCTGCGGGTGGCAGGCGCTCCGGTCACCAAGAAAAATGGCGCAAGCAAAAGAAGAAAGAAAAATCAAAAAATAATTGACATTTATTGGGAGATGTGGTGCCATATAAGTAGATCATCAATAGGGAGGGTTGGTTATGAAAACGGGAAAAAAAGCAAAACCTTTGGGCGAAGCGACCGTACTTGAACTGACCGATCGCAAATGCGGTTTTTGCGGCCTCAACCTGTTGTTTGCAAAAGTAGAGTTAGAGGAAAAAGCGGCTTGGCTTGTATGCCCGACTTATGAAGCGCAGCGCGAGTTTTCCAAGAATGAGCACTCCGCCTATAAAGTGGCCTTGTCGGAGACGGGCTATCAAGCTGGCGATGAGGCTAAAGAAGCGCAGAGCGTCAAAGCAGGCGCTGCAGGCAAGCGGGCACACCATGACCGTCCGAACGTAGTGGCGCCGCCCCAATCATCACCTCGTAGATAAGCGCAGGCCTCTTCCGAGAACCGGAAGAGGCCTGGTTTTTTGTTATACCGGAATTTACAAAACGAACCGCGAAATACACGAAAGACGCGAAAGAGATACGAGTAGGGATTTTCTATGTTCCACCCCGATTCTCCTGCGGGCCCTCCCGCTACTCACTCTACTCCTGTTAAATTTCGTAACCCTCTGTCATACCCTCCCGAGACTCCGGTTCTCTTGTTCAATCCAATTCCTACTGCTTCTCCGCCAACTGGATCGCGGCGATCGCGGCGTTGACCGCTTCGTTGTTGCCGAAAAAAGCCATAGTATTGATATGCTGGGGGCAGTTGCCGACAATTTCCGCTGCTACAACATTCCCGGCTTTTTGAGCAATATCGGCAAAATAGAAGAGACTGGGCACGTCGGTTTGAATCAGGCCGACAGCGTCAAAATGAAGGCCTTCGAGCTGCTTTTTAGCATCCGGCGCCGTACGGCGAAGCAGCATGGCTACCGTATTGGGACGGGGAGCGCGGATAATGCGCGTCGTGAGCATGAAAATCACCTTCCTTATCTCTTATCATACGTTGAGGTTAGGGGGAAAAAGAGGCAGTCTATTGCGGAGTTGTTAAGTATTTTTGCTCTCTCTAAACGAGAACTGCTGCATATAGGATAGGGGATAGTCTTAGTTAGCGACTTCATTGCCTTTGAGACAAGATTTGCCTGTTCCTTTTTAGTCTTGATTGCTTAGGACGCTTGCTTCAGCCCATATTTGGCTTCATAGGCTTTGATGCGGTCCGCGACGTTTTGCTGCAGGTTGCGATAGAAGAAAAGGTAGTCATACACATGGTAGACCCCTGGCTGGAAGAGATCCAGCATAGGCGGGTAGTCGGCGTTGTCGATATCGGTAACCTTCAAAGAGCCTCGCGCCGGATCCAAGTAGGCGCCGGTAAGATGCGGGACTTCCTTGGTAATTTCGCCGTGGTAGTTTACAAAGACGGCCCCGAGATTCAGTGATTTGTCGGCAGGCTCGCTGGTGGTTTTCCAGTTTAGCGGGTTGATGCTCAATGTTTTTTCCGGCACCAGCAAGGAAGAGGTTACTTCCGGCGCTTCGGTATTGAAAGAAATAACAACCCCTGTATCTTCGGCTTGCTGCGCCATCTTCAACTGCGGATACTGTAAGGCTTCCGCTGGGGTGACAGGCCAGCCGATGGCATAGGCGGCAACCAGCTTTTGCTGCAACGCCGGATCGCGGTATACGTCTTTCATTATGCGCAGCACCATGTCCCCGCCTTGGCTAAAGCCGGCGAGGATGATCGGGCGTCCTTGGTTTTGCTCTCGCAGGTAGTAGGTGAAGGCTGCTTTGACATCCTCGTAAGCGAGAGAGAAATAAGGCGCGCTTTGTTGGCGTGGCAGCTTGTACATGGATAAAGAAGCTTGGCGGTAATAGGGGGCGTAAAAATTGCAGCTTTGATCGTAAATGCCTTTTTCCATGAGCGTGGCGCCAAGGAAGAATTGACGGGCCTGCGGGTCGTCTACAGGCATATTATGCTGTTCCGCGCTGCCCATGTAAGCGGTGGGACAGACGAAAAAGACGTCTACTGTGTGGCCGGATTTTGCCGGTTCGCCTTGAAAGGCCCAGTTGCTAGAAGTGGCGTAGTCTAGGGGAGCGCCTTGGGCGCTGCTAAAAACGAGCAGGCAAAAGAAGAAAGGCAATAAAATTCGTGGATATAGTCGCATGCAGGTTCCTTCTTTCTGTGTAAAATATAAAGTTGCTACTCTGTTTCTACATAGAAAAGCCTGTTTCCTTTAGCTGGAAACAGGCTTTTCGTTTTAGGCTCATGTAATAGGACGGAACACAAAGCATAGCCTGCGTTGCTTATTCGGCAGCTATGGCCAAGGCTTCATCCAGAGCTTCGCGTTCAAAGCCCACTATCAGACGGCCGTCGATACTGGTAACAGGGACGCTCAATTGTTTAGTCAGATCCAGCAGCTCCTTGCGGCCCTCCAGATCGCTTTCAATGTTGACCTCTTGAAACTCAACTTGCCGCAGCTCCAGGTATTTTTTGACCTTTTGGCACCAGGGGCAGTCGGGAATCGAATAGACTTTAATCATGATAAAAGACCTCCTTCAGGTTGTTTTTACTTTTTCGTTTGTTCGCTCAAGTACCGTTCCGCCAAAAGAGCCGCCACGGTACCGTCGGCAGCGGCGGTTGTCAACTGCCGGATGGGCTTGGTACGGATATCGCCGGCGGCGAAGACGCCGGGGACGTTGGTTTCGCAGCTTTCCCCAGCCAGGATGTGTCCGCTGGCGTGCAGGGTAATATCTTGGCTGTAGAGGCTGGTCCGAGGAATGACGCCAATGTTGACGAAAATACCGTCTAAGTCCAGTGTTCGCTGCTCCTTAGTATGGACATTTTCCACGACAACGCTTTGCAGTTCTGTCTCGCCGGCGGCGGAGAGTATTTGGGTTTGGAAAAGAAATTCTGCATGTGGCAAATCCAGCACAGCCTGCTGCTCCGCAGGCTCCGCCGTCATTTGCGGCGAGCGGTGGATCAAATACAGTTTTTTGGCGTATTTGCTTAAAACCTTCAGGGCTCCCGCCGCCGCATTGCCACCGCCGACTACGGCGATGGTTTTGCCTTCGTACAGGTGTCCGTCGCAAAGCTCGCAGTAATGAATACCGCGGCTGCGAAAGCGTTTTTCTTCGGCAATGGGAAGACGGCGTCGTTCCATGCCGCCTGCGAGAATAACCGCTTGCGGCTGATAGACAGTGCTATGTGTTTCTATGATTTTTTCGGCGGCCGTCAGCTTGGCGCTGAGGACTTGGTCGAACTCATCTAAAAGAGCGCCTGCTTCCAGCGCTTGCTGTTCCAGCGTTTTGACCAAGTCGCTGCCTTTCACTTTGGGCAGGCCCGGATAGTTTTCTACGACATAAGCGTCGCGAATTTGTCCGCCCACCAAGGCGTCTTCCAGTATCAACGTAGTAAGTTTCATGCGCGCTGCGTATAGACCGGCAGTTAGGCCGGCGACGCCGGCGCCGATGATGAGTAAATCTAGCGGTTTATGGGGCTTGGACATGACGGCAGCCTCCTTGCTGTAAGTACCCTATGTTAATTAAATTGTAGGTTGAGGAAATCGAGAAGTCAAGAAAGGCTTTTAGGTCGCCGCGGTTCTCCATTGAGAATCGAATTAAAAAGAGATGGCAAGTGCGAAAAAACATCCTAAAAGCAGGGGAAAAAGACGTAGGACTCGAAAAAGAAAACTGTGAAAAAGAAAACAAATGAGAAATTGTATGTAAGAAACCATAGAAGGAGGATGGCATTTTGCAAAAAATGAATCGACGGACCTTTTTGAAGGTCGGCGCAACCGCTGGAGCGGCCATGATGACCGGCGGCTGTTTTCTGTGGCCTGAAAACATTCCCCCCGCCGTGCGTCAGGGCAAGGCGCTTTATGACGTGTTAATTATCGGCAGCGGCGGCGGTGGCATGCGGGCCGCTTTGGAAGCGTCAAAGACGCCAGGTTTGAAGGTGGCGGTCATGACGAAGATGGCGCCTACCCGCTCAGCGACAACCATGGCCCAAGGGGGCATCAACGGGGCGGCGCGGACGACGGACTCCAAGGATTCGCCGGAAGTACACGCCTTTGATACCGTAAAAGGAGCCGATTATCTTTGTGACCAGGATGCGGTGGAGTATTTTACGGAAAAAGCGCCGGAAATTCTTTTTGAGCTGGATTATCAGGGCATTGCCTTTAACCGTCAGGAGGACGGCCGTTTTCATCAACGGAAGATGGGCGGCAGCACCTATGCGCGCGCGGCCTACTCAGCGGATATCTCTGGACACGCAGTGCAGCATACCATGTTTGAGCAGTGCTTGAAGGCCAATATTGACTTCATTTCCGAGTGCCAGCTGCTGGAAGTCGTGGCGCCGGAAAACCGTCTCAGCGGCGTGGTAGCGCTCGATATGCGCAGCGGCACAGTGCTGCCGATTGCCGCGAAAAGCGTTATCATTGCTACCGGTGGTTACGGGCGTGCGTATTGGGTGCGCACTTCCAATCCCTATAGCTCTACTGGCGATGGTATTGCAGCGGCTTTGCGCGCCGGCATTCCTTTCAAGGATCCGGAAATGGTGCAGTTCCATCCTACCGGCTTGGCCAGTAATGGCGTTTTAATGTCTGAATCCAGCCGCAGCGAGGGTGCGTATCTTCTCAACAAGAACGGCGAACGTTTTATGGCTAAATATGCGCCGAAAGCCATGGAGCTGGGACCGCGGGATTTGGTCTGTCAGTCGGTGGAAAAGGAAATCCTAGAAGGACGGGGCATCGGGGAAGGTCTCAGTGCCGCTGTGTACTTAGATTTCCGCCACATTCCTAAGGAACGTATTATGGAGCGCCTCTTCCAGGTTCGTCAGCTGGCGCTGAATTTTGAGGGAGTCGATGTGTTTGAAAAGCCGGTGCCGATTCGCGGTACCTGCCATTATTCCATGGGCGGCATTGACGTCGTGGATTACAAGACCTGCGCTACCAAGGTGCCGGGGATTTTTGCAGCCGGAGAATGCTCCTGTATTTCCGTGCATGGCGCCAACCGTCTGGGCGCCAACTCCTTGACAGAGGTGCTGGTTTTCGGCAAAACCGCCGGCGCCGGAGCGGCAGCCTATGTCAAAGGAGCGGCGTATGCAGACTCCAAAGAGGACCTGGCTGCAGGCGTAAAACGGTGGGAGGCGCAGTTTGCCGCCGCTACCGGGCGCGGCAGCGGCCCGTCGGTGGCCAGCATTCGGGACCGCATGGCTCTAACCATGTGGAACAATGCCGGGATTTTCCGCAACGAACAGGGACTGAACCAGGCGTTGAGGGATATTCAAGGTTTGCAGGAAGAATATAAGACCGCCTTTGTGGGCGATTCCAGCCGCGTCTATAATACGGCCTATATGAATTACCTGGAAATCGGCAACCTGCTCCAAGTTGCTCAAGCGATTGTGCTGGGGGCGCTGGCGCGCAAAGAAAGCCGCGGCAGTCACTCGCGCACCGATTTTGCCAAGCGGGATGATAAGAATTTTCTGCAGCACACCTTAATCAGCCGGGCCGGGGACGGCTTTAAGACAGAATACCGTCCTGTGGTTGTAACCAAGTACAAACCGGTAGAGAGGACGTATTGAGATGGCGATAACTTTAAAAATAGAGCGTTTTCTAGATGGAAAAACGTGGATGCAAGATTATGCGGTGGAACTGGAAAAAGGCATGACCGTCTTGGCGGCGCTGCTGAAAATCAAGGAAACCGTTGATCCGACACTGACTTTTACCGCTTCCTGCCGCTCCAGCATTTGCGGCGCTTGCGCCGTTCGGGTCAACGACAATGCCGTCTTAGCCTGCGAAACGCTGCTGGAAGATTTGGTAAAGCGCTACCAAACGCAAACGCTGACTCTCGCGCCCTTGGGGAATTTTAAAGTATTGCGCGATTTGGCCGTGGATTGGCAGCCGAAATACGAGCGGTTGAAAAAGATTAAGCCCTTTTTGCAGCCGAAAAACGAATTCAGCGCTGCTGAAGGCTGCCGTCAGACGCTGGAGGCCTTTAAGAAGATCAGCAAGAACTCAGAATGCATTCTTTGCGGTTCTTGTGTATCAGAGTGCAATAAATGTACTGCTGACAGCAGCGACTTTTTCGATCCCTTCGTTTTCGCCAGGGCGCAGAAATTTGCCGCTGATTCCCGGGATAGCGATCCGGCGGCTCATTTGGTGCCGGCTGTGCAGGACGGAGGCCTCTGGAAGTGTATGAACTGCCAGGAATGTACTACTAAGTGTCCCAAAGGCTTGAAGCCTGCGGAAGACATTGAAAAGCTGCGCATCGCTACCTTTCGGGAGAAGATGTATCGCGGAATAGGGCCGTCTCATGCGTTGGCTTTTTACGATGATATTAAAGACACAGGGCGTCTTAATGAGGCTATGCTGGCTGCGAAAAGCGAAGGCATTCAGGCAGCCTTGCGCATTCCTGTAGCGTATCGACTGCTGCGGGCCGGCAAGTTGGCGCCTTTGGAAAAACATGAAGCCATCGCTGAGATTCAGAAGGTGCGGACCATTATGGTGGCTGCGAAGGAGGACAAAGCATGAAGTACGCCTTTTTTCCAGGCTGCGTGCTCCGCGGCGCTGCAAGTGAAGCGTTTTTAGCTACCGTAAAGGTGACGGAAGCCTTAGGGATTGAATTGGTGGAAATTCCTAGTTGGACTTGCTGCGGGGCGTCGCATTTGCAGGATGTGGACGAGCTGACGGCGCTGTCCGTTAACGCACGCAATCTGGCGATTGCCGAAAGTATGGGCCTGCCGCTGTTGACGGTATGCAATACTTGTACGCTGCAGCTGCGCCGGGCTAAAGCAGCCCTAGACGCTGATGCGGAGTTGAAAAAGAAAGTGAATGCCTTATTGGCTCCGGCAGGGTATGAATACAAGGGCACCGGCAAGGTAACCCATTTGCTGTGGGAACTGGCTTCGCAGCCGCAGCTGCTGGCGGGGAAAGTTGCCAAGCCTCTTAACGGTTGGAAGGTGGCGTCCTATTACGGTTGCCACTTGCTGCGACCGCCGGAAATCATGGGATATGAAGACTGCTTCCATCCGCAGTCGCTGGAAAATGTGATTACCGCCTTGGGGGCGCAGCCGGTCGACTTTGCCTGGAAGCTTAAATGCTGCGGCTTCCATGCGTTTTGGACGGCGGAAGCCGACGTGATGAAGGTGACCGGACAGGCGGTGGACAGCGCGGTCAAAGCTGGCGCCGAGGTAGTAGTAACGCCTTGTCCGCTTTGCCAGATGCAGCTGGACATGTACCAGCCGGAAGGGCGGGAAGCCGCCAAGACCAATGCGGAGCTGCCTATCTTGCATTTGCCGCAGTTGATTGGCTTGGCTTTGGGACTGACCAAGGAAGAGCTCGGCCTGGCGCGGCACATTTCGGCGACGGCAAAGTTGAAGATTTAAAGGACGAATCATAAAATAAAATATAAAGAAAAGTGTCACCTCAGCGGCCAGTAGGCCAGCCGGGGTGACACTTTTTTCTATACCAGAAATTATAAGTTTTTACGTAATAAACGGCGGCATAACTGTATTTGAGACAAGATTGCCGCGCGACTCGCAAAAACAGGAGTCGACAGCAGTTCCGCGAACTCGCTGGCGCTCAGACATACGGAACTTTTCTCCGTCGGCTTCTGCTTTTGCGTCCTGCGGACCGTCTTGCTCCAAAAAAGTCTCAAATATAGTCATCGCCGCGTAGCTTTAGTCGTTTCCTCAGTTTACTCACTCTACTCCTGTTAAATTCCGTAATCCTCCATCGTGCCCTCTCGCGACTCCGGTTTTCTTTTTCAATCCCGGTTTTTTGGTTCCTACAGCCAGATGGGAATGTCTTTAGCCGGAGGCGCGTTCTTTTTAGCAGTCGGAGGAGTTGGCGTACCGGTTGTTGGCAGCGGCGGCAGAAGTTGTGTTTGCGGGGTGCGCAGCACTAAGTCGGTAAAAAATTGCATGGCTGGAGAAAGGTACTTGTTTTTGTGATACACAATCTTGAAGGTGCGCACAAAGGATAAGCCTGAAACAGGGACGATGGCCAATTCGCCCCGGGCAGCTTCTTTGGCTACCGCCAGGCGGGAGATGACCGTGTGCCCCAAGCCGGCGGCAACAGTAGCTTTGATGGTTTCGGCGTTGTTGTAGCAGCCTGCTAGCTTCCAGTTCAGGTCGGCGCTGGTCATGGCGGCTTCGAAGAGTTCGCGGGTGCCGCTGCCTGCTTCGCGGACAATGAAGGAAGCTCCTTCCAACTGGGCGGCGCGGATGCTTTTTTCTTTCGCCCAAGGATGCTGCGGCGCGCAGACAAGCACCATCTCATCTTCTTGGAAATTTTGTGTTACCAGCCAGGGCGATTGAATTTTTCCTTCGACCAAGCCCAGATCCAGACGGTCTTCTAAAAGATCGTTTTCAATGACGCTAGTATTATTGACGTAAGACGTAACTTCAATATCCGCCTTGGCGGCGCTCAGGCGGTGTAATAATGGTCCTAATAAGTAAGTGCCAACGGTGACGCTGGCGCCCAGCCGTAAAATGCCGTGTTCGCTGACTTCGCGCATGGCGGCGGCGGCTTCCTGGTTGAGATTGACAATGTGTCTGGCGTAGGTAAGCAGGCGCTTACCGGGCTCGGTGAGATACAAGCGGCGTCCTAACCGCTCAAAAAGTTTAACTTGATAATGGCTTTCCAGTTCGCCAATGGCCTGGCTGACGGAAGGCTGAGCCACAAAGAGCGCTTTGGCGGCGGCAGTCATGCTACCGCTGTCGCAGACTTGTAAGAAGATGGTTAAATGCCGGAATGTCATCACACACCTCCATAGGTAATTTATTATCGATTATATAAAATTATAGTATTTTACATATAAACCGACAAAGGGTATGCTGGATTTGAATACGAAAGGAGCGAAGAACTATGAAACAAATACCGGGAATTATGTTGGCGCTGCTCTTGGCGGTGCCGGCGTGGCTGTTAGGACAGGCGGTTCCATTGGTTGGAGGTCCTGTGTTTGCGATTTTGCTGGGGATTTTGCTGGCAGGCTGGAAGCGGCCAGAGCGTGTGGAAGCGGGGCTGCGTTTTACCGGCAAGAAAGTGCTGCAGTTGTCGATTGTCTTGTTGGGTTTTGAAATGAATTTGCACTATGTCTTGCAGGTGGGTGGACAGTCACTGGTAATTATTGTCGCGACACTGAGCGCGGCTTTTTTAACGGCTTGGCTGGTAGGACGCTGGCTGCGCCTACCGGGAAATACGACGGTTCTTATTGGGGTAGGTACCGCGATTTGCGGCGGTTCGGCCATTGCCGCTACGGCGCCGGTGATTGGCGCTAAGACCCAGGATGTGACCTATTCGATTTCGACGATTTTTCTTTTCAACATTGTTGCGGTATTTTTGTTTCCCTTTTTAGGACATCTATTGGGTTTGGGAGATGCAGGCTTTGGCATGTGGGCTGGCACCGCCATTAACGATACCTCTTCCGTAGTGGCGGCAGGCTACTCTTATAGTGATGCTGCGGGAAGCTACGCTACGATCGTCAAGCTGACGCGAACACTGATGATTATCCCGATTACCTTAGCGCTTGGTTTATATCAGGCAAAAAAATCCAGACAAGCAGGAGAAGGGTTTTCCTTAGGTCGTATTTTTCCGCTTTTTGTTTTGGGTTTTCTGGCTGCTTCTATTGTTAGCACCAGCGGTGTTTTGGGAGAAACAGCGGCGCATTTTCTGGGGCAGGCGGGTAAATTCTGTATTGCCGTAGCCATGGCGGCCATTGGCCTTAATACGCGCCTTGGAGAACTGGTTAAAAACGGCTTAGCGCCTATTTTGCTCGGCTTAGCTTGTTGGGCGGCGGTAGCGGTAGTGTCGCTTCTTTGCCAGCATATGATCGGTTTGTGGTAGGGAACTGCTGGCCTTGTCAAAAGGTCTCGGAATAGCGTCGCTGTTCTGAGACCCTTTTTTATGTTTGATGAAAAAATCATTGCAAAGCGGTTGCTTTAGAAAGGTAGACAAATAAGAACAATGTTGATAAAATACTTGTAGATAATTATTATTCTTCAAGGAGAGCATCAACATGAATGAGTCAGTAGTTTTGTACCAATGCCCGGATTGCGGTTATATTGTAGAGGTTGTGAACCCGGGAAGCCCGGAGTTGATTTGCAGCGGCGAAGCGTTCGCGGCGACTTGTGTAGAGGTAGCGGCTGGGTTGGAGTGTTGCGGCAAGAAGATGGTTAAGCTGGAATCTAATACTGTGGAGGCTTCCCAGGAAAAGCATTTGCCTGTAGCTGAATGGCTGGCAACGGGACAAGTGGAGGTCAAGGTGGGAGCAGCAGCTCACCCCATGACTTCGGAGCATTGGATTCGCTGGATTTGGGCCGTGGCTGACGGTCAGGTGCAGCGGGTGGAACTGGAGCCGGAACAAAGTCCTGAGGCTGTCTTTAGCGTGAAGGAGGCAGGGGATGTTGTTCTTTATGCCTACTGTAATTTGCATGGTTTATGGAAAACGTTGCTGCCTCGTTGACTCTTTTTGAAGAAAAGTGATATCCTTTACTAAACATAATAAATTATAGGAGGCTATTCAAAGTATGAGCAATTTAAAAGGAACGAAAACAGAAGCAAATTTACAGGCGGCGTTTGCCGGTGAGAGTCAAGCTCGCAACAAGTATACATATTATGCAGCGGCGGCTAAAAAAGAAGGGCTGAATCAGATTGCCGCTCTTTTTGAAGAAACTGCTAACAATGAAAAAGAGCATGCTAAAATTTGGTTTAAGTTACTTCATGACGGTATGCCGAAAACTGCCGAGAATCTCTTGGATGCTGCAGAAGGCGAAAACTACGAGTGGACTGATATGTACGCTTCTTTTGCTAAAACTGCCAAGGAAGAGGGCTTTGAGAAAATCGCGTACCTTTTTGAAGCGGTAGGAGAGATCGAAAAAGAACATGAAGAGCGCTATCGCAAGTTGTTGGCGAATCTAAAGGAAGAAACCGTTTTTGAGCGGCCTGAAGAGCAACGTTGGCAGTGCGCTAACTGCGGTCATATTCATGTAGGCACGAAAGCTCCCGCTATTTGCCCGGTTTGCGATCATCCCCAGGCGCATTTCCAAATTCTCGCTACGAACTACTAAAAAGGAGCCGCAGATTTATTCACATCTCACGCTTGAGTAGATCTTTTTCCGTCAGCCTTTGTCAGAAAGCCTCGGCATAGCGCCGCTATGCCGAGGCTTTCTTTCGCGTCTGACAAAAAAGGTAGACGTCGGTTGCTATGCATTCCTTAGATTCTCAGCGGAGACCGGATACTTGCCTTCCTTGGCGTATCCGGCATTGGGTACATCACGTACCGTCAGGCGCATCCAGCGCCGTCGTAGGCGGAGCGTTCATTAAGTCAGCGGCTCCTTAAAAAGATAAGAGTTTAAGGAAAAGTGAAACGGAGAGCTTGCTCAAATGGCAAGCCCTCCGTTTTTGTTATGAAAACTTCAGTCTTTGGATTTCTTTTGTGGCTGGTCAAATTTTAAACTTCGCCACTGTTTCACGGAGTTCTTCCGCCATGCAAGACAAGGCTTGGCTGGAAGAGGCGATTTCTTCCATCGAGGCGGATTGTTCTTCGGTGGCGGCGGAGACGGTCTGCGTTTGCTCGCTAGTTTTACGGCTGTGTTCATCAATGGTGCGAATGGAAGAGACCATGGCTTCATTTCCTTTGGTGATAGCGCTGAAAGCTTCGGACATAGCCGTAACCTGTTCGGAAATGGAGGTAATGAAGGAAGAAATTTCTCGGAAGGAGTCGCCCGCTGTTGCGACCACATGATTTCCTTGTTCTACTTCTTTCGTGCCTGCATTCATGGCGGCTACTGCTGTTGCCGTTTCGCTTTGAATTTCGCCGATCAATTGGGCGATTTTCTTGGCTGCTTCTTGGGATTGTTCCGCCAGCTTTCGTACTTCTTCGGCGACAACAGCGAAGCCGCGGCCTTGTTCGCCCGCTCGGGCCGCTTCGATGGCGGCATTTAGGGCCAGCAGATTGGTCTGGCTGGCAATGCCGGAAATCGTGTCGATGATCTGACCGATTTCCTGAGAACGCGCTCCTAGGTTAGTTACCACTTGCGCTGAGCGGCTGACAGATTGAGAAATGGCTGCCATTTGCTGCGTGGCGGCGGCAATGGAGGCATCCCCGCTAGCGGCGGCTGTAGAAGTGCTGGTTACCGTAGCGACAATTTGCGAGCTGTTTTTTGCTAAATTGTTGATGTGCAGAGATGTTTCTTCTACGGTATGCAGAGCGTCTTGCATGCTATGCTGTTGTGCGTCGGCACTGCTCGCTACCAGGCTGATTGACTCGGCTACTTGGTTGACAGCTTGTGCGGACTGGTCGGTGCTGGCCGTCAACTGCTGCGAGGAAGCGGCTAACTGTTCCGAAGACTGAGCGACCCGTTGGACCAAGTGACGCATGTTTTCCGCCATAGAAGCAAAATTGGCGCTTAAGAGTTGTAATTCATCGGCTGAGTCAGAGCGCGCAGAAGCTTGGTTCCCGGAGGCGACGGTTAAATCGCCTTGGGCCATGAATTCGACCTGCTCGTTGAGGCGAGTGATGGGACGAATGAGCCGTCTGGCGGCAAAGGCTCCTGCTGCGCAGGTAAGAACTAGAATGATTAGGCTAAGACCGATGGAGATGAAGGTAAAGGCGGATAGTTTAGCCGTTACTTCTTCTTTCGGAACTTCCAGAGCCAAGCTCCAGCTTGTACCTTCGATGGGGGCGTACGCCAGATAATGAGAGCCGCCGACGGCGTCATATTGGCCTAGGCCTTCTTCGCCGCGGGTCATTTTTTCGCCAAGCGCTTTTATTGAGGCAGGGATGGCTTCGTCTTTCAACAGATTTTGCTTCATGACTTTTTCCTTATCAGGATGGCTGATTAAAAGACCGTCTTTTTGGATCATGAAAGCAAAGCCGCTTTGGGCAAACCGAATTTCTCCAAGACGTTTCATCAAGGTATCTACGGTCAGGGTGCCGCCGATAACGCCGGTGATTTGGCCGTTTTTCTTGATCGGTGCGACGATAGAGATAACCGTCTTTCCTTCGACTTTGGAAATAATGGGGTCTGTAATCAAGGGCTTGCCAGTACTCATGACTTGCTTGAAATAAGCCCGGTCGGCAATGTTCGTACGGTCGCCGGTAGAATGAATCGCTCGTCCTTGGGTATCAACCAGCCAGAAACGTAAAAAGTTCGGATTGCGTTTGGCTTCTTCCCGTAAGAAGGCTAGAGCGGCATCGGTATCGCCGTTAACAATACTGGGCATCGTTGAGAGGAGCGAGACTTCCTGTTCGCTGGCGTTTAACCATAAGCTGACTTCTTTGGCATAGCCTGTGGACTGCTCGACTAATAACTCTTCGGCATCGTTGATTAAAATACTCCTAGCATTGTAATAGTTGGCAAAGCCAAGAATACTAAGGGAAAGCAGCAGACCGCAAATGACGAAAAGAATTACTTTGGCGGTTAGGCTACTTTGGATCTGTTTACAAAAAGACACTTTTTATCACCCCGATTGTTAAATTATAGTCATCGTAACAAAAGATGTGTTGTTTAGCAATAACTATATAATAAAATGGGCATCTCTTGGCAAGAGATGCCCAGAAAAAAGCTTTTATTTACCAGAGGCGTTGGGGAACTCCAGGACCTACAGGCAGTCCCATGAGATACCAGAAGATAAACAAGGCGTACCACATGGCGAAGAAGGAAAGGGCGTAAGGCATCATCAAGGATAAATAGGTGCCGATGCCGGATTCTTCTTTGTACTTTTTCAGCGTGTCCAAGAAAAGAGGCAGGAAGGGATTAACAACCTGAATGGTGTTGAAGGCGCCGTCGCCAGCTCGGAAGGCCACCTGGATGAATGCGGGGTGGTAGCCTAAAAGCATGAACATAGGCACGAACACCGGCGAAAGCAGCGACCAAATGGCGGAACCGCTAGCGATAAAGAGCCCCATGAATTGGCCGAAAAGCATAAAGCAAAGGAGAGCCGGTAAGCCGGTCATGCCGATACTTTTCAAAAATTCTGCTCCAGAAGTAGCAATAAGAGTAGAAATGTTTGTCCAGCTAAAGGCGGCGATAAACTGGGCAATGGCGAAAACCATGACCAAGAAACCAGCTAGGCCGCGAACGCATTCGGTCATCATTTTGACGTCGTCGTCGCCGCTTTTGATGGTGCGCGCTTTGATACCGTAGGTTAAACCGACTGTAAGGAAAAAGAGAAAGAGCAGCGGCACGATGCCTTTAATAAAGGGAGAGCCAGGAATGCCGCCAGTTGCAGGATTGCGCAAAAGCGCCCCTTCAGGAGCTACCAGAGCGACCAGGATGGCAACAAAAATCAGTGCGCTCCAACCGGCTGCTTTTAAAGAAGACAACTGGAGGCCGGAGGGTTTTTCCAAGACAACCGTTTGGTCACCGATGTATTTGCCCATGCGGGGCTCTACAAATTTTTCCGTGACAATAGTAGTTAAAATTGCTAAATAGAAAACGGCAAAGCACATGAAATACCAGTTGTCTACTGGCGTGACGACCATGTTGGGGTCGACAATTTTAGCGGCTTGCGTCGTAATGCCGGAGAGCAGTACGTCGGTGGTGACGATTAAGATATTAGCGGTAAAGCCGGAGTAAATCGCCGCCAAAGAACAAGCGAACCCGACGAAGGGATGCCGACCCATCGAATAAAAGACCATCGCCGCAATCGGCGGGACGACGACAATAGCGGCGTCCGAGGCCAAGTGACTCATAAAACTCATGATAATGATCGTAAAAGTAATAAAACGCTTAGGAATGGTATGTATAGCAGTTTTAATCAGGCTTTCCATGAGACCGGTTTTTTCAACTAAACCAATGCCCAGCGTTAAAACCAGAATCATGCCGAGGGGAGGAAAGTTAATGTAGTTTTTGACCATGTCGGTCATAAACCAATGCAGCCCTTCTTGGCTAAAGAGGCTTTTGATAGGAATGACTTTGTGCGTCAGCGGATGAATGGCAGTTACATTTTGAGAAGCCAATACAGCAGATAAGGCGGCCAAAGCAAAAATAAGCAAGAGGAATAAAATAGCCGGATTGGGCAAGCGGTTGCCGACGACTTCCAAGCCGCGCAAAAAGCTGCCCCGATTGTCTGTTGTGTCAGACGCATACGAGGGATGACTCATAATAAACAGATCCTCCTTTGACGTAAATGATTAGTGCGCAATGCGGTTAAGTTGGAAAAGAAAGAGCGGAAAACGTCACCTCCCAAAAGGATTTTTAAGGACATTTCCTAAAAATCAAGAAAAAACAGGCGTTTTAACAGTGACTTCCGGTTGTTTTAATGCCAGCAAAGCCGTCTGATACAAAATAGCTACGCCGTGAAGCAACGCCGCTTCGTCGATTTCAAAATAAGGACTGTGCAGGCCGTGATTTTCTTTGTCCTTGAAGCCGCAGCCCAGCCAAAAGAAGCTGCCGGGAACTTGCACTAGGTATTTGGAAAAGTCTTCGGCTGCTAAGACCGGCTTGACTTCGGTGTGCACCTGGTCAGCGCCGAGAACGTTTATGGCCGCTTGTGTCAAAAGCGCGGTAGGCTGGGGCCAGTTGTTAAGAACCGGGTATCCATGCTGATAATTAAGACGGTAAGAGCCTCCTTGGGAAGCAGTCATACCAGCGAGAATACGATCAATTTTAGTGGGCAAGGTACTGCGTACCGATTCCGAAAGCGTACGGACCGTTCCTTCTAGGGATACTTCTCTGGCAATGACATTATAACGGTCGCCACCGTGAATTTGGCCGATGTTGATGGTTGCCGTCTCTAAAGGATCTAATTGGCGGCTTAAGATGTGGCTGATGCCCTGCAACACGTCGGCGGCAATGGTAATGGCGTCAACGCCATGCTGCGGCTGACCGGCATGAGCGCCTTCTCCGAGAATGGTAATGCTAAGCCGATCGGAAGCCGCCATCAGAGCGCCTGGACGCAAGCCGATTTCGCCGCAAGGGAGGTCCGGCCACAGGTGCAGGCCAAAAATGGCGGAAACGTCATCAAGAAGACCTGCTTCCAGAAAGAAATGAGCGCCTCCTTCGGGAGCGGCTTCTTCGGCGGATTGGAAAAAGAGTTTCACAGTGCCGGCCAATTGCCGTCGATTATTGTGCAGCAAGCTGGCTAAGCCGAGTAATATGGCCATGTGGCCGTCATGGCCGCATGCATGCATGGCGCCTTCATGCTCGGAATGGAATTCGGAGTCTACTTCTTCACGGATGGATAGGGCATCCATGTCGGCGCGAAAAGCAATGACAGGACCGGGCTGACCGCCGTGAATCACAGCACACACTCCGTGGTGGCTGCTGAAAGTTTGCACGGAGAGCCCGATCTTTTGCAATTCCGCGGCAACCGCTTGGGACGTTTTTTCTTCTTTGTAGCTGGCTTCCGGGATGCGGTGCAGCTGTCTGCGCCAAGCAATCAGTTGACGTTCCAGTTGAGTCAGGGTCGATTTGTCAAACATAATAAGCACCTCTGTGTATAAACGTTAGAAAGCGTCGTTCCTTATGCACTTGCAGAACCCAATTGTTCTTTTTTGTGCTTTCTTAAACGTATCATACCATACATTTAAAGACGTTTTAAAGACATTTCCAAAAATAAAACCAAAAAAATAATGAAAAAACAGAAAAAATACAAAATCCAAAAAAATAGAGCCCTCCACTTTCGTGAAGAGCTCCGTTGCTCATTGCTTTAAATTATCCTTAGTATATACTTCCTGAATGGTAGTGTCAACCCTCAGACGAGGTTTCGCCGGTTGCCGGCTGTAGAAGTTTTTGCCAATGAATGGAGTATAGCTTGCGGGGCCGGCCTTTACTGAGCAGTTCTTCACCAGTGACATCGGCTAAGCCTTGGTGCGTTAAGGTTGTCAGCAAGCGACGGGCGCTGCGCGTGGTAATGCCCAGGTGAAACGCCAGATCGTCCGCAGCCAGAGTGTCGCGTTTCAGTTGGTCTAAGGCAGCGAATAATTTATTGACAGTAGTGCGGCTGAGACTCAGCTTTTCGGCAAAATGCTGGCAAACCGAATCACTGGCGCGCAAAGAATATTTTAAATGCGTAGGGGAGCTGAGGGGGCCGACGGCCTCCCGGCTGTCGGTAACCGCCATCCATAAGCCTTTGCCGGCACGTTTCGCCAGACCCAAGGCGTGAAAGGCGTTTTCTTCCGCCACATAGGCAGTAGGCCCAAAGCCGATACCGCCGCTGACTTTCGCGCTGACGTGACGGGTGATTTCGTCGAAACAGGGCAGGACGGTCAATTCCTCTGTCCATTTTTCCAGAATGCCTCGCGTGGAGTAGAGCGTGTATTGACCATCGCCGCGGACAACGATGGAGCCTTGCAGTTGTTTGGCGTAATCTACCAAAATTTCATAAAGGCGCAGTTCTATTTTTTTGGCGGCATAGCTGGAAGAATTGCGCACCATATCGTCGTAGTCGTCAATCGTAATTTGCTGAATGGCCAGTTGTCCGCCTTTAAAGCGTTCCGCCCGCACCGCATTCAGGGCCACTTCGATGGTAGTGCGGATGTTGCTGCGCGTAGGCCAGATGCGGAAAACCGGCACGCCAAGTTCTTTGAGCTTTTCATACGTAGCTAAGTAGCAGGTGACGGCAATATGGCTTTGGCCGCTTTGCCAGAGCTGGTAATGATAGTCGGTTAGCTCGGCGGCGGTGACAATATCTTCGGTTTCGTGCAGGAACAGCTTTGGCAGAGGCATGTTGGCATCCAGAAAGGTTTCTTCGATTTCCTGGCGGTTGAAGGTGTCAAAGCTGATGCTATCTACTTCTAAATGAGCCATATGCGTGATCTGCAATAGCGCCCGATAGAGGCTGGAGCCGATATGAGGAATATAGAAGCAGGGGATGTTTAGACCGAGGCGTTGCGCATGTTTATAAGGAGAGATGCCGGAGAAAAGCCAGAAATCAAACTCCTCCAAGTGCTGCTGGACAATGTCAGGCACTTCTGCGGCGTTTTTGTAGACAAAAGGAGTGGATACGATCTGGTCCTCCCATTCTAAAGCGACAGGATACGTTAAAGCGACTGAGTCGGCAGGGCCGACCAAAGCCAGGCGAAGTTTTTCCATACGTAATACCTCTATTCTTTAGCCGATGTTGGATTACTTCTTGATTTAATACGTATTCGCCTTTAACTCTAAAATTCCTGTAAAAAAAGACCCACCGGCGTGTTGGCGGTGGGGAGCAAGACTCGCTGCCGGGGCTGCAGTCGGAGAACTGCAGCTAGAGAGGGTGCTGCACAGGGGGCGCAGCAAACCAGCGAGTACCTTTATCATACGGTAGACACAGGGAAGCGGCAATGGACATCGTTGCACCATGATAGAAGGATGCTAACCATTCAATAATGACGGAGGCGGGGAAAAGGCTAAGGCCTCTTCCGCCGGGAGCGGTTTGGCGAGAAGATAGCCTTGAATCAAATCGCAGCCCATGGCGCAAAGACGCTGGAATTGTTCTTCCGTTTCTACGCCTTCCGCGACAACGGAGAGCTTCATGTCGTGCGCCAGGCGAATCATGGCGCGAACAATCGCTTGATTTTGCTCGGTATGATGTTTTTGCAAAAAGGTTTTATCCAGCTTGAGACGGTCAATGGGCAGTTGATTAAGATAGGTTAAAGAGGAATAACCGGTGCCAAAATCGTCCAGGGAAATGCTCAAGCCAGTCTCACGCAGCTCTTGCAGTTTTAAGACGTGCTCGTCAAAGGATTCCATGAGAATGGATTCCGTCAATTCTAGCTCCAGCCACTCAGGGGGAATGTTTTCTTCCGCTAAAATACGCCGGACCCGCTGCGTGAAATCGGTCTGCATAAGTTGGCGGCCGGAAATATTGACCGCTACTCGGATCGGCGCCCCTTGCGGCGATCGCTGCCGCAAGAATCGGCAGGCGCTGCGCAGCACCCATTCGCCGATCGGCAGGATCAGGCCTGTTTCTTCGGCGAGGGGGATGAATTCCAGCGGCGAGACCAAGCCCCGTTCCGGATGTTGCCAGCGGATGAGGGCTTCAAAGGCAGTGACTTGACCGCTGGGCAGGTCCAATTGGGGCTGGAAATAAAGGAGAAACTGCCTGGCGGTCAAAGCCTGGTGCAACTGGCTTTCCAATTGAATACGCCGGATCATGGCCTCCTGCATGGCAGGCTCATAAAGACGCCAGGTTTTTTTGCCGGCGCTTTTGGCGCGGTTGAGGGCGGTGTCGGCGTTGCGCAGCACATCGTCCGCAGACAGATCGTTATTTAAAGGACATATGCCTAGACTGGCGGACAGCGGCAAAGAGGTGCCGCGGACAATGAGCGGACGGCTGCAAAGATCGAGAATGCGCTGCGCCCATTCATCTACTTCGCGTGTTGTTAAGGGGCCGAGTAAAACCGTAAATTCATCGCCGCCCAGACGGGTGGTCATAGCTTCGGTCGGCAGCAAACTTTGCAGGCGGTGCGCCACTTCTAACAGAACATCATCACCGCAGGCATGGCCCCAGGAATTGTTGATGAACTTGAAATTATCCAGGTCGAAAAGAAATAGAGTGTGTCGCTTTTCGCCGAGCTGCTGCGGCAGCAGCTCGGTTAACTTTTCTAGAAGACTGGCGCGGTTTGGCAAATTGGTCAGGGTATCGTGATAGGCCATGTGACGGATGCGTTCCTCCTGCTTTTTACGAGACGTAATGTCTGTGTAGGAGCCGCACATGCGCAGGGGCTTGTTTTGTTCGTCAAAGAGCGCTTTGCCTCGTTCTAAAACCCAACAATAACGTCCATTCGGCAGGCGAAAGCGGTACTCGAATGAAAAATAAGAGCTCTGCTTTAGTAAATGCTGCCGCATCGCTTGTCGCCGTCCTGGCAGATCTTCGGGATGAATATGTTGCAGCCAGCGCTGAATGCTGTCTTCATAGGCTACCGAAGGGAAGCCTATGCGCTCCGCCCAATGCGGCGAAACAACGACCTGTTTGCGTACAAGATCCCAATCCCAGATGGCGTCGTTCGAACCGGCCATGGCTAAACGATAGCGATCTTCGCTCTCACGCAGTGAGGCTTGGCTGCTTTCCAGTTCGCGCACTTTCAATTTTAGCTCGTCTTCAGCTTGTGACAGTTGAGTATAGAGGGATTCCAGCTCCTCGTAATTAGCCTGCAGCTCTTCATATACGTCGGAAAGGTGCTGTTTGTCTTGTTTGTGCCGGGTGATGTCGCGGGCGACGATGACCAGCACGTCTTGGGTGGGCAACTGTACCCAGGTAAGGGTGATTTCCACGGGCACTTCTTTATTGCCGCAGCATTGCAGCAAACATTCCTGGGTTTTGGCGATTAATTCCACCGGCGTATCCGGCGTCATGTTTTCCGGGAGTTCTAGATCTAGCCAGTTTTGGATGGGAGCGCCTACCACTTCCTGAGCGCCGGCGCAATTGCGGGCGGCGGCATTGGCGTCAAGAATAAGATGACTGGCGCGGTCTACTAGGAAAATAGCGTCATGCGCTTGATCAAGAAGCAAACGAAAGCGCTCCAGATCCGCCATGCGCGCTTGAAGTTCGGGATAATAGTTCTTGCGCAGCGAGTCTTCGCCTAAGCCAATCAAAAGTTCGCGGGTGAATTTGTTGTGGTCTTCAGAGCGCCTGTTCATAAATAGCCTCCAGCTCTTCCAGCGTCAAATCACGGGGGTTGGTGGCAAGACAGGCGTCATTGCTGGCATGTTCGGCTAAAAGCGGCAAATGTTCTTTTTTTACGCCTAAGTCGCCTAACGTCCGGCTGACGCCTAAGCGGCGGCGGAGGTCTTCGATATAGCTGCAGAGGAGATGGCCGCTTTCTTGGGGAGACAGATCCGCTACGGGAAGCTGCAGAGCAAGAGCGATTTGCTGGTAACGTTCCGGGCAGACTTCCATATTGCTGCGAATGACCGGCGCTAGTAAAATGGCGTTGCATTCGCCATGAGGCAGGTCTAAAAAACCGCCTAGGCTGTGAGCCATGGCGTGGACTGCGCCTAAAATGGCGTTGGAGAAGGCGAGACCGGCTTCCAGGCTGGCCAAAAGCATGTGGCTGCGCGCTACAAGGTGGTTTGGCTCGGCCCAGGCGGTGGGCAGCGATAAGCCAATTAAGCGGATGGCTTCTAAGGCGTGGAGATCGGTAATCGGCGAACTAGCGTTGGAAACATAAGCTTCAATGGCGTGCGTTAGCGCATCCAGGCCGGTGCAGGCGGTTAGCTCCGGGGACATAGTGACGGTGAGCTCTGGATCGATCAAGGCGGTGTCGGGCACGACGGCTTTGCTGACAATAGCGATCTTAGTGCGGCGGTTTTCGGCCATAATAATAGCAAATTGAGAAACCTCCGAGGCGGTGCCGCTGGTAGTGGGCAGGCATAAAAGAGGCGGCATGGGGCGTAAAATGCGGTCTACGCCTTCAAAGTCCAGCACATGGCCTCCGTTGGAGCTGACAATGCCGATGCCTTTAGCGCAGTCCATGACACTGCCGCCGCCGATGGCGACAATGGCGTTGCAATGTTCCTGTTGAAAAAGTTTAGCGCCCTCCATCGCTTCTGCCGAACGAGGATTGGGCGTAACTTGATCAAAAAGAACGCTTTCCAAGCCCGCTGCGGTCAGAAGCTGGCGCATTTCTTGAATCCAGTGCGTATGCTCCCGGAGAAATTTGTCGGTCACCAAGAGCACTTTGCGAGCGCCGCAGTTTTTGGCGTAGCGCCCAACAAGTTTGCGGGCGCCTAGACCAAAAATAAATTCCGGCGCGACAAATTTTCGCAACTCCAGCAGGGATTGCGTGTCTTTATTCATGGCGGCCAACCTCCTTGAGAATATAAAAATATTGAATTGAACAGGAGTAGAGTGAGTAGAGGGAGGGTTACGAGAAAAAACTATAAAATAAGGAATCACTTCGACATGGGTCAAAGTGATTCCTTCATAATGACAGAAAAATCAGAGAAAACAGAGAGCTATGGTTTTATTGTCCGTTCCCCCGTATTTCTTGCAGCGCTTTAGCAACAAAGCCGCTTCCTTGCTCCAGAGCTATGCGGGCTTTATTCGCATCTACGCATCCCAGTAGCATGACAATGGCGGTTTTAGCATGGCCGTCGGCAGCGGCGACGGCAGCGGCGACGGCTGCGGTATCTTCGCCGGTGGCGGTTTGGACAATGCGGAGCACTCGTTGCCGCAGTTTTTCGTTGCTGGCCTTTACGTCGACCATGAGATTGCCGTAGACTTTGCCTAAAAGAATCATGGCCGTCGTGGAGAGCATATTAAGTACCATCTTTTGGGCGCTGCCGGCTTTCATGCGCGTTGAGCCAGTGATGACCTCGGGGCCGGTGACTACGGTAATGGCAAGCTCCGCCGCTGCGCTGATCGGCGAGTGAGGCGAGCAGGCCAAAGCGACGGTGCGGCAGCCAAGAGCGCGGGCGTAGCCAAGAGCTCCCAGTACATAGGGAGTCCGGCCACTAGCGGCAATGCCGACAACCATATCTTTGGCCGTAAGGTTTTTGGCTTTGAGATCTTCTTCTCCTAATTCTGGACGGTCTTCGGCGGCTTCTACCGAACGGAATACCGCTGAAGGGCCTCCGGCAATAAGGCCTTGAATTTGCTCCGGGTTGGTGCCGTACGTAGGCGGACATTCGCTGGCGTCGAGAATGCCCAAACGCCCGCTGGTACCGGCGCCGATGTAAAAGAGGCGGCCTCCTTGGGCGAGCGCTTCGGCAATCCACATTGCGCCTTGAGCGATGGCCTCTAAAGCCGGGGCGATGGCTGCGGTGAGTGCGGCGTCTTCCTGATGAATGCGGCGGACGATGTCGAGCGGTGTTAATTGATCGATGTCGGCGGTGGCGCGATTTTGCTCTTCTGTAGCGAGTGATTCTAGGGCGATGGTCATGGCGTACCTCCTGCAGAATTTTCAAAAGCGAAGGAACTTCCTGGCTCAAGATAGTCAAGCAGGAAAAGTTCTGTCGGCTCAATACGGGCGACTACGTTGACCCGCGGGTCGGCAGGTAAATCCTGCAGCACGATTTGCAGCTCTCCTTGATAACGGCCATAGCTGCTGTTGTCGATGGTAACGCTGCCTTTGAGGCGCGGCTGCGCCGGGCGAGGCGGCACCTCTTCGGTGCAAAGGCCGCGGGCCTCTTGCGAGCGGACACAGACAGCGCCGGGGTCGTGGCGATTGGTATGGGGCGCATTCAGCAGTAGGCGTTCTATGGGGGAAAGCTCCGGCTCTACTTGAAGGCGTAGTGAAAGAAGCTGCGCTTCGACACGTCCTACGGCCAGCAGTTCTTCCTCTGTCGCCAAGGGGTCGCCGAAGAAAATGCCTTGCACTAGACCGCAGGCGGCCAGTTCTTTGGCGGCCGCCTGCGCCGGCAAGGTTCGGTGGGCTTCTAGCGTGGGCAAGCCGGCGAAGAGAGGCCCTCGCGGATTGTGAAGGGAAGGAACGAAAGCCGCTACTTCAATGCCATGGGAGGCAAAAAGACGGCAGCGCTCGGAGAAAAGCCGCCAGGACAGGCCGGTTTCCGGGCGAGGATAATAGTTGTGACAGCTTTGTAGGCGAGAAGCGTAGACGCCATGGTCTAGAAGCTGCTGCAAATCTGCTGCGGTAGTTGTACTGGTATTAAGGCAAATAGACCACTGCTGTTCATGAGTAAGGGATACGATATCGTCGCAGGTGAAGCCGTCATCCAAGCGCAAGGACGTTAGCCTCAAACGAGCTAAGGCGGCGGTGTTTTGCAGCGAGCCGCCGAAAAAGCGGAAGGTACGCGGTGAAATGTCGGCGGTAACGGCAAAATCCAGTTCTTTTGCCTTTTCTAAAATGGCGTCTAGCTCCGCCAGCAGCGTTTGGTTATCGGCCTCCGGTATATGGAGGGAAGTGAAAAGTTCACTGAAACCAGCTGCTTTGGCGGTTTCTAGGTACTGCAAACTGTCAGCGAGGGGGTGTCCCATGCCGGCAAATAGAGAAATGCCTTTTTTTATCTTTTTCATGCTTCTGCCTCCTCCGACGTTTCTACGGGATCTTCAAAGCCGACGAGCCATGTGGCGCAAAAACCGCCGGTATAGGCGATAACTAGGCCCAGCAGATAATGCATGAGGCTGTCCGGTTGGATGAGAAAAGCTAAGGGCAGGCCTGATACGCCCATGGAAATGGAAGCCGTATGCATAGCCGCCTGATAGGCTCCGCCGAAGGCGGCACCTAGACACGCTGTGAAAAAAGGGCGTCCTAAGGGCAGGGTAACGCCGAAAATCAGCGGTTCGCCAATGCCCAAGAGACCGACAGGCAACGCGCTTTTAATGATATGCTGCAAACGGGTATTTTTTGTTTTTAGGTAGACTGCCAGCGAAGCTCCTACTTGACCGGCGCCGCCCATGGCGAGGATGGGAAGCAGCGGATTTTCGTGGAGCGTGTTGAGAAACTCCATATGAATGGGCGTCAGTCCTTGATGCAAGCCGGTCATGACGATAGGTAGGATGGTGCCGGCGAGCACAAAGCCGGCAAAACCGCCGCCGTCCTGGAGCAAAACTTTGAAAGCAAAGACGATGGTATCCGATAAAAAACCGCCTAAGGGCTGGAGTACATAGTAGGTAGCCAAAGCGCCTATAAGCAGCGTCAGCGTAGGGGTGACAATGATGTCCAGTGCGTTGGGAACATAGCGGCGCAGACGCCGCTCCAGCCAAGCCATAAAGCAGGCTACCAGAAGAACGCCGATGACGCCGCCCCGGCCGGGAACTAACGCTTCGCCTCCCAATTGAATGGAAGCGATGGCCGGGTTGATGAGTAAAACTCCAGCCAGGCCTCCGAGCGCCGGCGTGCCGCCGAATTCCTTGGCGGCGTTGAAGCCGATAAAGATGGACAAATAGGCGAAAAGACCCCAGCCGGTTACGGAAAGCAGCGTGGCCAGCTCGTGTTCCGGAGGCAGGCCCAGACGGATGGCGAGATTGGTCAGGCCGGCGACCATGCCGGAAGCGACAATGGCGGGAATGAGCGGGATAAAAATGCCAGCGAGACGGCGCAGCAGCAGCTTGAAAGGCGTGCGGTTTTTTTCATCAAGAGCCGCTTTGCGTGTGCGCGCTTCCGCGAGTGGTTCTGGCTGGTTGGGAGAGGCGGGCTGTTGCTGTAATATCTGCAGATGGGCGGTTACCTTATTGACAATCCCGGGGCCCAGGACGATTTGACAGCGTCCTTCTGCGCCCAGCAAGCCTAGCACGCCTGGGAGGTTTTTGATTTTTTCCTTATCTACCTTTGCTTCGTCAGCGACGGTGATGCGCAGGCGGGTCATGCAGTGCGAAATGGAAAGCAGGTTGTCCGCTCCTCCTAAGAGGGGCAGCAACGCGGCGGCAAGTTGTTGTTCTTTATCGGCGGTCATGCAGTATCTCCTTAGTTTGCGTAGATTTAAAATAAGACCTTAACTTTCATTCGCCGCGCAGGAGCTGATTCCTGTTTCTTAGTGCACCGGAGCAGGAAGTTGGCAGAAGGGCAACGAACAAGACAAGAGAAATAAAGTGAGTACTACTAGTACTAAGAGGAGGATGTATCTATGCGTAAGTCAGTATTGTTATTTGTTCTGTGCGCGCTTCTTTGGACGCTTCCTGAAGTGGCGGCGGCTGAAGGCATGGCTTGGAGGGAGCTTCCTGTAGTGGCTCAAGTGCAGTGGGATGGTAAGCTAGGCGGTACGGAAAGCCTGCAACTGCAGCTGCGGGCGGGACAGACGGTACAAGTAGATTTGATGGCGGCGGCTGGTACAGGGTATCTCTGGAGCACGCCGATTACAGCGGACTTGAAGTATGCTGTTTTAGCGCATGATTCCGGCCCTCAGGCGCTGACGGAGCGCGCAGGCGGTCCATTACAGCAGCGTTTGTTCTACCAGGCCCGCGGCGGCGTGGAAGGCACGGAAACACTGACTTTTGTGCTGCGCCGTCCTTGGGAAGCCGCAGACAAAGTTGCCGCTACCAGGACGCTGACTATCAGCGTTAAACCGTAAAGAGAACGAACAAGAGAACCAGAGTGACCGGAGGGTACGACTAAGAAACATAGAAGATCCAGGCAATGCTTGCTTGCAAGTTTTGCCTGGATCTTTACTTTCTCATGCGAGCCCTCTCATGACTCCAATTTTCCTGTTCAAATCTCAATTTCCGTTTTTCTTGGTACTCCCCAAGCGCTTAAAAAAGCGGTACACATAGGGTACAAGGGTAGCTACCGGCTGCTGGTATAAGATGGACATGGTAATGGGGATAGCTGCCGCCGGGGGGAAATAGCTGAGCGCTAAAACGACGCCGCAGGCGTTGTTGCGAATGCCTACATTATAAATCATGGTAAGGACGGTTGATTCCCGGCGATCTTTCAAAGCTAGCGAACCGAGCCAACCGACAAAGAAGCTGGCGCTAACGACGCCCAATGTAATAATCAGAGCTTTTAGGGTGGACGCGTTCCAGGACAATAACGGCATGACAACTGCGGAATTGATAAAGATAACCGCGCTTAAAGAAAGCTTGGAAGTAACGCCGCCGACGCCTTTAGCAAAAGAGGCGGTGCGGCCCTTGGAGAAATCATTGCAAAGCATGCCTAGCAAACTAGGAATCGTAACCATAAGCAAAAGATCTTCCACCATCTTTAGATAACTGATTTCGATGGTTTCGCCAATTACAAAGTGGAAAAAAGCGGGCAAGACAAGCGGAACCAAAAAGGTGTCCAAGGTCACGGCTACCAAAGACACTGCTAAATCGCCCTGAACCAGAGCTGTCCAAATAATAGAAGTGACACCGACGGGAATGGAAGCGCCAATTAGATAACCAATACGAATCAGTGGTTCATCAGGATAGAAAACGTGGCCTACAATCCATGCAGTGAAAGGAGAGGCGAGATGAACCAGCGCCAAAATCCACAAAGGCTGCCAGGGATGGCGCAGTACCTGAAGAAAATCGCGCAAGCTGGTGGATAGGGCGGTGACAAAGGTCATATAAGCAAAAAGCAAGACCGTTGTCTGCCGGAGTAACGAAGAATCACTGAGAGGAAAGAAAATGCCGCCAATTAAAGCAGTTACGACGACAAGAAACATTCTCTTGCCTAACCAGGCATTTAAAGATAACCACTTTGTCATTAGATACAGCCTCCGTACGTTGGTATGTGTGTACTCTCTATCCTAGCATGGCCTTGGCATTTTTTCTAATCTTTTTCGAAAAGAAAAACAAGACGGGTATTCTCCGCGGAAAAAAAACTGTACAATAGTACAGAAGAAAGCGTTCAAGTAACGCAGGCAGACGGGAAAGGTGGCGCATGGATGGTTGCGGACATGGCGGGACGGGATTTTTTAATCATTGATTTTGAATTTACAACACATAAAAAACTGGTAGGCAAGCCGAGAGCGTTTTTTCCGGAGATCATCGAAGTGGGCGCGGTGCGTATGGGAGCCCCGGAATTAGCGCTAGGCGAAGAATACCAGTCGTTTGTTAAGCCGCGTTTCTTTCCGCGTTTGACGAAGGAATGCATGGAGATTGCCATCATCAACCAGGACGATGTGGATGGCGGTGTAGATCTAGCAGAAATGCTTGCAGGACTAAGTGATTTATATCAAGAAGGGCGGACGTACTTTGTCGCCTGGGGCGATTCGGACCGAGAAGTGCTGGCGACGGATTGCAAGCGCTATGGTCTGGAGTATCCGTTTGTATATGAAGACTATATCGACTTGGCAGCGGCCTATAAGCAGCATTATGGCAAAGACCGCACTCCTTCCCTTAAGCACGCAGTGGAAGAAAGCGGTATTGATCGCTTGGGGTGGTGCCATATGGCGCTGGATGACGCTAAAAATACAGGATTGCTTCTGGCGCACCTTTTGCGTGATGGCTGGCGTCCGGGAATGGATGTCTAGGTTCGAAAATGAGAGGAGTGAAGAAACATGGGGATGCGGGAAACCTGGTTTCGGCAAGCTGCTTCCGTAGTCTTGGGTGCGGGCTTTTTCTTGGCGGTATCGGTGGCGCAGGCGGGGGCGGCTCTTGATGAAGTGCATGAAAAGGGAAAAGTCTATCTGGCGGCGGCGGCATCGCTAGCTGCTTATAATGATCGCTTAGGCATGCTGGTGAATGAGGCGCTTCAGGAAGAAGGCTGGGAAATTACCAAATATCGTTATAGTACGCCGGCGGCGGATGCTCGCTTTATTGTATTGAGAAACTTGCAAGTGGATCCCTGGGAGCCTACGCTTACGCTGGCTGTAGCTGGTACGGAAAATTTTAAAGACGTGAAAACCGATATGAAGCTCGGTAAAGTTTGGTTTTCCGGTGCGACACAAGCGGAATTTAATGCAGCTGGCGCTACGCCTAATGTTCCTGATGACAAGCCCAAGGTACATAAGGGGTTCTACCAGTATGTACAAACAGCGATTGATGCAGGCGAGGAAGGCCATCCCATCTATAAGACCCTACAGAGCGATCCTTCGCAACGGCTGCTGCTGACAGGGCATAGCTTGGGCGGCGCTGTTGCTACTTTGGGCGGCGCTCGGCTTCTTTTGGCTGGAATCAATCCGGCGCAGGTGGAGGTAGTGACTTTCGGAGCGCCTGCAGTAGGGAATGCCGCTTTTAAGCAAGAGACGGAAGGAAAGCTGGCATTGGAACGAGTAGTGTTGGATGGAGATCCGATTCCTTCTTTGGTGCAAAAAATTGGCGGCGGCTATGCCCAGTTTGGTAAGGAAGTTCGTTGGCAGGAAGAAAACTATATGCATCAAAAACCGCACTCCATGGCGGTCTATATGGATGTGGCAATGAAGGATTATTATCGGGCCTTGCGGGAGGCGGAAAAATCAGGAGAAATTGCGAGATCCAAACGAAGCGAAGGTGAAGGCCCTAAGGCGTATATCGTGCCGGCCAGCTTTAAACTTCCCCAAGAAATGGAGGCGGAGCAGCCTTTTATGGAGCAAGTAATGGAGCGGCAGTATCAACGAGCGTTGAAGGGATATGTGCTGGCGGATGCGGCGACTGCTGCGCCGAACGGCGATTTTGAAGCGGCAAAACAGGCTGGCTGTCAATGGTTGGTGCGCACGGATGTGCAAGTGAACCGCTTGCGCGAAGAAGTCAACGGTCACGTGATTTCCTTGAATCAAATGGTGTATCGGGTAGCGGACGGTCGGTTGGTAGCGACCAGCGATTACCAATCTTCGACGCGGGAGCTGACGCCGCTGGAAGTCATGATGCATCTGACACGCAATTTTGCGAAAGACGGTGTGCGTTGGCTGGATATGCCGCAAAAGGGGTAACGAACATGGCGTTGAACATCCAAATTTTCGGCACGAAAAAGTGCCAAGATACGCGCAAGGCGGAGCGTTATTTTAAAGAACGCCGCATGCCGTATCATTTTATTGATTTGAATATTCGCGGTCTGTCCAAAGGAGAATTAAGAGCTGTGGCGCAAGCTGTTGGCGGTGTGGAAAAGATGGCCGATGCAAACGGCAAAGAAGCGGCGCGTCTTAATCTGCGATACATTTTGCATAATGTACAAGAAAAGCTGTTGGAGCACCCGCTGCTTTTAAAAACTCCAGTTGTGCGCAACGGGGCTAAGGCGACGGTGGGGTATTGTCCAGAGGTATGGCAGACATGGCAGTAACTGCCTGGACCTATATTTTAAAATGCGCGGACGACAGCTTTTATATCGGTTGGACCAACGATCCGCCGCGGCGTTTGGCGGCGCACAATGCCGGTAAGGGCGCTCGCTATACCCGCGGGCGGGGACCGGTGCAACCGGTTTATTGGGAAGCATTTGAAGAATTTCGCGCCGCTCAGCGAAGGGAATGGCAGCTTAAGCAGCTATCGCGCAAAGAAAAGGAAAGCTTGGTAAGCCGTTTTGCGGAAGAACGGCGCGGGCAGGAAGGAGCTTGGCCATGGGAGGAACACAACGCAAAGACATCCGTCCCGGAGTGAGGGTGAAGGTGGTGCAAAAACCGCATCAACGCACTGGAGAATTGACCGAAGGGATTGTGAAAGATATTTTGACGAACAGCGCCGTGCATCACCGGGGCATTAAAGTGCGCCTGGAAGGCGGTATAGTCGGCCGGGTGCAGGAAATTCTCGGCTAAACAAAGAGCTAAAAAAGAAAGCTTTCGTTTGCAGGTTCAAGGCTTGCAAACGAAAGCTTTTTCCTTTTACGGTTTAAGCTACTGGAGAGTTCAGGCTTTTGCTATATAGGTGCTCTGTGAGTCAGACTTTGGCAGTTGCTGTTCCTCATCGGGTCGTTAGTTTATTGCCTTGTAATGATGCGCACGGTGCGGTCATAGACAAAGTAGTCCCAAACCCACTTAGCAAAGACAATGAAGCGATTGCGAAAATCGATGAGTCGCAGAATATGCACGAAGGACCAGAATAGCCAAGCGCTAAAACCCTGCAACTGCACGCTGCCCATATGCACGACAGCGGCATTACGTCCAATGGTGGCCATATTGCCCATATCATTATAGAGGAAGGGGAGCACGTCTTGACCGCGCAGTAGCAAGTGGATTTGGCGAGCAGCGTGCTGTCCCTGCTGGATGGCGACCTGGGCCACCATGGGCAGCGGTCGGCCGTTTGGCTGTTCAAAGCAGGCGGCGTCGCCTACGATAAACACATCTTCCAGACCTTCCGGTTGCAGCGTGCTGCGGACTTTGATGCGTTTCTGGCGGTCTAACGGCAATTGCAGCGTGCTAGTAAGAGGCGCCGCTTCCACTCCGGCGGCCCAAATCAGAGTGCGCGCAGGAATGACCTCGCCGCCTTTAAGATATACTTTTTCGCCGTCATAGTCGGCTACTTGCGTACAAAGGCGTACTTCTACATCCTTGCGTACCAAGGTGCTGCGCGTTGCCTCTTGCAGCGCTTCCGACATGCTGGCTAAGAGGCGATCCGAGGCTTCCATAAGCACGATGCGAGCCTCTTTGAAGTTGAGATCCGGATACTCCCGGGCCAATACATGGTACATCAGTTCAGACAGGGCGCCGGCGGACTCGACGCCGGTGGGGCCGCCGCCAACAACCAAAAAGGTGAGCAATGCGCGGCGTTTATCTGGGTTTTGTTCATGACTGGCCAACTCAAACATTTTCAAGAGGTGATTGCGGATATTAACGGCTTCGTCTAGCGTTTTCATGCCAAAGCCGTATTTTTGCACATTAGCGAGACCGAAAAAATTAGTAGCCCCGCCAGCGGCGACGATTAAGTAGTCGTAAGAAAGGGTATCGGCTTCGGTAAGCACAGTTTTGGCCGCGCAGTCGATGCTGCGAACTTCAGCCATGTGAAAACGCACGTTTTTCCAATCCTTGACCATGGCTCGCACCGGATACGCGATATCGTCTACCGATAGGCCGGCAGTAGCCACTTGGTATAGTAAGGGCTGGAACAGCTGATAGTTTTGACGGTCAATTAAAGTGATGCGGACCGGCGAGGAGGAAAGACGGTGGGCAGCCTGGAGGCCGCCGAAGCCGGCGCCGATAATGACGACATGAGGCAGTTGGGGTGTGGTGTTGGACATGTGCATCACTCCTTTGGCCTGACATTCTTATGGAGGAGTAATTCTTCGCGCGGTAAGCTCCTTCCTGCTTAGGAGTGTAAAAAGTAGAAGGAGGAACCCGTTTGTATGGCGGCGAATCCAGAAGTGAATAAAAATTGCAGGTGCTAGGAGATGAATCATTGGAAGCGGGACTCATTTTTATTAGTTTGATTCTTTTGATGGCGGCGGCGTACCGAGGGTATTCTATTATCTTGGTAGCTCCTTTTTTTGCAATGCTGGCGGCTGTCGGCAGCGAATACGCACTGATGCCAGTGTATAGTGAACTTTATATGACGAAAGCGGCGGAATACGTGAAGGTGTATTATCCGGTATTTTTGCTGGGCGCTGTTTTTGCGAAAATTATGGAGGATGGCGGCTTAGCGGCGGCGGTAGCCAAGCAGATTGTACGTTCTTTGGGTCCGCAACAGGCGGTGCTGGCCGTTCTGCTTGGGTGCGGCGTTCTTGTATACGGCGGTCTGAGCGTTTTTGTAGTGGCTTTTGTCATGTATCCTTTTAGCGCTATTTTATTTCGCCAGGCGGACATACCCAAGCGGTTACTGCCGGCAGTGTTGTGGATGGGGATTTTTACCTATGCCATGATTGCGCTTCCTGGAGCGCCGCAGATTCAAAATATTATTCCTACGGCCTTTTTTGGCACTACGACCTGGTCGGGTGTTGGGTTAGGGATGGTGGGAGCGGTGGCGTATTTTTTATTGGGCTGGGGCTGGATTTCCTGGCGTCACAGAAAATTAGCGGCCCAGGGAGAAGGCTATGGCGCGCATATTCTAAATGAACCGGAGCGTACGGAAACGAATTTGCCAGACTGGCGGATGTCTTCGCTGCCATTGTTGGTTGTTGTTTTGGTCAATTTGTATTTAAGCAATCCCTTTCACTGGTCTTGGGGCTATCATTGGCCGGCGGACAGCCTTGCGGCGATGAAGGTGTTGAAACTGTCGCTGTTAAGCCCTTCGGTAGAACGCGTGCAGGCCATTTGGTCTATTTGTCTGGCGCTTCTGGCGGGAAGCGTTTGCGCCGCTATGGTTGGCCGGCGTCAAATGCGGCGTCAGGGAGGCTTGCTGCAGCCGCTGAACGCCGGAGCTATGGCCTCTATTCCGGCGATTTTAAATACAGCCTCCGGCTATGCCTTTGGCAGCGTCATTGCCGCCTTGCCTGGCTTTTTTGCTATCAAGGATGCGCTGCTTCATTTGCAGATAGGCGGCGGACCTTTGGTCTCCGCCATTCTAACGACGAATGTGATGACCGCCGTGACTGGTTCGGCTTCGGGCGGCTTAACCATTGCGTTGGGTATGTTGGGGCAGGAATGGCTGGCCTGGGGCGCCTCGCTGGGGATGTCGCCGGAGGTGCTGCACCGTATCGTATGCCTGGCTTCGGAGGGGTTGGATACAGTTCCCCACAGCGGAGCGTTGGTGACCTTGATGGCTGTTTGCGGTTTGACGCATCGGGAGTCCTATTATGATGTCTTTGTGCTGACGCTGCTCAAGCCGTTGGTAGCCGTGCTTTGCCTGCTGGTATATTTGATGACAGGACTCGTTTGAGTTAACTTCGAAATTTGTATTTTATTCCATGTTCTATTTTGGGAAAAAGAAAAAAAGTTCCCCGAACACTTGTGCGAACAAAAGAGGTATGCTAGAATGAATTTAGACGAACAAGTGTTCAGGGGGCGATGTGTATGCATAGAAAAAAAGTTTGCGCATGGCTTTTGCTAGGGCTGTGCTTTTTAATGGTTTCCGTGGTCAAATCCAGTCCCGGACCTGCTGGGATTCGCTATGCCGAAGTGACGGTGCGCGGCGGCGATACTTTGTGGCAATTGGCGGCGCTGCATTGCGGGGAAAAGGAAGACATTCGAGAAAAAATCTATGCGATTCGCGACCTGAACCGCCTGACGGCGCAAGCGTCTTTAACGCCCGGGCAGAAATTAAAAATACCTTTGAAAAATGCAGAGTAACAGAACTAATTTAGTAGCTATAAGACGGAACGCGGCGCGTGCGCCGAAGGTCCCGTCTTTTTATTATAATTAGCCAAGCGAGTATGAGTAGTTAGCAGGATTTTTTCGGAAAAAATAGAAGTAATAATGTGGAAAATAACAGCCTTAAGTCGGCTGAATTTGAGGTGATTGCTGCATGAAGCCTTTACGCATTTTAGTGGTGGATGATTCGCCTTTTAGCCAGAAAATCATGACGGGACTGTTGAAAAAGAATGGTTTTGATGTTTGCGGTTATGCGGATACAGGGGGACAAGGCATAGAACAGTATCGGGAGTTGAGACCTGATGTTGTAACTATGGACATGACATTGCCGGATATGGACGGCTTGGAATGCAGCAAGGCGATTCTGGCGGCGGACCCGACGGCCAAAATTGTTATGGTAAGCGCTATGAAAGACGAAACTTTAATGACAAATGGCTATACGGCCGGAATTAAAGGGTTTGTGCAAAAGCCGCCGCGAGCGGAAGAATTAGCGGAATTGATACGCAAGGTGTGCCAAGAAGCGGAAGAATGTTCTTTGTGCCAAAAATACCTGGCTTTTTTTGAACAATCGCTGCAAGAGAATCTTAGCTACATGGTTGGCGTCGAAAGCGAAATAGAGACTGAGCCGGACAACGAAAGCAAATTTTTATCACAAGGTGTAGCGGTAATTGTGGGCTTGACCGGAAAGGTGCAGGGCCGGGTCATTTTGGATAGCTCCGAGCAAACGGCGCAGCAATTAACGCGCATGATTCTTAGTACTGAAGAAGTATCGGAAGATGATATGCTGAACGGCATGGCGGAACTGGCGAATATTGTCAGTGGTAATGGCGTATCTTCTGTAAACAACGCGTATCGGGAGCTGGAACTGCGGTTGACGCCGCCAAGTATTCTTTGCGGGAGAAAAATTAGCATTGTCAATCCAAAACTAGATGCTTACATTATGACGGCGCAGACGCCGTATGGGGATATTCGTATGAGCATTGGCTTCGCAGGGGGGAAATAACATGGATGCAAAAATGATTAATCCCTTCGTGGATGCCGTGGCGACGGTCTTGCCTCAGCTTGGCTTTCAATCGGTAGAGCGGGGGCAAATCCGCCTGGGGGAAGAATTCGTAGAAGGCCGGGGCGTGACGGTATTGATTGGCTTAACACAAGATGTGCAAGGCAATCTGGCCTATAATTTTACGGAAGAGGCGGCTAAAGGCATTGCTTCAACCATGATGATGGGGATGCCGGTAACGCAGATGGATGAGATGGCGCAAAGCGCTATTTCTGAATTAGTGAATATGATTACCGCCAATGCGGCGACTCACTTTTCTTCACAAAATTTGCTTGTTGATATTTCGCCACCGAGCTTGGTTGTGGGTGAGGCTCTTAAGGCACGGATCAGCAACGGAAAATTCTTGGTTGTAGAAGTGAATGCAGACAGCTATTCCTTTGAATTGAATATTGGCATTGCCAGCAGCAAGTAAAAACAGGCTGACAGACGCGAGGGGCGCGTTGTCAGCCTGCTTTTTTTATGGCAAAAAAGGAAAACGAAAGTCATTATGGAATAAGAGTATTTGTTAGATGTAAGAGAGAATGAAATAGAGGGTGTATAGGAGCGGTAGTTATGTGGAAACAAGCGTATCGATTTTGCGGGCAGGTTTTTTTCCTTTGGTGTATTTATTGGCTTGGTAATCAAGCGGCGATTATTTCGCATGCGCCTATTCCGGGCAATGTTCTGGGAATGGTGCTGTTATTTTTGCTCTTGGCGACAGGCGTGGTCAAAGTGGAGCAGCTAGAGCTGGCGGGGGGCTTTTTGCTGCGGCATATTACCTTTTTCTTTATTCCGATCGCCGTAGGTTTGATGAATTGGGCGGATTTATTTTACCAGCATGTCGTGGCGCTGACGGTAACGATTGTTGTGAGTGCTGTGGCTGCATTTTGGGTTGCCGGTTTTGTATTTCAGCGGCTACAAGGGAGAAATAAAGCATGAATGAACTAATGATTATGGCATTTACGGTGTTGACGGTTGGCGCCTATATAGTGAGCCGTTGGTTATTTTTTCGTTATGGACATCCCTTGTTCAATATGGTTTTGTTTGGTACTATCTTGATGATCAGTTTGTTAGCGCTTTCCGGCACGTCTTACAGCGCCTACGAACCAGCCAAAGAATTTATGACCTTTTTGCTGGGGCCGGCAACCGTAGCGCTAGCGATTCCTTTGTATAAAAATAGGGAGCTTTTGCGGCGGCACGGGCTGGCTATCGGCAGCAGTGTAGCGGCAGGGTCCTTAACTTCTATGAGCTTAGTTTTGTTTTTGGCGAAAGCGGGCGGTTTGAGCCAGGCCGTGCTGATTTCTGCGCTGCCTAAATCGGTGACAGCGCCAATCGCTATTGAAATTGCGCAATTGTCCGGCGGAGCCCCCGCTTTAGCTGTGGCTTTTGTGGTGGCAACAGGGACCTTCGGAGGCTCTCTGGGGCCGACGTTGCTGCGGTGGTGCGGCATTCGCCTGCCTGAGGCCAGAGGGCTGGCCTTGGGAACCGTGGCTCATGCCCAGGGAGTTGGCATGGCTCTTTTGGAAGGAGAGGCTTCTGCAGCGATGGCCAGTTCGGCGATGGCGATTGCCGCCATCTTTACGTCGCTGGCGGCTCCGGTATTGCTTGCGCTACTATAAGGAGAAATTGTTTTATGGAAAAATTAATCGCCCGGGCGGAAGAAACACAAACTTTATCACAGGAAGAATTGGTGCAGTTATTAGCTGCAGATGAAGCGGCCGCGGAAACGCTTTTTACAGCAGCAGACCGCGTACGGCAGCAGCAGGTGGGCGATGGCGTTCATTTGCGAGGGCTCATTGAGTTTTCCAATACTTGTCGGCAAAACTGTCTCTATTGTGGCCTGCGTCGGGACAACCTCCAGGTGCAGCGTTACCGCATGGAGCCGGAAGAAATTTACGAATTGGCCGTTAAGGCGGTCGGCTACGGCTATAAAACGGTTGTGCTTCAGTCTGGCGAGGATCCGTATTATACCCTAGAGATCATGGAACCGCTGCTGCGCCGGATCAAGGCGCTGGGGCTGGCAATTACTTTGAGTATTGGCGAAAAATCCCGCGAAGAGTATGCGCGTTATCGCGCAGCCGGAGCGGACCGATATTTGCTGCGCATTGAAACTACCGACCAGGCGCTCTATGAGCGGTTGGACTCGGGGATGAGCTTTGCTAATCGTCTGCGGTGCTTGCGAGATTTGCGAGAATTGGGGTATGAAGTGGGTACTGGCTGCCTGGTGGGTTTGCCTGGGCAGACGCTGGCTTCTTTGGCGGCGGATATCCTATTTTTTCAAAGTCTAGATGCGGATATGGTGGGGATCGGGCCCTTCATTCCTAATGCCGATACTCCCTTGGGGCAAGAAGCAGGCGGAACATTTGAACTCGCGACGAGGGTTATGGCGCTGACGCGTTTGCTTTTGCCCAATAGCAATATTCCGGCGACAACGGCCATGGAAACGCTGAATCCCCAGGGGAGAATCCTGGCGCTGCAGCGCGGAGCCAATGTAGTCATGCCTAATGTCACAGAAGGAGACTATCGACGGCAGTACGCTCTGTATCCGGGAAAAATCTGTGTGAACGATACGCCAGCGCACTGTCGGGGCTGCATCACCGGCAAAATTCAAGCCATCGGTCGTTATGTGGCTACGGATGCAGGGTTTCGTCGTTAGCCTTTAGGCAAACCCTTACTTTACTCCCGCTACTCTTGTTTAATTGTTCGGTTTCAGTCTTTTTAGCACCAATTGCGCCAGCAGCAACCCCGATAAAGACGTGATAAATTGCGGCCAGCTAAGGAGCAATCCCAGCAGGCGCTGTAACAGCTCCGGCAAAGCCAGTAGAGAAAGAAGGAAGGTAACGCCGCCCCAAAGAAAGAGCATTTTTCCTAGCGGCGGTACAAAAAGACTGAGCAAGGCGCCTTTGCGTTGCAGCATAAGATAGAGGCTGCCGAAGAAAAAATTTCCGCCCGCTACTAACGGGATGAAAATCGGCAGTGGCAATAGCTGCTGTAAATAAGCGATAAGCGGCGCCAGCACAGAAAGAACCGCCAGACCGCGATATCCGCCGCTGACGGCGCTTAGGATCAAGCAAGCGTTAACAAGGCTGCCGATGAGCAGTGTCGATGCTACTGGCGGCAGAGGGAGAAAAAGGCGCAAGGATTGAAAAGCAAGAAGCAGCGCCGCGATCAGAGCGGTGCGAGTAAGATTGCGTGTGGTATTCATAGGAGCCCCTTTCTGTAGAAATATTGTAAACTTATTCGGGGCTGAAACGGTTTAATCCTGCGGATTTTGATTTTTCTATTGACGTACTATGTAAAAAGGGATACAATAACACCTGTGGTTTTTAATACTACCATATTGGGGAGTAGCCAAGCTGGTTAAGGCACCTGACTCTGACTCAGGCATCCGAGGGTTCGAATCCTTCCTCCCCAGCCATTGAAAAATAAGCGCTTGTTGCTTTCGCAATAAGCGCTTTTGTTGTTTTGAAAAACGATTTTAGTATTGGTTGAAACATGAAAGAAGACGGCTTGTGCCGTCTTCTTCTGTTTCAAATAAGCCCAAAATGCTTGCCCATGGAGTGGAAGGTTTCCAGGGCGCGATCAATATCCGCATCGGTGTGGGTAGCAATGGTTGTCAGGCGTATGCGGCTCTCATTTTTCTTAACCACCGGGTATTTAATAGCCGGGGCTAGGATGCCGTGATCGAAAAGATAGCGAGCCACATTAACGCATTTTTGTTCTTCACCGATGATGATAGGAATGATTTGTGTTTCCGAGTTGATGACGTCAAAACCCATGGATTTAAGCCCGTCTTTAAGGCGACGGACATTTTTCCATAAAGAGAGACGTAAGCTTTCATCTGCCTGCATGATCTTTAGGGCTGCTAGGATGCCGCAAGCCTGTTCCGGCGGAATGGACGAAGTATAAATGAAGGAAGAGGCGCGCATTTTCAGGTACTGGATCAATGCTTCCGACCCGGCGACATAGCCGCCAATGGCGCCGAAGGCCTTGCTCATAGTGCCCATTTCGATGTCGACTTGTCCTTGAACGCCAAAGTACTCGGAGGTTCCTTTGCCGTTAGGACCCAGCACGCCGGTAGCATGGGCGTCATCCACCATGATCATGGCGTCGTATTTGCGGGCCAGGCGTATAATGTCCGGTAGCGGCGCAATATCGCCGTCCATGCTGAAAACGCCGTCCGTAACAATTAGCTTGCGCTTGGCTGTTGTTCGCTTCAGAATTTTTTCCAGATGGTCCATATCTTTATGGATATAGCTTTTTACACTAGCCCGGCTAATCATGCAGCCTTCGCGAATGCTTTGGTGGTTGAGAAAATCGCTGATAATCAGATTGTCTTTGTCGCTCACCGACATGGGCAGATTGTAAATGCCAAACTGGTCGGGATCGTCCATGATGGCGGGAATAATGCCCAAATTGGCCATAAAGCCGGTAATAAAGACGATAGCGGCGGGCAGATTTTTGAACTTGGCCAGTGTCTGTTCTAGCTCTTCCAATACCTCTAGGTTGCCTGCTACCATACGGGACTCGCAGGTGCCAATGCCGTAGCGCTCAATCCCCTTGATGGCCGCTGCCTTTACCTGGGGATGAATGGACAGCCCTAGGTAATTATTGGAGCAAAAACATAAATATTCCTTGCCTTCTATAATTAGGCTGGGATAAGGTACGTCATTAACGACACGCATATCCGGATATAGATCATTGGATTTTACATAACTTAAAACGCGTTCGATGAACTTCATAAATATACTCCTTCGAGACGATTTGAAAAATTTACCTGAAACTCATTATAGTCATTTATGTGAAGAATGACTATGCTTTTAAGAAATTTTACAATGAACGTTGCATTTTATATTTTGGAGGCGTATAATAAAGACCGTGTTAAGGGAAACGGAATAGTTCTCTTATGAAATAATGACTCACTAGCTCAATTGGCAGAGCAACTGACTCTTAATCAGTGGGTTGTAGGTTCGATTCCTACGTGGGTCACCAATAAATACGCGCCTCTCAGGTTCTGAGAGGCGCTTTTTTGTTTATGTTGCTTTTCGCTGTGTTCTCAATTTCCTTGTTCTTCTGCCTTTTTCGGCAAGTGAGGCTGATGGAGTTTAACGGGCTGACTCTTTCTGATTTTCAGGTTGAACATCTCGACGATTACAGAGAAGGCCATGGCGAAATAGATATATCCTTTCGGAATATGCATATCGAGACCATCACCAATGAGAACTACGCCGATTAAAAGCAGAAAACTCAGAGCCAGAATCTTGATTGTCGGATGAGTTTCCACAAAAGAGCTTATTTTTCCTGAAAACACCATCATGAAAAGAACGGCGATAACAACGGCCGCAATCATGACTCCGAGTTGTTCGGCCATTCCCAAGGCGGTAATGATGGAGTCAAGAGAAAAGACGATGTCTAAAAGCAAGATTTGAATGATTACAGCGCTGAAGGTTGTTTTAGCTTGTATAGAAGAATCTTCCTCGGCGCCTTCAAGCTTTTCATGGATTTCCATGGTGCTTTTCCAAATCAAGAACAAGCCGCCGACAATAAGGATTAAGTCACGTCCTGATATTTCGTTGTTCAAAATGGTGAAAAGCGTTGCGGTGAGTCCCATGAGCCAAGAAAAAGAAAACAGCAATGCAATGCGTATAATCATAGCTAAAGCAAGGCCGACTTTGCGAGCTTTCTCTTGAAGGGGAACCGGAAGTTTGCCTGCTTGAATAGATATAAACACGATATTGTCAATTCCGAGTACAATTTCCAGGGCGCTTAGTGTTATCAGCGCCATCCAGACTTGAGGATTTAGTGCCCATTCCATTACATAAGCTCCTTTCGGTGATAACATAATAGTAAAGAATATGCCGCACGAATCATTTTGTTTGCGGGCTTGGAGAAGCAAAGATAATTTTTGTGATGAATTGCTAATGCATTAACCATAGGCTTGCCAAAACGACAGCTCCATAAGTGAATAAGCTGGAGATATTGGCTGGAGCTAGGAGCAGGGTAGTCTTGGTATCTCGTTTGTACGACAAAGCAGCACAGTATGCGCCGGACATATAGCCGAAAATCATAAAAAGCGTTTCAACGTTTGCGACAAGGTATGCAAAGAGGGCGGCAGTCAGCAGTCCCCAAAGAAAACCGATTATGACTTTAGGGAAAACGCCCAGCCCTATAATTCTATCCGTTAAGTTAGAGGAGAGCTTTCGAAAAGCGAAAGGAAGCAGCAGAAAGAAGATAACGAATTTTACAGTGAACTCCATATAGAACACCGCCTTTGATCGCCCCAAAGAGCGAGTGGTAGCAAAAAAGGGCCGTATGAAACAAGGTTTCAATACGGCTCGAAAAGTACTTAAATTCCCTTGAAACTGCGGCTAAGATAGAGTACCTCTTCTTCGCGCAGTACTTTGGTGATTTGCGTAGTTAAATTTTTGGTCAAATCCATTTCAAAAGGAGTGGGGTAGGGGTGGCCGTTCGGATCGGCCAGCAAGCTGATGGTGGGACGCATTTGCAATCGAGGAAGTACCTTGGTGACAATGCCGAACTCGCCGCTGTCCAGTCGTACAATACTACCAATAGGGTAAATGGCCACGGTGCGTAAAAATGCATCTAAATAGTCTGGATCTACATAGCGGCCGCTCAATGTCATGAGAAGTTCGTAGGCTTCGTGAGGCAGAAAGCCGCGACGCTGAGGCCGATCAGAAACGAGAGCGTCAAACATATTGGGAATGGCTGTCAGGCGCGCGTAATCATGAATATCATCTTTGGCAAGCTTGCGCGGATAGCCGCTGCCGTCAAAATTTTCATGATGCTGGTAAGCGATGTGTGCCGAGAGAATGGATAAATCCCGGACTTTGCGCAGCGCCTCAAAGCCTTTGGTGGTATGACTGTGGATGACATCCCATTCGGCAGGGGTAAGCTTAGCCGGCTTATTTAGTATTTCATCGGGAATTAGCATTTCGCCAATATCGTGAAGTATAACGCCCATGGCTAGATCACGCAGGCGTTCCTCATTGAATTCCATAGTAGCGGCGACTAAAACTGTCATCATAGTAACATTAACAACGTGGGCGTAAAGATAGTCCTCGTTGGTGCGGCAATCGACAAAATGCACCATCATGTGTCGATTGCGAATGATCTCGCTGACAAGGCGCTTGATTCGCGGCTTTAACGGCTCAACGTCAATTTGGCCGTTTTCCTGAAAGGTTTTATAGACTTGTTGAACCTGCTTGACTAAAAGGCGGCGGTCGTCTTCCTCCAGAAGATCTTCGGGCAGCTCTAGGCCGCTATAGAGCATATTTTTTACATAAATGGACCGTAAGCCCAAGGTTTTTAAGCGAGCAACATATTGATCATCCAGTTCGCGGTCTGCGCTGACTAAAAGCACGCCTTCGCTATTGTAAATATTGTGCGCTGTGATCATGCCTGGTTGCAGAAGTGAGACGGAAACCCGCAGCATTTTGTGTCCACCTTTCACACGGTACATGGGAAGAGTTACATTTTCAACTAATTAGGCGTAAAGGGACCAAAATCCTGCTTTTGAACCAAAAAAAGAAAACCCGCCGCCTTGCCGACTGGCAAGGCGGCGAGCAGAGGCTCGCTGGCATGAGGCTCACGGACTAGGCTTGGCATTCCGACTTTTCGGCCCTTGAAGACCCACGGGACAGGTGAACGAGGATTCGACAGAACTGGGATAACGAACACCGATTGACACCACCGGGTTGACAGGAATTCGATTTGGGGAATGCCAGCGAGTTCACTTATAATATACCATGAAACAATAAATTAAACAACTATTCTGACAAAAATAAAAGGTGACAAGACTAAAATTTACATCAAGCAAATGCCCATGTACAATAAAATTAAATCAGGCGGCGGTGAATTCAGCTTCCTTTAAGTAAATCTAAGCTTGGACAGAGGAGGGTGTGTAGCAAATGGAAAGGGTCTATGAAGCTAAGACAGATTGCTCCGGTTGCGGCGCTTGCGCGCGGCTTTGCCCTGAGGGAGCGATTGCTATGATTGCGGACGAGGAAGGCTTTTTATATCCGCATATACAGCAGGAACACTGCGTTGATTGCGGGGTATGCAAGCTGCGTTGTCCGCTTGAGAAAAAAGGACATTTTAAAGAAGCCGGTCGAGCGCGTTTTTATGCGGCCCGTCACCGCTCGCGGGAAGTGCTGGAACAATCAACCTCCGGCGGCGCCTTTACGGCTGTATCAGATGCGGTATTGCGGCAGGGCGGCGTTGTGTACGGTGCAGACTATGATGAAGCGTTTCATGTTATACATAAACGAGCGGAAACGGCGTCGCAACGCGATCGTATGCGTATTTCCAAGTATGTCCAAAGCGATTTGGGAGAAACCTTTGTCCAGGTCAAAGCCGATTTGCAAAGTGGGCGCAAGGTGTTGTTTACGGGAACTCCCTGTCAAGCGGCGGGGCTGCGCTCTTTTTTGCAAGGCTCGCCAGAGTTGTTGAATCTATATGTATGTGATTTGATCTGCCATAGCATTCCCAGCCCGTACATATGGGAAGCCTATAAAATGCTATTGGAAAAGGAAAATACCGGCAAGCTGACGCATGTGCAGTTTCGCTCGAAAAAAGACGGCTGGAGTCGTGATAACAGCAACAAAGGATTTTTATTTTCAATAGACGGAGAAACCGTGCGACGAGAAGATGACCGCTTTTATCAGCTGTTTTTTAAGGTCAAGACGATTACCCGTCCGTCTTGTTCTCGTTGCCGTTTTACGGACGTGCAACGGCCTTCGGATATGACGATTGCCGACTACTGGGGAATTGAAAAATATCGCCCGGACTGGTTTGACTCTATGGGCGTATCGTTGGTGATGGTCAATTCGCCGCAAGGCGCTGCGTTGCTGAAGCAGTGCAGGGAAGAGCTGCTCTTTGAAGAGCGGCCAGCGGCGGAATCCTTGCAGGAGCAGCAGCGTCTCAGCCGCTCGGGTGCTCTGCCTCTGGCGCGGGAGCGCTTTTGGGAAGACTTCCGGCAGTTCGGACTGGAGTATGTTTTAAAAAACTATGTATAAATAAAAAAACCGGCTGCGTAAACGCTGCCGGTTTTTCTTATAAGTAGTTCTTACTCCGCCGTGAAGGGCAACAGGACGATGTTACGCGCCCGTTTGATGGCCAAAGTCAGCTGACGCTGATGCTTGGCGCAGTTGCCGGAGATGCGGCGGGGAAGGATTTTGCCACGCTCGGTGGTATAGCGACGCAATTTCACGATATCTTTGTAATCGATGCTGGTCACTTTATCCACGCAGAAGCTGCAAATTTTCTTTTTCGGTTTTCTGCCTCTTTCCCGTCTCACTGCTGAAACCCCCTTTAAAATGGAATGTCTTCTTCAGGGATACTTGGCCCGAAGCCGAATCCATCGTGCTGATTGCTGTTTTGATTATTTTGGCTGTTGCCAGCACTGCCGCCTTCGCCGGGAGCTCCCGGGGCGCGGTTGCTGTCAAGAAATTCAATGTTTTGTGCGATAACTTCAGCGACGCGACGTTTCTGTCCGTCCTGCGCTTCGTAAGAACGAATTTGCAGACGGCCTTCAACGAGGATACGACGGCCTTTGGTGAGATTGTTGCCACAGATTTCAGCCAGCTTTTCCCACGAAACGATGGGAATAAAGTCAGTGCTTTCTTGGCCTTGCCCTACCCGGCGGCTGACAGCCAGCGAGAATGTGGCGACGGCCTTGCCGTTAGCGGTGTAACGCACTTCCGGATCCTGGGCGAGACGACCTACCAGTATCACCTTGTTCATGATGTTCCTCCTGGATTATGCCTCTTGCTTGACAATCATGTGCTTGATGACGTCTTCAGTAATCTTCAGTACACGATCGAGTTCAGCAACGACGGCGGGTTCTGCAGTGAAGTGGATCAGGCAGTAGAAACCTTCGAGATTCTTCTTCACTTCGTACGCCAGGCGTTTTTTACCCCAACGGTCAATTTTGACGATTTCACCACCGTTGTTCTTGATCAGGTTCTCGAACTTGGTAATGACAGCGTTGGTAGCTTCTTCTTCCTGCGACTTGATGATAAACATGACTTCGTACTTTCTCACGAAATCACCTCCTTTGGACTGATGGCCCCGCTTCAATACAACGGAGCAGAAGGTTCAAGCGGCAACTGCCAACTTGACTTATCTAGTATAGCGCCTCTAAAAGGAAAAAGCAAGGATGAGATAAGACGAAATTGCTTTTAATTGTTCTTTAAAAATACTTCCCGCGTGGGATAGGGAATAACAATGCCTTCTTGGCGGTAGCGTTTGATTAAGCGCTTAATTAAAGCGTGCCGCAAAGGGGAAAGCTCGCTGTACTCATGCACCGTAAAGATAATGTTGAAAGCAATACCGGAGTCGCCGAAGGTGTGGAAACGAATCAACGGTTCTTCTTGCGGCGGCGAGTCCATGGCTTCGAGCAGCACGGCTTTGACTTCTTCCAGCGTAATCGCCTCGACTTGCTCCAAATTACTGTCATAGGCGACGGAGGCGGGAATGACAACAGACAATTGCGGGCTGGGAAAGGAATAATTGGTGATGATGGACTGGGCCACTTTGACGTTGGGAATGATGACGGTCTGCTGGCTTAAGGTACGGATGGTTGTGCTGCGCCAGTTAATGTCGCTGATATGGCCTTCTTCCTTGGTGCTGAGGCAAATATAATCGCCAGGGCGGAGTTGGCGGGAGAATAAAATACTGAGGCCTGCGAACAAGTTGGCCAAGGTATCCTGAAGGGCCAGCGCGACGGCCAAACCGCCTACGCCCAAGGCGGTGAGGATAGGCGTGATGGAAATCCCCAACGATTCTAAAGTGATTAAGGCGCCGAGGAGAAATACGAACACTTCAGCAATCGTGACCAGGATGGAAGTTGTGGGTAAAAGAGTTTGGGCGCGCTTAGCATATAAGGTGGCCAAACCGCCGACAATGCGGGCGGCTACCAGCGTGGCGGAGAGCAGCACTAGCGCTAAAAGTGCGCTAGATAGAAGCTGCTGGATGTTTGCCGCCAGCGACACGGTGCGCGTGGTCAGATACATGCCGCCCATGAGGGACCAGAGAATAGGAATGCCGCGAAAAGCGTGGACTAACAATTCGTGGGCCTGCTCCATGGGCTCTGAAAGAGGGATGGCGCGCAGTCGCTGTGAGATCAAGCGGTTGAGCAGAATGCCTAGCAAAAGAGAAATAAGGATAATTGCCGCGGGGAGCATCCAAAGTTGCAGCATATCCCAACCAAGGGGAAATGTAATTGTATTCATAGTGAATAGCCTCCGGAAAAGACAGTGAATTTTATGGGGTGTTTATGGTATAATAAATAGCAGGAATGTGTTTTTGGACAGTAAGGAGGTGGCGAATGGATATCGCTCTTTTGTCCATGTCGATGAGTCAAAGTCGAGTTCAGGACCAAATTGGAGTTTCCATTATGAAAAAGGCCATGGATAATGGCACGGAACAGGCTGGGCGTGAATTGGATCTGCTGATGCCTGCTATTCCTGGTTTGGGAGAAACCATTGACATTCAAGCTTGAATATAGTTGTAATGTAACCCCTTGGCTTTTGGCCAAGGGGGTTTTCTTTTTTATATAGCAGAATTCATAAAACGAACCGCGAAACACACGAAAACGCGAAAGGGTTTTCACGGGCGAGGAGCTTCTGTATAAACGTCGGCAGGATTATATTTGAGACAAGATTTCCGCGCGCCTCTCAAAAGCTGGCAAAGTCGGCAGTTTCTTAACTCGCTGCGCTCAAACAGGCGAAACTGTGATCCGCCTTAGCCAGCTTTTGCGTCCTGCGGACCGTCTTGCTCCAATAAAAGTCTCAAATACAATCATTGCCGACGCAAGCCTCAATCGTACCCTTCCATGACTCCCGCGCCTCTCCCGGCGCCTTATTGCTGCACGATGATGCGGCTGATTTTGAGGCTGTTGGGCAAGGTGTTTTCAGGGTTTCCCTGCAGCCATTCCGTAGGCAGTGACTCGACAGAAACTCCAAGCTCAAAGAGAACATTAGTATCGCTGGCAGTAGCAAGGAAGGAACCGTCCATATAACGAATGGCCTTTAACGTATGACTTTGACGCAATTCTCCCAATGTGGAACCGACGCCGATATTTTTGTTGGTGCGGAACGCAGAGGAATAGACGTCAATGCTTAAAACGGAACGAGAGGGGCTGAGCGTGATAGAAAGCGATGGGGTAGTGTCACGCGGGTCTGGATAGACATTTAAGATTTGATAGCGGCGATCCGCAATATAGATTTCATCTGGACTGATTTTGGCTTCCGGATAGGCGCTGCGAATGCCGGCTAAGCCCAAACCTATTTTTATGGGGCCGGCTTGGCCGTTTGCCAAAAGAAATGACGGAGCAATTTGGCTGTCCGGTACGTTAGAAGGCTTCGAGGTTGCTAGTTCCGGCGGCGGGGCCGGCGGCGTTCCGGCGGCTGGACCTTCGTCCGGCGCATTGAGCGAACGAAGCCATTGTACAACTGCTCCTTGGTTGCGGTTGGCGGCCAAACGCAAGGCGGTTTGCCCTAATTTGTCTTTGCGGGCCAGGTCAGCGCCACGGTCAATTAAAAGACGTACGACATCAAGTCGTCCGGCTGCGGCCGCACGCATAAGCGCGGTTTGCTTATCTTTATCGATGGCATTTACGTTGGCGCCATGATTCAACAAGAGTTCTACTGTCGCTAGGCGGCCTGATTCTGAGGCGGCAATGAGAGGCGTGTAACCGTCAAAGGCTCGGAAGACTTCCGGCGACATGCCTGCATCTAAGAAAAGTCCAGCTACGGTCAAATTACCGCGTTCAGCATTTTCGACAAAAGCTTGTTGACTGAAAGCGACGCCTTTTTGAGATAATGCTTCCTTCGGCGCCAGCGTTGCGGCATCATCCGAACCATGCTGCTTTACGCCTAAATAGTAACCAGCGAGAACTACTAGAGGAAGTAAAAGCAAGGTTGTGGCTGCAATCGCCTTGAAGCTGAGCTTACGGGCGCTAACATCCTCTTCTTCCGTGGCGGAAGTTGAAGAGGCTTCGCTCTTGACTGGTATTGCTTCTTGCGCTTCCAGCGCAGCGGCGCGTTTGCGTAAAGGAAGTTTAGCAAACCATGTCTTAAGAAGCAGTAAAAATGCAGCGAAGCGTCCTGACAGAGCGGAAGTGGAGGATGGCGTTTCTTCAACCACCGGTTCGATGGTAGCAGTTTCTGCATCGGATAAGATAGGAACTGGCTGCGTGTCATCCAACTTAGGAGTTGCTTCGGCAGGCGTTTCTTGCTCGGTTTGCTCAAGCGGTCCTAAATCGGAAAGAAGCTTTTCAATATCGTCTTGGCTCATTTGGGCGTTCGGATCGGCTGCCGGTGCAGCAGGAGCTTCTTCCGGCGCAGTTTCCGCGACCGGCGTTTCTTCCGCCTTCTCCGGTTCGCTTGGCATGGAGGCCAAGAGCGCTGCAATGTCATCCTGGCTCATTTGAACGTTCGGATCAGCTGCCGGTGCAGCAGGAACTTCTTCCGGCGCAGTTTTTGCAACCGGCGGTTCTTCTGCCTTCTCCGGCTCGCTTTGCATAGAGGCCAAGAGAGCCGCAATATCGTCCTGACTCATCTGGGCGTTCGGATCAGCCGCCGGTGCAGCAGGGGCCGCTTCGGGCGCAGTTTCTGCGACAGGCGGTTCTTCTGCCTTTTCCGGCTCGCTTTGCATGGAGGCCAAAAGCGCTGCAATATCGTCCTGGCTCATTTGGGCGTTCGGATCAGCCGCTGGTGCGGCAGGTGCGGCTTCCGGCGCAGCTTCTGCGACAGGCGGTTCTTCGGCTTTCTCCGGCTCGCTTTGCATAGAGGCCAAGAGAGCCGCGATATCATCCTGGCTCATCTGGGCGTTCGGGTCGGCTGCCGGTGCGGCAGATGCCGCTTCGGGCGCAGCTTCTGCGACAGCTGGTTCTTCCGCTTTCTCCGGCTCGCTTTGCATAGAAGCCAAAAGCGCTGCAATATCATCTTGGCTCATCTGGGCGTTCGGATCGGCTGCCGGTGCAGCAGGCGCCGCTTCAACAGGTTCGGCGGCTTTTTCTGGTTCTGTTTGCATGGAAGCAAATAACGCTGCAATGTCATCCTGACTCATTTGCGCGTTGGGATCTTGGCTGGACACGCCAACGGACCCTGCTGGAGGTGTCTCTGCCGGAGTTTCCTCTGGCGGCAGCGTTTTCAGCAGGGCTGTAATTTCTTCTTGTGTTAATGTTGCGTGAGGCGCCTTGTCATTCATTGGCATCGTTCCTTCGATTGTTCTGAGTGGGCAAGGCGATTGGGAAGCAGGCGCTTCCTCTAAAATGGCTTCCAGCGTAGCTGTAGCCAGAAGTTACCTTGCAAAATGACCGGAGTATGGTATCATTACTTAATAACTAGCACAGGAACTTGAGAATAAGTAACCAGTTTATGTGCTACGCTCCCTAAAAGCAGGGAGCCGATTTCACCTAAACCGCGAGTGCCGCACAAAATCAAATCAATCGGATTGGCGGCGGCATAGCTTATAATTTCATCAGCGGGATTTCCGTCGAGAAGAACGGTTTCAATAGTAAGGCCTTCCTTTAAAAAGGCTTCTTTTGCATCGTTTTGCAAGTCTTCTAGATATTGCTTAGCAGACATTTCAAATTGCAGTAAGTTAGCTGCTTTGCCGATTGGATATTGCGCTAACGGTTCAAAAACGCTTAGTAAAACCGTGGCTGCGCCACTTTCTTTGGCAAAGCGGATGGCCCAGGGCAGGGCCTTGCGGCTGGTTTCTGAACCATCGAATGAAAAAATAATGCGACGAACGCTCATTCAAAACACCTCCCCGCGAAAATGAATTTGTTGCTATTCTTACTAGTGATATCTGTTTTATTCGCTGTTTATTTAGGGAATCCTGTTGGCTGTTGAAAATTAAGCCCGTTGGCCCTTGCAGGTCCAAAGGGGGGGAGAGTTCCGTGGATTGAACAAGAGTCGCGGGAGTCAAGGACGAGCATGCATGAGGGCGTGTTTGGAAATGAATTTATAGGTGATTGATTTTCTTGCTTAATTATTTTTCCTTGTTTTGAAAACGATAACTTTTGGCAGGAAAGAGCCAAGAGGACTGCGAATCTAATACAAGATATACTTCTTATTTTGGGAAACGAGGTTGTTGCATGACGCAGACACGAATTCGGCCGCTGGTGGAAGGCGGTATTTTATCGGCGATTGCCATTGTTTTTGCTTTGATGAGCGCGTATTTGCCCATCTTGGGACCTTTTGTCAATATGCTTTGGCCAGTGCCGATTATTCTTTTGGGAGTTCGCCATGGCTTTCGCTGGAGCGTGATGGCTACATTATCGGCGGGCGTACTAATTGCCGTATTAATGCATCCGCTGCACGCGCTGAGCGTGGTGGTCGGATTTGGTTTAATCGGTATTGTTTTGGGACATGCGATTCGAGAAGCCTACTCGCCAGGAAAGGCCTTAGTTTGGGGCTCTTTGGCTTCGCTTCTTTCGAAGGTGGCCGTTCTGGGGCTGAGCGCCTTCATTTTAGGTATCAATCCATTGGAAATGCAGATTGATGTTATGGCCAAAGGCACGGAAGAGGCTCTAGCCATGTACCGCTCCATGGGAATGCAAGAAGAAGAATTGCAGCGCTTGGCGGCGACGATGGGGCAATTGGTTGATGTATTGCGTATTATTCTGCCGGCTGGGTTTGCTATGGCGGCCGTAGTAGATACGTATCTCAATTTTATTGTGGCGCGGCTGGTATTGCGTCGCTTAGGTATGGACGTACCGGCGTTCCCGCCGTTTCGGGAATGGCGTTTTCACGGCGGCCTCGCATACGCGTATGCGCTGGCGTTGGTGGGTGCGTACTGGGGATCTAGTCGTGAGTGGTTATGGCTGCGGGATATTGCTATGAATGTGCAGGTTATTGCCAGCTTGTTTTTGTTTGTGCAAGGCTTGTCTTTAGTAGTGTTTTTGACGGACAAATACCGCTTGCCGAAATTTGTGCGCGGTTTGATTTTGCTGTTACTTGTAACCAATGGTTTTTTGACGCAAATGGTGATTTATGCCGGTGTGGCCGAAGCGTGGGTGGACGTGCGTCGGCTGCGTAAATCGGGGGAACCATCGTAGGAGGCGACTGTCATGAAACTCATTCCCGACTTTTGGCGGGAGGCCCGTCTCTATCTGCTTGTGGCGCTGGGCCTGTTGGCGCTGTTTGGCTTTTACAATTTATATATTGCGTTGTTGGGGGCGTTTTTCTTAGGCGCGTTGTATTTATACGGGCGGGAGCAACGCCACGAAAATCAGCGTGAACTGGAAGCGTACATAAAAAAGCTGGCTGTGCAAGTGGGAGCCGCGGAAAATTATGCGCTAGAAGAGCTTCCTTTGGCGATTGCAGTAATTGATCAAGAGGGCATAGTTTGTTGGCACAATGATCGCTTACTGGAATGGTCGGAAGGACGTCTGCATACAGGAACGCGCATTGATTTGCTTTGGCCGGAACTGTTGCCCAATGGTTGGTGGGGGCAGGCAGGGGAGTTCACTTTTATGGCTGGCGCCCATTATTATCTTGTATTGCACCGGCCGGCGGAAGAACGCATGATCCTGTACATTCAAGACATGACGGAAGAAGAAGGGCGTCGCTTAGCTCTTAAAGCGGCATTGCCCGCCGTAGCTTATGTGCAGATTGACAATTTTGATGATGTGCTCCAGGGGCTGACCGAGAGTAAGCGTGCAGAGCTTCTAGCGGCAGTCAATAAGGAAATTGTCGACTGGGTAGCCGGACTAAAAGGATTTTCCAAAAAATATACTCGCGATATTTACTTGGTGATGTTAGGGCGCGGCCAGTTGGAAAAAGCTATGCGTGAGAAGTTTGACGTTCTGGATCGGGTACGGGAGCTTCATGCAGGAAATCGCATTCCGGTGACTCTTAGTATTGGCGTAGCTACAGGCGAACCGTCGCTGGCGGCGCTGGGAGAACGGGCACAAATCGGTCTGGATGTGGCTTTGGGACGCGGCGGCGATCAGGTTGCTGCGTATTGTGATGGCAAGGTGCAATTCTTTGGCGGCAAATCAAAGGCGGTGGAGAAAAACACCCGCGTTAAGGCGCGGACCGTGGCGCAGGCGGTACGGAAAAGCATGCTGGATGCGTCCAAGGTTTTGGTTATGGGCCATATTGGGGAAGATTTCGACAGCTTGGGCGCTGCCATCGGCGTGGCTCGCATGGCGCGGCATCTGAAAGAAGAAGTTCATGTTATTGTTAGCCAGCCGGGCACGGCCAGCCGCAAGCTGGAGGAACTCTTGTCCGACTATAGCGAATACGAAGGGCTCTTGGTCCCTGCAGATCAGGCGCAAGCTTTGGTTGAGCCTGGCGTTTTGCTGGTGGTAGTGGATACGCACCGGCCGGGGCTGGTAGCGGCCCCTGAATTGTTAAGCCTGATTGAACGTACAATTGTCATTGATCATCATCGACGCAGCGAAGATTTCATTTTAAATCCGTTTTTGGTGTATTTGGAGCCGTCCGCCTCTTCGACCAGCGAAATGGTAGCGGAGCTTTTGATGTACTTTGATGAATCGGTAGAATTGACTCGTTCAGACGCTACGGCGCTGTATGCGGGTATTGTAGTGGATACGAAAAGCTTTACCGTACAGGCGGGAGTGCGAACGTTCGAGGCGGCGTCTTTTTTGCGCCGCGCTGGGGCCGATCCGGTACTTGTGCGCTACTTGTTCCGCACGGATTTTGCTACAACGCAAGCCAAGGCGCGCATGATGGTGGATACGGAAATGCTGCCTGGAGGGGCGGCCGTGTCGGTTTGTCCTCCAGATGTGAGGGATGCTCAAGTGGTGGCCTCGCAGGTGGCGGACGGACTTTTGATGGTGGAAGGCGTGCATATGAGCTTTGTGCTCTTTCCGTACGAAGACGGCGTAGGCATTAGCGCTCGCTGTCAAGGGGATTGTAATGTACATGTGATTATGGAGCGCTTCGGCGGCGGCGGTCATCAGACGGTGGCCGGGGCGCAAATCCGCGGCGTTATGGCAGCGGACATAAAAATGCAGCTGGAGGAAATCCTCCACGAGATAGCAAAGGAGAGTGCAGCAGATGAAGGTAATTCTGACGCAAGAAGTTAAAAAATTAGGTAAAAAAGGCGATATTATTGAAGTGGCTGAAGCCTATGCGCGCAACGTGCTGTTTCGGCAGCAGTTGGCTATTGAAGCCACCGCGTCGAATGTGAATACCGCCAAGCAGCAGTCGGCTGCTAAAGAGCATAAAGAACAACGCGCTCATGATGAGGCGAAAGTGTTGGCTTCGCAAATGACGAAGGTCAAAGTGACGCTGGAAGTGAAAGTGGGCGAAGGCGGCAAGGTATTTGGCGCGATTACGTCCAAGGATGTGGCGGATGCCTTAGTTAAACAGCACGATTTGGATGTGGACAAGCGCAAAATTGAAATTAAAGAGGCCATTAAAACGGTGGGGATCTATCCGGTAACTGTTAAACTTCACCCCGAAGTCAGCACCCAGATTCAGGTGGAGATTGTTGCAGCTAAGGCGTAATCCTCATATCCTAATAGATCGGAGCCAAGTGGGGTATGAAAGATTTTTTACAACGTATTTTGCATAAAGAAGAAATACAGCCGCAGGAGCCGCCGCAAGAGCGGCAACTTTTGGCCTTATATCGTACCTATGCTTCGTTGGTCGGTCAAGAAAAGCTGATCATTAAAGCGGGGAAAATGGGCGTGCTGCCGTTGATGCAGTCGGAACGTTTTGAAGAGCGGCTGTTAGGGTTAGAGCGCTTGGTTTTTGAAGATCCCACCCTGAAGGAGGTTCCGCCCAAGCAGGAAGTTCCGGCAGTATTGCGGGATATTGAAAATTTGCTGGCGGACATGCTGGCGAAAAAGCGCGTTGAAGACCGCATTGAGAAAAAAGTAAACGAAAAAATGGAAGAGCGCCATCAAGAATACCTGCGCGACATTCGCTTGCAGGTACTGCGGGATGAAGAAGGCGGCGAAACGCCGGCGATGCGCAAAAAATATGAAGAACTGGAAAAAATGGAAGAACGCAGCGTTTCTAAGTCTGTTATGTCCATGCTGCGGCCAGCTTCTTTTGATGAGATTGTCGGACAAGAACGGGCGCTGGAGGCGTTGCGTTCCAAATTGGCGTCTCCTTATCCACAACATTTGATTTTGTACGGCCCTCCTGGCGTGGGGAAAACAACGGCGGCGCGCATTGCGTTGGAAGAAGCGAAGCGGTTGGCATATACGCCATTTTCGCAGGATGCGCCGTTTGTCGAAGTGGATGGCACGACGCTGCGTTGGGACCCGCGGGATATTACCAATCCCTTGGTGGGTTCTGTGCATGATCCCATTTACCAAGGCGCTCGGCGAGATTTGGTGGACAGCGGCGTGCCGGAGCCCAAGCCGGGCTTGGTAACGGATGCGCATGGCGGTATTTTGTTCATTGATGAAATCGGTGAAATGGATATTATGCTCCAGAGCAAGCTGCTTAAGGTGCTGGAGGACAAGCGAGTTTATTTTGAATCGGCTTACTACGATCCGAATGATCCGCAAGTGCCGCCCTATGTGCGCAAGCTCTTCAAAGACGGCGCGCCGGCGGATTTTATTCTCATTGGCGCGACCACGCGTGAAGCGGATGACATTGCTCCGGCTATTCGCTCGCGTTGCGCGGAAATTTATTTTGAACCGTTGACGCCGCAGCACATTCAGATCATCGTCACTAATGCGGCGAGCAAGCTCAAAGTGAAGCTGGACGCAGGCGTGGCGGAGCTGATCAGCGAATATACCATCGAAGGACGGAAGGCCGTCAATATTTTAGCCGATGCCCATGGCGTTTCGTTGTACCGCCAGGATGGGACCGAGGGACGTATTACCTTGGAAGATGTATATCGGGTGGCCCAGGTGAGTCGCTTAACGCCGTATGTCAGCCAGAAAGCCAGCGCCACTAGCGAGGTGGGCAAGGTCTTCGGCCTCGGCGTCGCCGGCTATTTGGGCTCGGTGCTGGAAATTGAAGCGGTAGCGTTTCCGGCGGCGGAAAAAGGCAAAGGCGCTATGCGTTTCAACGACACTGCCGGCTCTATGGCGAAGGACTCGGTATTCAATGCGGCGGCAGTGGTGCGCAAGTTGATCGGTGCGGATTTGCCGGATTTTGATTTGCATATTAATATTGTCGGCGGCGGTCGTATTGATGGTCCTTCGGCAGGGGTGGCCATTACGGCAGCCCTCATTTCCGCCATCTCCGGACGCGCCGTACGGCAGGACGTTGCTGTGACTGGCGAGGTTTCCATCCAGGGACGTGTCAAAGCCGTAGGCGGCGTGTTTGAAAAAGCCTATGGCGCGAAACAAGCTGGAGTACAGGTTATGCTGATTCCTAAGGAGAATGCGAAAGACATTCCGGAGGGGCATTTAGGACTGGATATTCGGCCTGTCGAAACGGTTTCCGAGGCGCTGGACATCTTGTTGGAAGAAAAGCCTGCGACATAAGTAAATAGAACTCCCCGCTACAGGATGGAACCTGCGGCGGGGAGTTTGTTTGCTTCTGTTCAATTTCCGTGCCCCTTGTGATCCGCTTTTTTGCAGGAGACTGTTTTTGTGTGTCGAAAAATAACCAAAACAAACACTTCGGACAATATGGAGAGGGGATGGTCGGCATGTTGCGCATTTATGCTCCGCTAGAAAATCCCGAAAATGGTTGGAGGCCTCTTTTGGCCAAAGAGGAGCTGCATTGGCAGCCAGGCAGTCCGATGCGGGCATTGGCTTACTGCTGGTGCGGCGCCGCAAAAGGGTTTCCTAAAGAGGTGGCTGCCGTATTTGCGGCGGCGGAAGAGCCTGAATTGAAAAGCATGCGGCTGCTTTTTGCCTTTCCAGAGTTTCAAGTGCATCTTCCAGGCGGCGAAACGGCGTCCCAATGTGATTTGTGCGTATTGGCGCGGAACGATTTGGAGCAGCATGTGCTCATCGTAGAGGCGCAAGGAGAAGAATCTTTGGGTCCTACGGTGCAGGAATGGCTGCCGCCGGCAAGTCTGCAAAAAGGCAAACGGGAACGGTTGCGGGCGTTTTTATCGTTGTTGGAGCTGGAAGAAGACGCCGCTGCGAATTGCCAATATCCCTGGATTCATCGCACCATTGCGGCTTTGTTGGAAGCTAGCCGTATAGGAGCGCCTAACGCTATGCTGGTGGTTCACGCATTTCAGGCGCCACCTGAGGTGTGGGAGGCCTATGTGCATTTTTTAGCTTGTTTAGGTCTGGAAGCAAGCCGGGGCGGTATTACTCCGGCCTTGCGTCGGGGCGGCTGTCAACTACGCTTTGCTTGGGTAGACGGAAATCCAGCTTGTATGCGCCGTTAGAAAGCTTGTGCAAAAATGCAGGGAATGCGTTATAATAAATGATTGTGAACATATGTTTTTGTTGCAGTACAGGAGGAAAGAATTTTGTTGATTGAACGTGTTCCCCCGCAGAACTTAGAGGCGGAGCAAGCCGTCCTTGGGGCGATGTTAATAGAAAAAGAAGCGATAGCCAGAGTGACGGAGCTTTTAAAAGGCGGCGACTTTTATCGTGAGGCGCATCGGCTGATTTTTGAAGCTATGCTGGATTTGTACAACCGCAATGAAGCCGTGGATATGATTACGGTTATAGAGCTGCTGAAGCGGGAAGACAATTTGGAAAAAGTGGGCGGTATCGCGTATGTGACTTCGCTGGCAAACAGCGTGCCGACGGCGGCAAATGTGCATTATCATGCCAAGATTGTGGAGGAAAAGGCGCTTTTGCGTCAGCTCATCCAGACTTCAACGCAAATTGCCGCTCTGGGCTATGAGGGCAGCGAAGAAGTATCGCAAATCGTCGATCAGGCGGAGAAGATGATTTTGGAGGTATCCAATCGTCGTATCGGCGGCGATTTTGCGCCGATAAAAAGCATCGTCTTAGACGCTTTTGGCAAGATTGAGCAGTTATACGAATCCCGCGGCGGCATTACTGGTTTGGCTACAGGCTTTAAAGACTTGGACCGTTTGACTTCCGGTTTGCAAAAATCCGATTTGATTCTTGTGGCGGCTCGCCCCAGTATGGGTAAAACGGCATTTACCCTGAATATTGCCTCCAATGTAGCCATTCGAGAAAAAAAGGCGGTAGCGTTTTTTTCCTTGGAAATGTCGAAGGAGCAGTTGGTGCAGCGTATGCTTTGCGCCGAAGCGTCTATTGATTCGCAGAAATTGCGTATTGGCGAACTGGAGGACGATGATTGGACCAAACTGATCAATGCAGCGGACCGCCTTTCTGGTGCGCCGATCTTTATCGACGATACCGCAGGCATTTCGGTGCTGGAAATGCGTTCTAAGGCGCGTCGCCTTAAAGTGGAACATGATTTGTCTCTTATCATCATTGACTATTTGCAGCTCATGCAGGGAAGCGGCGGCAAAGGCGGCGAAAATCGTCAGCAGGAAATTTCCGAGATTTCCCGTTCCTTAAAAGGATTGGCCCGTGAGCTGGGCGTTCCCGTTGTTGCGCTGTCTCAGCTTAGCCGCAGCGTGGAATCTCGCCAGGTGAAAAAGCCCATGCTCAGCGATTTGCGCGAATCCGGCTCGCTAGAGCAGGATGCGGATATTGTGGCGTTTCTCTATCGTGAAGACTACTACAATCCGGATACGGAAAACAAAAATATTACTGAGATCATTGTGGCTAAACACCGCAACGGCCCGGTGGACAGCGTGCAGCTCTTCTTCCACAAGCAGTTTACGCGCTTTGCGGATTTGACTCGCATGCCTGAATAAGGAACCTATCCAATGCTCACGTCCGCGCCATGACGGAGCTTTTTCCGCCAAAACTTGTCAGAAAGCCTCGGCATAGCCCCGCTATGCCTGTGTTTTCTTTTTCGTCTGGCAATAGGGCCTTCGGTTGTCGTGCGATCCCTAGATTTTCAGAGGAGACCGGCGATGTTTCTTCAACAGACTTTTTGAGAATCCTGGGCGGATAAAGAACCGCGAAACACACGAAAGGCGCGAAAGGTTTTTTGAAATTATGTCTTTCTTCTTTTCTCTGGCTTTTCTCTGTTGCTCTGTGTGATGTTTCTTTACTGGCGAATTGAAAGATTTTTGCAAAATAAAACAAGCGCCGGCTCATTGTGAATAAAAAATGACAAAGCTGTATGGGGTAAGCGCGAGCGGCAGGCGAACGTACGTAACGGAGCGGGATAACCGAACGTTGAAGTGTAAATCAAGAAAAATATTCGGCAAAATATTGACAGGAGGAAATTTTCCTGTTATGATATTTATGGTGAAAAATGAATAACTTGCGGGAGACTCAATCTCGGCGCTCCATGATGAGACCGTATTGAGTTCTTTTTATGCGTGAAAAATGACTAAGCTAAATTAATCATGGCTCGTTTTGAGCTATAAAAAAGGTGAGTGATATCATGTCAGCAATTATTGTTATCGGCAGTCAATGGGGCGATGAAGGAAAAGGGAAAGTAGTCGACTACCTGGCGGAACAGGCTAACGTGGTTGTTCGTTATTCCGGCGGCAACAATGCCGGCCATACCGTAGTGGTAAACGACGAAGCTTATAAGCTGCAACTGCTGCCATCGGGCATTCTTTATAAAGGAAAGACCTGCGTTTTGGGCAATGGCGTTGTTATTGATCCGGAAGCTATTTTGAAAGAAATCAACGGCATGAAAGAACGGGGCATTGATACTTCGAGTCTGCGTATTTCTACGCGGGCGCAGGTGCTGCTGCCTTATCATCGCCGCCAGGATGAAGCGGAAGAAGTCGCTCGCGGCGAGTTTAAAATCGGCACGACCAAGCGCGGCATCGGTCCTTGTTACATGGATAAAGTCGCTCGCTGCGGCATCCGCATTGTGGACTTGATGGACGCAGAAGAGTTTGCAGCCAAGCTGAAACATAATCTGGCCGCCAAAAATGAATTGTTGGTGAAACTCTACGGAGCAGAGCCGTTTGAGTACGAGCCCATGCTGGAGCAGTACTTGGCTTTTGCCGAGCAGCTTCGCCCGTATGTGGCTGATACGACCTACCTTCTCAGCGACGCTTTGGACAAAGGCGAAAAAGTGCTCTTCGAAGGTGCGCAGGCAACGTTATTGGATCTGGACCATGGCACCTATCCTTATGTGACTTCGTCCAATCCGATTGCCGGCGGCGCTTGCACCGGAGCTGGCGTAGGACCTGGCAAGATTGACAAAGTAGTGGGCGTAGTGAAAGCTTATACTACTCGCGTTGGCGAAGGTCCGTTCCCGACGGAACTGCATTGTAAAATGGGCGACACCATTCGCGAAGCTGGTCATGAATTCGGCACCGTTACAGGCCGTCCGCGTCGCTGTGGCTGGCTGGACGCCTGCATTGTCAAGTATGCCGGCCAAGTAAGCGGTCTGGATGCGCTGGCTATTACCCGTCTGGACATCCTGGACGGCTTGGATAGCATTAAACTGTGCGTCGGATACCTTTATAACGGTGAGATTCTTAAAGAATATCCGGCTAGCTTGAAAGTATTGTCCAAAGTGGAGCCGGTTTATGAAGAATTTGCCGGTTGGAAGACAGACATTACCAAAGTGCGCCGCTATGAAGACTTGCCGGCGGCTGCTAGAACCTATTTGGAGCGTCTTAGCGAAGTGGCGGGCGTTCGAATTGGTATTGTTTCTGTCGGCCCCAATCGTGAACAAACTATCATTATGGAAGAAATGTTTTAAAATATCATTGACAAGAAAACCGAATGATGATATAATTCCTTTCTGTGAGACATGACCCACTAGCTCAGTCGGTAGAGCACCTGACTTTTAATCAGGGTGTCGTTGGTTCGAGTCCAACGTGGGTCACCAGCAAAAACTCAGCCTTTCAGGTTCGCCTGAAGGGCTTTTTTTTATCGGAGCAGAAGCTTTACTCACGGCTCGCACCAAAACAGATCTTTTTGCGTCAGCCTTTGTCAGAAAGCCTCGGCATAGCCCCCACTATGCCTGTGTTTTCTTTCGCGCCTGACGGAAAAATCTTTTGTTTTGGCGGAGCGTTCGCTAAAGTTTCTGCTCCTTGCAGCCACTAGCTTTTGGGACGAAGTTGCTCATTAAGCTAATGGCTGCTGTCGTTTTAGACTCTAACTGTTATTCGGCTTAATCTGATTTTTTTGTTCTGTGATCATCTTGTTCCAATAAATGTTTTAAATACAACCATTGCTCCGTAACCCTCTGAGAAATCCTCCGATTCTCATCGAGACTCTTGTTCAATCGTCTTACCCTCACTCTACTCCCTTTACTCCTGTTGCATTTTCGTACCCTGCGCCTCTTAATGGAAGCATTATTGCTTTTAATAAAGATTCGCGATATAATTAATGGAATGCATTGAGCGGATAGAAGTCAGCCCCTACTTGGTATACGGAACGGACGGCAACCATATAGTGGTTATATAGGAACTCGCATGCAAGCGAGCTTTCTTTTGTATGTAAAAATGCAGTCGAAAATAAGAAAATTATAATAAAAACATGGAGGATTTTTTAGTGAGATCATCAAAACCAAAAGGAAAATTGCTGGTTATTCCCTTGGGCGGCCTAGGGGAAATTGGCAAGAACATGACGGTGTTTCAGTACGGCGACGACATCGTGATTCTGGATGCAGGTCTGGCATTCCCGGAAGATGATATGCTGGGCATTGATTTAGTGATTCCGGATATGTCGTATCTGTTTGAAAACCGAGACAAAGTGCGCGGTGTTGTTTTGACCCATGGTCATGAGGACCATATTGGCGCGTTGTCTTATTTGCTGCGGGAGATTAATGTTCCCGTATACGGCAGTCGCTTGGCCTTGGGTCTTGTGGAAGGCCGCTTGAAAGAAAACCGCGTTGGCAAGTATAATCTGGTGCCGACAAATCCAGGGGATGAGCTGACCTTAGGGGTCTTCAAGATCGGCTTTATTCAGGGCAGTCATTCCATTCCTGACGCTTGCGGCATTTACTTCAAAACGCCGGTGGGGACAGTAGTGCATACTGGTGACTTTAAGATTGATCAGACGCCTGTAGACAATAAGCTCATTGATATTCATAAGTTTGCCGAATTGGGTAATCAAGGCGTGCTGCTTCTGATGTCGGACAGCACCAACGCGGAACGCCCCGGCTATACCGCTTCGGAGCGGACCGTAACGGCAGCGCTGGACGTGCAGTTCCGGGCCGCGAAAAACCGCATTATTATGGCTAGCTTTGCTTCTAATGTATTGCGTGTGGGCCAAGCTATCCAGACAGCGGCTAAATACGGCCGTAAAGTAGTAGTAATGGGCCGCAGCATGGTAAACGTGGTGGCGATTTCTACGGAACTGGGCTATTTGGATATTCCCGAAGGCGTCTTGATTGAGCCTGAAGAAATGAAAAACTACCGCGACGATCAATTGCTGATTTTGACTACCGGCAGCCAGGGCGAGCCGATGGCGGGCTTGAGCCGCATGGCCTCGGGAACTCATCGTAATGTGGCTGTTGTGCCTGGCGATACGGTAATTATTTCCGCTACGCCGATTCCGGGGAATGAGAAGTCTGTTTCCCGTACCATCGACAGTCTGCTTCGATTGGGCGCTCATGTAGTATATGAGCGGTCCTCGGGCATTCATGTATCCGGCCATGCCAGCCGGGAAGAGTTGAAATTGATGCTGAATTTAGTGCGTCCGAAATACTTTATCCCCGTTCATGGCGAGTACCGTATGCTGCGGCAGCACGGCGCATTGGCGGAAGAGATGGGCGTGCCTTCGGAAAATGTTTTTTACGGTGAAAACGGGCATGTTTTCGAGTTTACGCGCAAAGCGGCGCGCATGGCCGGCAAGGTAAAAGCGGGACGCGTCTTTATCGATGGCTTGGGCGTGGGCGATGTAGGTAATATTGTAATTCGAGATCGGCAGCAGTTGGCGAACGAAGGGGTTATCATCGTCGTCGTCACGCTGGATAAACAGCGGAATGTACTGTTGTCCGGACCGGATTTGGTATCGCGCGGCTTTGTCTATGTGCGCGATGCAGGCGGCTTGATGAACGAGGCGCAGCAAAAAGTGCGCCAGGCGCTGGATCGTTGCTCGGAGCGCAATTTGAGCGATTGGTCTTCCATCAAAGTGCAAGTCAAGGAAACCCTAGGAAAGTTCCTGATGGAAAAAACAGGTCGTCGGCCGATGATTCTGCCGATTATCATGGAAGTGTAAGACTGGATTTGACAAGAAGAAGGTCTTCGGCTATATTGATGCATATACGAACAATGTGACGAATGGGAGAAGTAATGGCAAGGCGTCTTTTAGAGAGCCGGGGGGTGGTGCAACCCGGTAGGCGCGTGCGATGAAATACACCCAGGAGCAGCAGGTTGAAAATCCTTGCAGGGGTTAGTAGGCTGGGCCGGCGGATCGCCGTTACCGATCATAGTGGAGCGGTCAGTCTTCGGACTGGCAACCAGGGTGGTACCACGGGCATAACGGCTCGTCCCTCATTTGAGGGGCGGGCTTTTTTAATTAGGGGCCGCTCACTTCTTCACTGCTCACGCCCCGAAGTATCTTTTTACGCCTGACAGTGTCAGAAAGCCTCGGCAGAGCGCCGCTATGCCTGCGTTTCTTTTCGCGTCAGACGAAAAAATCTTTCTTTTGGGCGAGAGCGCTCAGAGCACGAGCGGCCCTTGAAAATGAGAACTAAAGGGTTCTAAAACAAGTAGACCTTTGGAGAGGTTTCTATGAAATTTTGATAGGATAGCAAGAGGAGGAACTTAAAATGAGTGTATTAGACGTCTTGAAAGAACGCGGCTATGTGCAGCAAATGACCCATGAGGATGAAATTGCCGAGCTGTTGGAAAAGGAAAAGATTACGTTTTACATCGGTTTTGATCCGACGGCGGACAGCCTGCATGTGGGGCATTTCTTGGGCATGATGGTTATGGCGCATATGCAGCGCGCCGGACACCGTCCGATCTGCCTGATTGGCGGCGGTACGGCGATGGTGGGTGATCCGTCGGGCAAGACGGATATGCGCAAAATGATGACGCCGGAAACCATTGAACAAAATGGCGATTGCTTTAAAAAGCAGATGGCTCGCTTTATTGATTTCAGCGAGGATAAAGCGGTCATGGCCAACAATGCGGATTGGCTGATGCAGTTGAACTATGTCGGCTTTCTGCGGGAAATTGGCGCGCATTTTTCCGTCAACCGCATGCTGACGGCGGAGTGCTTCAAACAGCGTTTGGAAAAAGGTCTGTCCTTCTTGGAGTTCAACTATATGATCATGCAAGGCTATGACTTTTTAGAACTAAACCGCCGTTACGGCTGCGTTATGCAGATGGGCGGCGATGATCAGTGGTCCAATATTCTTGCAGGCGCTGATCTGATTCGGCGCAAGGAAAGCAAACCGGCTTTCGGCTTGACTTTTACGCTGCTCACTAAGAGCGACGGCAAGAAAATGGGTAAAACCGAGAAGGGCGCGCTGTGGTTGGACCCGGAAAAGACCTCTCCGTACGAGTTCTACCAATACTGGCGCAATGTGGATGACGCGGATGTGCAAAAGTGCTTGTCTCTTCTGACGTTCCTGCCGATGGAAGAAGTGCGACGCTTGGGAGCGCTTAAAGATCAGGCCATCAACGAAGCTAAGAAAGTGCTGGCTTTTGAAGTAACGAAGCTGGTTCATGGCGAAGGCGAGGCGGCGAAAGCGAAAGAAGCGGCAGAGGCTCTCTTCGGTGGTTCCGGCGCCTTGGATAACGCTCCTACTGTTACAATTGCCCAAGCGCAACTCGGCGGCAAGATCATCGACATCATGGCCGAAGGCGGCATTATTGCTTCTAAGAGCGAAGGACGCCGCTTGGTGCAGCAGGGAGGCTTGCTCCTAGGCGATGCCAAGGTAACAGATTTAGACGCCGTCTTGACGGCGCAGGACTTCACTGACGGCAGCGTGCTGTTGCGTAAAGGAAAGAAAAGCTACTTTCGCTTAGTCCTGGAGTAAGGCTAGAGGGTTACGGTTTTTAACAGGAGTAAAGGGAGTAATCGGAGGGTACGCTGAGGATTACGGAGTGCGATTTTGAAAATGCTTTAAAAACAAGAGGCTGTGTCGCTAGGTTAGCGGCGCAGCCTCTGTTGCTTTTTCGAATCCCTCTTTCGTACCCTCCGGTCACTCTGGTTCTCTTGTTTGTATTTATCTCTCCTGCAGCGTGCCCATGAGGCCATGCTTGAGAGCGTAGTTGACCAGCTCGCTTTTGCGCGTAGCGCCCACTTTTTCCATCACTCTCGTTTTATAGGTTTCGACGGTTTTGGCGCTGAGGGTGAGTTTTGGGGCGATTTCAGTAATCGCGTAGCCGTGGACAATATAGCGCAGTACTTCCAACTCGCGGGTGCTGAGCAGGTCTTCGGGCCGGTCAGCAGCGGCCGTTTCTTCGCCCAAGGTGCGCAGCAAGCGCTGTGAATCCTGCGGCGATAAATAACGGCTGCCGGATAGGACGGTGCGTACGGCGTCAAAGAATTCCTTATCGACGGCGTTTTTCGTTAAAAAGCCTTGGGCGCCCAGGCGAAAGCCCAGGCGGATGTATTGCTCGTCTTCGTGCATGGTCAAAAGCAGGATGCGCGTTTGCGGCGAGGCGCTGCGGATGTGTTCGATGCAGGATAGGCCGTCTAAGGCGGGCATGGAAATATCGAGAATGATCAAGTCTGGCCGTAAGTCCCGCACTAGCTCAATGGCTTCCAGGCCGTCGGCGGCTTCGCCCACAAGCTCCAAAGAGGGATCTTTTTGCAGCATGGCTTTGAGGCCGGCGCGGATTAAGCGATGATCATCGGCTAAAATAATGGTATTCATGAAGGAGTCTCCTTTGTTAACGGAATTTGGACGCGCAAGAGGGTGCCTTGCTTGGAGTCGGGAGCGAGGGTGAAACGCCCGCCTAAGAGTTCTACCCGTTCGCGCATGCCTTGGATGCCCAAACGTTCTGTTTCAGCGGTTTGCTTTTCGCTTACGCCCTGGCCATCGTCGGCCAGTTCAATATATAGCCAATTGCCTTGCTGATGGAAGCGCAGGCGCAGGGAGGAGGCATGAGCATGGCGGATGATATTCGTGACCCCTTCTTGAACAATGCGGTAGAGCGCTACGGCGACATCGGAGCGCAGGTTCCACTCTTCTTGTTCGCTTTCCAGCGTCCACTGCAGGGACAGCGGCGTGCAAAGCCGCTCCAGATGCCTTCGTAAGGCGGCGATAAGGCCGATGTCGTCCAAGACCGGCGGACGCAGCTCGACGGCCAAATCGCGGATGCCTAATAGCACACCCTCGGCAACATCGCGGGAGCGCAGCAGCACTTCCCGGTAGGTGGGATCGTCGGTTTCCTCGGCCAGCATGCGCATGGTCACCATTAGGGACGCTAAGGCTTGGCCGGTTTCGTCGTGGAGTTCCCGGGAAATGCGTCTGCGTTCGTCTTCCTGGGCGCGCAGCAAGCGTTCCATAAGATGGGCGCGCACGGCTTCCTTTTGCTGCAGTTCCTGCAATAACCGCTCGCGTTCATCCAGGTTTCGGGTTAAGGTGCCGGTCATGGCGTTAAAGGCGGTAGTGAGGCGCTCTACTTCCGGTGCGCCGCCGCAGGACGCCTGCTTTTGCCATTGCCCGGCGGCGATTTTGTCGGCGACAATGGCAAGCCGTTCTAGCGGCGCGGTAATGGCTTTGGCGACGCGGCCGCTGGCCAGGGCGGCGACAAAGCAGACTAAAACGGTCAGGAACACTACTTCGGCTAACTTGCCTGTCAAGTATTGCCTGGCGGCGGAAGTGGACAGACCGACATGCACGCTGCCCAACGACCCTTGCTCGATAGGAGCTGTCATTTCCAGTAGGCGCCCTTCGTTACTGGTAAGCTGGCGGCTTTGGGGCGATTCGGAAGGCTGGGTTTGGCGGGCTCGTTCGATCAGCGCCGAAGGTACGCCGCCGTCAAAGGTGTGGGCCAAGATGCGCCCGGAGGTGTCGGAAATAAAGATATAGCGGATGTAGTGGCTGGTTTGCGCGCTTTGGCGCACTTCCTCGCCTAGCGTGTAGTAATCCTCAGCCATGATCATGACGGCGCTTTTGGACGCTACATGAAAAGCGGTTTCCTGGCCCAAACTTTCTAATTGTTTGTGCAGTAAATCATTGCTGACTTCCCAAATGATGCCGCTCATAAGTGAGGCCAGCAGCACCAGGAGGACCACGCTGTACATTTGGATACGGCTGCGGATGGAGAGGCGGCTTACGGCCGCGCGGATGTTCATGGCAGAGCCTCGCGGCGGTCGAAGGCCTTGCGGAAGCTGCTGTACCATTCCTCGCTGGGCGGGACGAAGCGGTCAATGAGGAGGCCTTTGAGGGCTTCCTTTAATTCAGGCTGCTCATGCAAGTGGAGGAAAAGCTCCTGCAGTTGTTGGCGTTCTTCCGGCGGCATACTGCGTCGCACGACTACCGGTCCGGTACCCATAGCGGGCGAAGTCTCGATGATGCGTACCGCATCGGCCACTTCGGGGTAATTCTGTCTAGCGTGGTTATAGGCCAGGGTGGAGACGGACGCGCATTGAACGGAGCGATTGGCGACGGCATGGAGCGATTTTTCATGACCGTACGTATAAACCGAGTGGGAGAAAAAGCTTTCCGGCGTTTGCCCCAGCTCCTGCAACCTTCTGGATAGATAGACGTAGCCGGAATAGCTCATGGGATCGGAAAAGGCGACAGTGCTCCCTTTTAAATCGCTTAATGCTTGGTAGGGGCTGTCTCGGTGCACCAAGATGACGGCGTTATAAAGAGAGCTGCCCATGCGTTCTTGCGCGGCGATGACGTGCATATCATCCAGGGAAGGGTACACGCCAAAGGCGCCTGCAGGGAAAAAGGCAAGATCTGTGCCGCCATTGCGCAGTAAGACCGATACTTCCAAATAGTTGCGCCTGGGGATTAGTACGGCTTGGCGTCCTGTAGCTTGGCCGAGGTAGTCCGCGATGCGCCGGAAATGCGCCGCTGTCTCAGCCGGGGAAAGACTGGAGATGACGGCGATGCGCAGGATTTTATCGCTCGTATGCAGCTTGTCCGGCGCGCCCAAAGGCTGGGTTTGACGAAAATCCACGTCGGGGGCGGTATTGGAACCGCAGGCGGTAAGCAGCATACAGCAAAGCAGCAACCATAAAACACGTGACGGGAAAGACACAGCAAAGCCTCCTTGAATCAAAAAAATACAATGTCAGGAAAAAGCTTACGAAAGCGGGAAGAAATCCTGCCATAAAGTTCAGCCAAATCCCGCTGGGGTGAAAACTGAACATTTGTAATAATGATAAAGGAAGTTATTATTTTTTAAAAGAGGTGGCAGCTATGTTTTCATTCTTGCAGCCAAGAGCCGCGACGCAGACGGTGGCGGCGGCCGATGTGGAACGCACGTACAAAGTCTATCGGATTCAAGCTCTTTTAGGCGTGTTTTTCGGCTATATGGCGTATTACATTGTGCGGAATAATTTTGCTCTTTCTACCCCTTATCTTAAAGCGCAGCTGCATCTGAGCGCAACCGAGGTAGGTATGCTCAGCAGCTATATGTTGATTGCGTACGGCGTCAGTAAAGGTATTATGAGCAGTCTCGCCGACAAGGCGGATCCAAAGCGCTATATGGCGTTAGGTCTTTTGATGTGTGCGGCGGTCAACTTGACCATGGGTTTTTCCACTGCTTTTTGGATGTTTGCCGGCTTGGTTGTATTGAACGGCATGTTTCAGGGCATGGGGGTAGGACCTAGCTTTATTACCATTGCTAACTGGTTTCCCCGGCGGGAACGCGGTATTGTAGGGGCGATCTGGAATATTTCTCATAATGTTGGCGGCGGCATTGTGGCTCCCATCGTTGGCGTGGCCTTTTCGCTTGTAGGCGGTCCGGAGCACTGGCAGGCGGCGAGCTACCAGGTTCCTGCGCTTGTGGCTGTTTTCTTTGCCATGGTGGTGCTCCTTTTATGTAAGGGGTCGCCGGCTAGTGAAGGGCTGCCGTCCTTGGCGGAACTGAGACCGGAACAGGCCAATCCGGCGGAGTTGCGGAAAAACAACGCCCAGGCGCCGGAAGACATGACCGCTTTTCAGATTTTTTGCCAATATGTATTGAAGAACAAAAACGCCTGGTTCGTTTCCTTGGTGGATACCTTCGTGTATATGGTTCGTTTTGGCATGATCAGTTGGCTGCCTATTTATTTATTAGAAGTAAAGCATTTCAGCAAAACCGAAATGGCGATTGCCTTTCTCTTCTTTGAATGGGCGGCTATTCCGTCGACTCTTTTTGCCGGGTATCTGTCGGACAAGTTTTTTAAAGGTTACCGGATGCCGCCGGCCATTATCGCTATGTGCTTGATCTTTTTCTGCGTTATCGGCTATTGGCAGAGTACGACTCTGTTCTGGACTACGGTCTTTGCGGCGATTGTAGGCTGCTTGATCTACATTCCGCAGTTTTTGGCATCCGTGCAGACGATGGAAATCGTTCCTTCCTTTGCCGTTGGTTCAGCGGTAGGATTGCGCGGTTTTATGAGCTATATTTGCGGCGCGTCCTTAGGGACCAGCTTGTTTGGGGTCATGGTGGACCGGGTAGGTTGGGACGGCGGCTTCTACGTGCTCTTGGGCGGCGTGGTTTGCTGCGTGTTCTTCTGCGTCTTGACGCACCGAGGTGCGCAAAAGCTGGCTAAAGAACGCGAAGAGCTGCAGCGCGCAGCAAGCTAATTGGTCTAAAAATAGTAGAACGTTGAATTCGGCTTGGTTGGTGCAGGCATCTGCAACAGCTAGGCCGAATTTGTTTTAATATACCAGTATTTATAAAATGAACCGCGAAATACAAGAAAGACGCGAAAGGGGGTTGTTAAAATACTCTTTCCTAACCCTCGCTTTACTCCCTTTACTCTTGTTTAAAAAACGTGTCCTCCGTCTTATTCTTCCTTGTTGTGTCTCGTGACAATGGAATTCCTCCATTACAAGTCGACTTTAAAAAACCAGTAAAATCAAGAGGTGTACAGTTTGTAAAGTTTCGTGGTGAAGGACAAAGTATACTTTTTTAAAAGTTAAGAATTTGTTTTCTCCGGCCTTGGAGTGTGCTATGATGAGATAGCAGTCGATAACACGACGAGGAGGATGGAACGTGAGAAAGTTTGAAGAAGTTCTGGAAAAAGCAAAGGGAATTCCTACGTGTAAAGTAGCCGTAGCGGCAGCGGAAGACGAGCATGTCTTAGAGGCGGTGCTGGCGGCGAAAAAACAGGGAATTGCCGAGGCGGTTCTTGTCGGCGATAAAGAAAAAATCTTGGCCCTGGCGGCGCAGTGCGGCGTAGCGGCGGAAGATTTGACGATAGTACATGAGGCCAATCCTTCTAAAGCGGCGCTGGAAGCGGTGCGTTTAGTCAGTTCCGGAGAAGCCCAAGTAGTTATGAAAGGCTTGATTCCTACCGCTGATTTTTTGCGCGCGGTGTTGAATAAGGAAGTGGGCTTGCGTCAGGGAAAACAAGTGTTGTCTCATGTGGCGGTAATGGAGATACCCGGACGGGAGAAGCTGCTTTTTATGAGCGACGGCGCTATGAATATGCGACCGGACTTGCCCCAGAAAGTACAAATATTGAAGAATGTCGTTCATGTGGCCCATGCGTTAGGCTTTGAAAAACCTCGTGTGGCGGCGTTGGCGGCGGTAGAGGTCGTCAATCCGGACATGCCGGAAACGGTGGATGCGGCAGCGTTGACTAAAATGTGCGAACGCGGCCAAATCAAAGGCTGTATAGTGGACGGTCCCTTGGCGCTGGATAATGCTTTGAGCGAGGAAGCGGCGCATCACAAAGGGATTGTCAGCGAAGTAGCCGGACGTGCCGATGTCCTCATGGTACCGGAAATTATATCCGGCAATATATTATATAAGGCGGTTACCTTTTTGGCGCAGGGCGCTGTGGCAGGCGTGGTGATCGGCGCTAAAGCTCCGATTGTTATGACTTCTCGCGCCGATTCGTCCGCCGCAAAGCTGCAATCCATCGCGTTAGCAGTGCTGGCGGCGCAGTCTTAAAAGCGGCTGAAACTACGCCTAGAATTTATTTTGAAAAAAGGCGTTGACAAGGTGAGGTTATTCCGTTAATATATACATTGTCCCGGAGCTGCAGTAGCGGCAACGGCAAAGAGGCCCGTTGGTCAAGCGGTTAAGACACCGCCCTTTCACGGCGGTAACAAGGGTTCGAATCCCTTACGGGTCACCAAACTCGCGTTTAGCGCTTTGGCGCTGGACATAGAGTGGGCGATTAGCTCAGCTGGGAGAGCGCCTGCCTTACAAGCAGGATGTCGGCAGTTCGATCCTGTCATCGCCCACCAAAAAAATGCGGCCCCGTGGTGTAGCGGTTAACATGCCGCCCTGTCACGGCGGAGATCGTCGGTTCGAATCCGATCGGGGTCGCCACTTTTTTTTTGCCGCGGTAGCTCAGTCGGTAGAGCAGAGGACTGAAAATCCTCGTGTCGGCGGTTCGATTCCGTCCTGCGGCACCATTGTAATAGCAACGCCTTTCCTGTTTGGAAAGGCGTTTTTTTGTTTGGAAAAGGGTGGGGCTTTGGACTAGAACGAGAAAATGAAAATTCACGTAATTGAAAATGTTTACTTTGAGAGTATTTTCAAACGATATAAATAAAAGTATAATAAATATACAATAAGCTAAGATTGGCAAATAGTAGAAATGAGGAGGACGTCATATGAATCAGAATAAGAGTCGTACGCCTATAGTTGCACAAATTGTATTTATGTTTGTCTTAGCAGTGTCTTTGATGGCAGGGGTCGTAGGATACACTTACTACCATTTGCGCGCAGTCGGAGCGGAAGCGCAAAACGTCATTGAAGCTGACGCTTTGGATATGGTGGCGGCAAAGGATGCGCATACGCAATTTACGCGCGCGCTTCTGGATATGCGCGGGTTTCTCTTTTATCCGGATGGCATGGATACCTATGAAAAAGGATATCGCACGAATATTCAGCTGAGTTATTCGATTATGAATGACCATGTTGCTAAGGTGGAGAAACCGGAACTGAAAGCCAAAGGCGAAGAAGTGAAAAAGCTTATTGGCGATTATATCAAGCTAGGAGATCGGGTCATTGCCGCAAAGCGGGCTAACGATCCAAACTTGAGCAAAATTACCGGCGAAGGGCGCGCCTTGGTGGCTGCCATCGACAAGGGCTGTGTGGATTTGACGGAAGCACAGCGGCAGAGTTTATTAGCGGAAACTAAAACCATGGTGACCCATGTGCAGGAGCGCTCTAATAATGCCTTGCTGGTAAGTGCGGTTATTATTTTGTTTGCGCTAGGCATGGGTATTTGGTATAGCCGCAATATGGCGGCGCGCTTGGCGAGCGTGAAGATAGAGCTTGAGAGTATTGGCAATTTGGACTTAACTCGATCTGATATTGTTCCCAAGCGTAATGACGAAATCGGCGATATGGGCTTGATGCTCAATTCTATGCGCGTGCAGCTTAAACAAGTGGTGCAGCAGGTCCATAGCGGCAGCCAGACCTTAGCCGCCGCTAGCGAAGAGCTGAGCGCTACCATTGAAGAAACGATGCGCGCTCTGGAACATGTAGTGACCAGCGTTGAGGAAATCGCGCACGGAGCTACGCAAAATGCTGATAACATTACTACTGTCTCGGCGACCATTGAAGAAATCTCCGCCGGGACGGAAGAAATGACCGCTAATGCCAATGAAGTAAATAACGGTACTCAAACTGCGGTGGAAGAAGCCAACCGCGGCATGGTTATGCTGGGCGAAGTAGTCGCGCAAAATGAAAATATTGGTCGTTCGATGAGTGAGATTACAGCGGTTACGAATAAGCTGGCAGCGGCATCGGAAAACATTAAAGGCATTGTCGATGTAATTAATGGTATTGCCGGGCAGACTAATTTGTTAGCGCTCAATGCGGCCATTGAAGCGGCTCGGGCGGGAGAAGCAGGCAGAGGCTTCGCGGTAGTGGCGGAAGAAGTGCGCAAGCTAGCGGAACAAAGCGCCAAGGCTACCGAGGAAATTGCCGGTATTATTGGCAGCATGGGCGAAGAAATCGCCTTTTCCGTTGCCCGCGTAGAAACAGCGAATAAGGATGTTCTTTCGGGCAAAGAAACGGCTCACCGTACGGCGGAGGGCTTTAAAGCCATCATTGATCGCTTAGGAAAAGTAAAGATCGGTATCGAGCAGATTACTGCCTCCGTGGACGAAACGGCGCACGGAACCCAGGCTATGGTGGATAATGTGCAAAGCATCAGCGCTGTAGCGGAAGAGACTTCGGCGACATCGCAGTCGGTGGTGCACGCAACAGAGCAGCAGCGGGCTAGTATGCGCGAGGTTAACAGCAGCGCCGAGTCGCTGGCTACCTTGGCGACGGAAATGAATCAGATTGTAGGTCGCTTTAAAATTTAATGTCTCTTCCTCTTGGCGTCGGCGCTGTTAGCCGTTACAATAAGGACAGGATATTTTTTACAGGAGAGGGGCAGTAAGGTTGGCGACACTGCATGAAGCGCTGCAGCAGCTTTGCGACGAAGGATTTTTGGATGTAACTGGAGACGGAGGCTCGATGCGCGATATCGAGGACGTCTTAGAAGAGGCGCTGGCGATTGCGCCTTTTGATGCGGACCAGTATCGCGTGGTGCGAGGCGTTCCCGGCGAGGCCTGGGTGGTTCGTCTGGAAGCGGATGGCCGCATGTCCCAGCGGGGACGGATGTTCGTAAAAAAATAGCGGTTTAGTATGGAGGAGAGGCTTGGATGCAAGCTTCTCCTCCATTTTTTATAAGCATGAGTATCACAATGATGGTACATGCCATAATTGGATCTAGGCTTACCGTTTGCGAAAGAATCCTTTTCTGTTAAAATTAAATATATAATGGATTGCATGAAGCAGAGGGAGTCTGAATAAAATGGGAGAACAAGTGGAACGCGGTTACCGGGAGTTGTTTGAGCATTCGGCTGTCGGTATGGCGGAGGTTACGTTGCAGGGCGTATTTCGGCGGGTTAACAAGATGTTTTGCCAGATGATGGCTTGCGCGGAAAAAGACCTGTTAGGTCTTCGGTTTCAAGATATTACGCATCCGGATGATCTGGAAGAAGATATAAGGCTAGTGGAAGATTTAGTAACGGGAGTAAGAGACCGTTATGAACTAGAAAAGCGATATATACGCTTTGACAAGACTTTTTTTTGGATTCATCTTTCCGTTGCGGTCGTGCGAGATGAAATGGGGAAGCCCTTGTACTTTGTTGCTACGATTATTGATATTTCGCAGCGCCGTGCGGACGAGTTGCGTTTGAGGGTTTTGTCGGAAGCGGTGGAGCAGAGTCCTGTCAGCATTGTGATTACCGATCCTCAAGGCGGAATTGAGTATGTCAACCCGATGTTCTGCCAGGTTACGGGTTATGGAAAAGAAGAATTGCTGGGCAAAAATCCTCGCATTCTCAGTTCAGGGAAGATGAACAAGGCTTTTTATCGTAAGCTTTGGCAAACAGTGACTTCACGGAAAATTTGGCAAGGAGAGTTTGTTAATCGGCGCAGGGATGGCGTCGAATATTGGGAAAAAGCCAGTATTTCTCCCATTGTCGATGAACAGGGGCGAATTTTGCATTATGTCGGCGTCAAAGAAGATGTTACCGAGCGTAAGCGCAATAATGATGAACGGGAGCATTTGCTGGCGGCGCTGGAACGGCGCGTCCGCGCGCTGCAGTGTTTGACGATGATTTCGAATGCTATTCAGCAGAAGGAGAAGTTGGAAGACCTTTTCTGGGAAGTGCTGCGAATCTTGCCTGAAGGCTGGCGGTATCCGGCGCTGGTGCATTTGGTATATGACGGCGTGGATTATGCCTACCCTGGTTTTTTACAGACTGCGGATCGGCTGCGGGCGGCATTGAAAGTGGGCGAAACTACGCGAGGCTGGGTGGAGGTCGTTTATCCTCAAAAGCACCCAAGCGCCTATGAGGGGCCGTTTTTGAGAGAAGAGAGAGAATTGTTGGAAACGGTAGCGCGGATGCTGGGCCAGAGCCTGCGGCGGCGTGAAAGCGAGGTAAAACTGGAACAAGCCAGGGAAGCTGCTATGGAAGCTAATCGGGCCAAGAGTTTATTTCTTTCGAATATGTCCCATGAGATTCGGACTCCGTTGAACGCCATTCTCGGTTTTTCGGAAATTTTGTATCGCGACGCCGCTATGGAGCGAGAACAGCGGGAAAAACTGCAGATTGTCAATCGCAGCGGGACGTATTTGTTGGCACTGATTAACGATGTGCTGGAATTGGTTAAAGTGGAATCCGGGCGTGTCGTTTTGCAGGAATCTCTTTTTGATTTGCGCCGTTTGGTGAGGGATATGGGCAGCCTGTTCCAGGTGCGCTTGGATCAGAAAGGCTTGCAGCTTTTCCTGGAAACCGTGGAACCATTACCGGAGCAGGTAAAAGGAGATGAAGGAAAAATCAGGCGCATTCTGGTCAATTTGATTGGCAATGCGTTGAAGTTCACGGATCGCGGCGTTATTAACGTGCGTTTAGCTGGAGAGTCCCTGGGAGACGGAAAATGGAGGCTGCAAGTAACGGTAAAAGACAGCGGCATTGGTATTGCGGCAGAGGATCAGGAGGCTATCTTTGGGTATTTCGAGCAGGCCTACCATCAACGGCATGATCGAGGCGGTACGGGGCTGGGACTGGCTATCAGCCGGGATTTTGCCCGAGCGATGGACGGCGACATTTCCGTGTCTAGCCGGCCAGGCGAAGGGGCGGAGTTTTTGGTGACCTTGCGTTTGGAAGAAGGAACTCAGCAGGAGGCGACGACGCCTCGCTCAGAGTTGGCGGTCGGGCTGCTGCCGGGACAACAAGCATATCGGATCCTTGTTGCGATGTCAGTGGAAACGGATGCGCTTTTGCTGCAAGCAATGCTGGAGCAAGCCGGATTTTTGGCGGTAGCCGTAGGGGGCGAAGAGGAATTGCTGCAAGAAAGCGCTCGCGGCGCGGATCTGATTTTTGCGGATTTGGCCTTGCTGCAGACCGAGGAGTATCGGCTGGTTCGAGAACTTCAGGAACGTTCGAGTCGGTGCGATTTGCCGATTATTGCCGTGTCCGCTGGCTTGGGAGCCGACGAGGTGCAGCAGGTCTTGCTGCAGCAGGTGCGAGCTGTGTTGGGCAAGCCCTTTACAACCGAGCAGGTTTTGAATATGGTGGCGGCCCATACGGGGGCGCAATATGCCTACCAAGAACTGGAGATAAACTCGCCCGCTACTTGGCAGGGGCAGTGTTGTTTGGAGAATGCGCTGAGGGAACAGTTGTTGGCGGCAACTCTTGACGGGGATATTGAACGTCTGGAAGAGCTGCTGGTGCAGGTTGCGGCGCAGGAGCCAGAACTAGCTGCGTACGCACGGGAATTGGCTGGCGCGTTTCGGCTGGATGCCTTGGCGGCGTTGTGGGAGCAGGGAGAGGAGCCTAAAGATGGAACGAAAAGCTGATATCATGATTGTAGATGATACGCCGGAAAACCTGAAGCTGCTTTCGCTGCTGCTGCGCGAGCAAGGGCACCGCGTGCGGGCGCTGCCCAGCGGCAAGATGGCTTTGGCTGCCATGCGCAAACAACGCCCGGAAATTCTCTTGCTGGATATTACTATGCCGGAGATGGACGGTTATGCCGTGTGTGAAGCTATGCGCGAAGAAGGTCTTTTGGCGGATGTGGCGGTGATTTTCGTCAGCGCCTTAGCGGAGACGTTTGACAAGGTAAAGGCTTTTCGATGCGGCGGCGTGGATTATGTGACAAAACCGTACCAAGCGGAAGAATTACAAGCGAGGTTGGAGACGCACCTGTCGTTGAAGCGCTTGCGCGAAGAGGTGCAAAGACATAATCAGGACTTGCAGCAGCAGGTGAAGGCCCAATTGGATGAATTGCATCATGCGCAGATGGCTACGATCTTAGCCATGGTTAAGCTGGCAGAAGCGCGGGACGACGACACAGGGAAGCATGTGGAACGCATTCGGACGTTTTCAGCGATGCTGGCCGCCGAAGTGCAGCGCCGAGGCGGGGGGCGTGAAATAGATGACGCCTTTGTGGAAAATATCTATAACGCCAGCCCGCTTCACGATGTAGGCAAGATCGCCATTCGCGACGCCATCTTGCTTAAACCGGGGCGGCTGACGCCGGAAGAATTTGAGGAAATGAAGCTCCATACGGTGTATGGAGCGCAGACGCTGCGTCAGGTTCGCCAGGAGTACCCGCACAACGCTTTTTTGAATATGGGCATCGACATTGCCCAAGCGCATCATGAACGCTGGGACGGCAGCGGTTATCCCAATGGCTTGCGGGGCGATGCAATTCCTTTGGCGGCGCGTATGGTGGCGGTAGCTGATGTGTATGACGCCCTTTGCTCTAAACGGGTGTACAAGGAAGCGTATCCGCATGAAACAAGCCTGGATATGCTGCGCCAAGGAGCGGGCAGCCATTTTGAACCGCAGCTGATCGAAGCCTTCTTGGCGATTGAGGCGGAGGTGCTGGCGCGCAGCCGCGAGCTGCGCGAAGGCGAGTAAAGATTAAGAAATGGGGAACTTGAACAGGAGTCGCGATGAGAACAGGAGGGCTCGACGGAGGGTTACGGAGAACGTATTTTTTAACAGGAGTATAGGGAGTAGAGTGAGGGATACGATAGAAATTTTGAAGGACGGAACTTGGCAGCGGTGAGCCGTCAAGTTCCGTCCTTCTTTTAGATTGTTACTCTGTGCAGGTAAGGCGCGCCGCTATTTGGTGCAGCGCCAGAAGCGCTTGGGGATCGACGGCCAGCGTCAGGTTTTCTTGGCCGCTGCCGCCGTAGACCAGCGGGTAGCGCAGAAGCCTCTCGTCGAACAGGCAAGGGAAGTTAATGCCGAAAAGAGGCATGTTTCCAGGTTCAAAGCCGGTGAGGTTGTAGACCTTCTTGTATTTGACAGGCGTGAGTTTTGGTGCGTTTAGGAGTGCAGCCGCTTTACCGAGATCCAAGCGGCCTCGGTCGCCGGCAAGGAGACAGAGAAAACGCTGCGAGGCATCTGCTTCCGCCAGCAGCACCGGGGCGGTTTGCCCGACGGCAATGCCGAAATAAGCCGCGCCGTCTTCGGCGGAACGCAGAGGTCTTGTCTGCGGCAAAAGCTGATAGGCATAACCGTTTTCTTGTAACGTTTTCTCCCAAGGGAATTGATAATACATTATCGTACCCTCTTTCATACCCTCTGATTCTCGCCGCGACTCTCGTTCAATCCTTATCTTACGAAAAAGCGATAATTCCGACGCTGACGGCCGCCATGGCCGCCAAAGCCAGGTAGTCCATGATTCGCAAGGACACTTTGCCGGCAAAGGTGCGGCCGGGAGCGCCGAAGCCGCGCAACTCCAGGCTGACGGCCATGGTCTCCGAGCGGGTGATGGCCCGCAGCACCAGCGGCTGTACGACGGCCAAGTAGGAGGCGAAGCGTTTCAGGGGATTGCCGCCGGGATGATAGCCGCGGCAGGCTTGGGCTTCGCGGACCGCCTTGCTTTCCGCCAGGAAGTCAGGCACAAAGCGCAGTGCCGTCGTTAGCATGAAAGCGTATTCGTAGGGGACTTTGCACTGCGTTGTCAGGGCTGTAGTCAGATCTTGCAGGCGCGTCGTCGCCAAAAGCAGCACGAAAATAAGGGTCATTACCAGCATTTTTAGGGCGATGGCGATAGAGAAATCAAGGCTGGCGCCGAAGGCGTATTGCATGAGTCCGAGCAGTACCGCGAAGAAAAACAGGCCTGTAGAAGCGGCTAGGGTGCTACGCAGTTTTCCAGCTAAGGCCAGAGCTAGGAGCTCTGCAACGATGAGCAGGGACAGCGCCAAGGGCGTCTGTAGCACCATGGCCCAGAGCGTGACCGCCAACGTGAGTAGCAGCTTGGTTAAAGGAGCCAATTTATTCATGGCGCAGGCCTCCTTTCAGCAAAGGCAAAAGCTGCTGGCAAAATGTTTCGACTTCGCTGACACCCGGCTGCTTCAGCAGGCGGGACAGCTGCAACAGAGCGGGCTCCGCCAGGCCCCATTGCTGCAAATCATGAGCGCCGGAGAATAAATCCGTCACTGTGCCGTCGAAAACCTTGCGGCCGCCGCCAAGGACGGCGACACGTTCGAAATGAGCGGCTAACAGTTCCATGTCATGGGTGATCATCAAAATGGCCATGCCTTGGCGGTGCAGGTCCTGTAAAAGTTCCATCAATTGCCTGCGCTCCCAGGCGTCTTGGCCGCTTGTGGGCTCATCTAAAATGAGCAGACGCGGCTTCATAGCCAGAGCGGAAGCAATAGCTACGCGCTGCTTGAGGCCTTTGGGCAACAGGCGCGGGTCTGCCTGCGCCTGGTCGGTCAAGGAGACGGCCTGCAGGGCCTTGGCAACGGCCTCGCTTGTTTCTGCGGCGCTGAAGCCAAGCTGTTGCGGGCCGTAGGCCACTTCCAGCGCAACCGTGTCGCGGAAAATCTGGCGGTCCGGATTTTGAAAGACATAACCGATGTGCCGGGCCCGCTGCGCAGTGCTGCGGCTGGACAGGTCTTCTCCGTCTAAGAGAATGCGTCCGCCGGTGGGCTTAACGAGCCCCATGACTAGGCGAGTCAAGGTGGTTTTGCCGCTGCCGTTGTGTCCGGCGAGGGCCATGAAATCGTCAGCCTTTAGCTCCAGGGAGACTTCGTGCAGGGCGGGGGCTTGCTGGCTGTATTGAAAAGAAATGCATTCAAGTGTTAGCACGATGAACGGTCTCCTTTAGCATAGGCTTGCAATTCGGCGGCTGCTTCCGCTGTGCTTTTCCAGGGGGCCAGAGAATGACCCAATTTTTCTTCCAGGAGGAAGCGGGCTTGCCAGAGCGGCGGCAGGGCCGGACGAAAGGATTCTTCCAGCCACAAATGCCGTAAGACGGTGTCGGCATCGCCTTGGCTGGAGATGCATCCTTCCTGCAGAAAGACAAAGTGGTTGGCGTAGGGCAGGACGCAGGCTAAGTCGTGCTCGACGGTCAAGACCGTCAGGCCTTCTTCCTGGTGCAGCCGGTGCAATAGAGCGTATAACTCGCTGCGGCCTTTGGGGTCAAGAGCCGAAGCCGGTTCGTCCAAGATGAGAATCGAAGGCTTGGTCGATAAAAGAGAAGCCAAAACCAGGCGCTGCTTTTGCCCTCCCGACAAGGCGGCGGTTTCCCGACGCTCCAGACCAGACAGGCCCACCTGTTTCAGGGCGGAAGTTACGCGAGACTTGATCTCGGCAGGCGCCAGCCCCATGTTTTCCAGGGCGAACGCTACCTCTTCTTCAACGGTCATGGCAACCAACTGCGTTTCGTAGTCTTCCAGCAGGATACCGGTCATGGTAGCCAAGACGGCAATGCCCGTTGTGCGGGTGTCCTGGCCTTGCACATAAACATGGCCGCTCAAAGAGCCTCCGTAGTAATGGGGAATGATGCCTGCGGCAGCTCGGCATAAAGCGGTTTTACCGGCCCCGTTGGGGCCGGTAAGTACGGTAAAGGAGCCTGCCGGAATGGCTAGGTTGATGTCTTGCAGGACGGGAGTCCGGCGAGGATAGCTATAGGTAAAATTCTCAAATGTTAGGGCGTCAGTCATGATGAGTTCAGTCCTCCTGGCGGTTTAGCAGCTTGCGCGCCGGCAGGTACAACAGCTGGGTGATAACGCCATTAGCGGCGCCAACGGCCAATACAACCGGCAGCATGCCGTACAGATATACTTCGTTAGGAATGGAAAGAATGAATTTCAGAAGTGTTACAAAGGTGAAGCCGCTGGCGACGGTGCTGAAAAAACCGGTAAGTCCGGGAGCTAAAGGCAGACCGCCGATGTTGAGGCGAGAGAGAAGAGGCAGGAACAGTGCGCAGGTGAGCGCGCCGATAGGCTCGCTGATCAAGTTGGCATAAGGTATGGCCGATTTGGAGGTGGGTACGTTCAGCGCCCCCGCCACCAGGCCGATACCGATGACTTGGCCTAAAGTCGGGCGGACCAGGTTGATGGCTAAGCAGTACATGGCAATCATCCAGTTAAGGGTCAGGCCGGCAATGTTCGGCGTAACCAAATGTAAAATAGCGCCAATGGCTAAAAGCAGAGCCGTAACAGCCACCCAGCGGAAGCGGCCGCCTTGGTTGGCTTCAAAAGTAACGGTCTCCTGTGCTTGTACTTGTTGTTTCATGTGAAACTCCTCCTTTTTCCTTCTGAGCATACAAAAAACCCCTCGTCTATCGTTAAACGATAGGGACGAGGGGTTAACCCGCGGTGCCACCCTAATTGGCTGCAAAGCAGCCCGGCTTGACAAGGTACGGCTATGTAAGCGATACCTGCTTTCTGATAACGGCGAAAGATTCCGGCAGCGACTACCCCGCAAGCGGCTCGGGCTGCATCTTCCAGGTCCATTCCACATCTCGAGCAGTACCGGACTTCCACCAACGCCGGCTCTCTGAAACCCTCTTGAGCAAGTGTACTCTTCCTGGTCATGGATGATCATAATATGGATTTGTTTACTACTATACCGTCGTCAAAGACCTTTGTCAATGCTTTGTAAGCATCTATGGAGAAAAATTATTCTTCCGCAGGCAGCCATTCTACGTCGCCAAGAACAAAAAACGTACCTTTGCCTTTCATGACGAGCTTGCCCCGTTCATCATACAGTTCGCCGTCGACTACCATAGTACTGCGACCGGCATGGATTACAGAGGCCTTGGCGATAACTTCTTCGCCGCTGGGTACGTTGCGGATGAAAGAAAGGCTAAGATCGGTAGTGACAACTTTGCGCCGCATGCTAAAGCAGGCGGAACCCATGGCGGTGTCGATCAAAGCAGCAAAGGCGCCGCCGTGAACGGTCTTGTGGATATTGGTATGAATGTCTTCTTTGATCGGCATGGAAAGTACGGCTTTGCCCGGTTCGATAGAGATGAATTTCATGCCCAACAGTTTGACGAACGAATTCGTTTCATAAATATGTGTAAAAAAGGCTTCTAACATAACTAGCTCCTTGAGGCTTAGGCCAATTAGCTCTTGCCTTTGCCGTTTGTGTTTTTATCGTTGCTGTTATCTTTTTGTTGCATATGGAGCTGGTGCTTGTCGGCGCCAGGCGTGTTGCGTCCTTTGACTGGGGGATTGTGTTTTTCATCTTCCAAGAGGCGTTCTAAATCGTCTTTTTCCTTGTCCATTTTGGCGTCTTTAAATACTTTGTCGCATTTTTTGCGAACATCTCCTACCGATAACCCAAGTTCTTGCGCTACCTTGCCCCAGCCTAACGGCTTTTCGCGGAGTGTAAATACTTCGCTAACCGGTTTGCGGCTGCGATCAGCCAAGCTGTAAGCTAAGGCGATTTCACCGCGTCCATAGTTGCGGTTTTCCCGCAAATCGCTGATGCGGGAAGTGTCGACGGAAACCCCGAAGACTTTAGATAGTGAGCTGGCTAGAACAGCATCGAGAGATTCTTCATCCGGCGCCGGTGCGGCTGCCGTCGTAGCGGTGAAACCGAAGCAAAGACAGCACAAGAGTAATGCGATACGTACAAAGGACATGAACCAACACTCCTCTCCTTTAATGCCCAATATTATGAAGGCATTTATCTGCTTTTTATGATAACACAAAAAATAAGCGTTGCGAACTGTATTCCGAATGACCATGAATTAGAAGAGACAATAAAAAGAAAGAAAAGTCTGCCAATTAAAGAAAGAATGCCAGCAAAGGGCAGGAAAATAGAACTAAAAGCGAGAATTAAGAAAAGGCGCATTACTATATAAGCATATTAAACATAATTACGAAAAAGTACACGGGGGATACCAAGGAAAGTCAGGGGGGTGAGGGCATGTTCAAGAAGGCGGTGACATCCAGTTTGGTGGTGCTGGCCATGCTGCCTGTCATGGCTACTGGCGAAGCGGCGACGCCAGGTTCGGCCACTGATGCAGCTTCAGCGAAAACTATGGTGCAGCATCAAGCCATCCAAGAAGGAGTAGAGGAAACCCATCAACGAGCGATTGAACTCTCACGAGCTGGGAAAATGAATGAGGCGTTGGTGTTATTGCAGGAGCTTAGTCAGCGCCAAGGAGTGGGCGATGCTGTTTGGTATGATTATCTGACGGTGCTGCAGTGGTCGGGAAACAACAAAGCAACCATTGATATCTTTCAGCAGCGGTATAGCGGCAAAGAAGATTCGGTTCCAGGTTTTGTCCTGCGGTCTGTGGGCGGCGCATACTACCAACTGGAAGACTTTGAAAAATCCCAGCGTTACTATACCTTGGCGGTGGCTAAAGGCGAGCTGCCTTCGCGGCTGCAGTTGGCGGAAGCCGCTATGCGCGCAGGAGATACGGCTACAGGACAGGCTATGTATGGAACGCTATTAAAAGAGTCGCCTGATAATGGTGCGCTGTACTTAAGTCGCTCTAACATGGCCTTATATCGCAAGGATTTTTTGCAATCGCAGGCGGATTATCGCAAAGCGTTGGAGCTTTTAGCAGGAGAAGGGAATTTTGAAAAGAAGCGAGACTTTGATTCCGAACGGGCGGCTATTTTAATACGGACTGATGAATTGCAGCAAGCTATTTTGCTCTTGCAGCCGTATATGAGCGGGGCAAAAAGCAATAAGCGGATGGAATGTGATTACATTCTAGCGTTGCGCCTAAAAGGAGACTATAAACAGGCCATTAGTGAAGGAACGCGGCTGTGGCCGGACTTGGGGGATGTTCCTACGTATGGACTGCAGGCATTGGGGGATGCCTACCTTCGTTTGGGACAGTTCGAAAAAGCGGATGCGGTATATGCCACGCTATTGAAAAGGGAACCCACGAGGGTTGCGGCGTATTTAGGCCGGGCTTACGGAATGACTGCTAGGGGGCGTGTCAGCGACGGAGCGGCGTTGTATCGGCAGACCTATGCGCTAGATGCGGCTGCGTCGTCGAGGATCATCGCTGCGGATGCCAACAGCTTCTTTACGGAAGGTCGCTATGCGGCAGGCAAAGCTTTGTATGAGCTGCTTTTGGAGTTGGAACCGGATAAGGCCAGCCATTATCGCGAGTATGGCAATAATTTAGCGAGGACGGAGATGCCTCGCGAAGCGTACGGCGTTTTTCGGCGCTTAGCGTCTTTGCCGGAAGGCGAACTGTACGGCTTGTCTGGAGAAGTAAAGGCGGCCGTGGCTGCCGGTGACTATCAGTCTGCGCAAAAAGCGTTGATGCAGTTGCAGGAACGGTATGCGCGTCATTCTTTGACAGCGGAGGCGATAAACGTATATGAGACCCGGAAAATTGGCGAAGCTACTACCGGATTTACCGCTTTTTCGGATTACAAGGGGAATGACAGGCGGATCTGGGACCATTCGGGTTCTCATGCATTAGGGGGGAGCAATTGGGATGTTCTTTGGGCTGCCGGCTTTGAACGTGTTGCCGACGATGTTGATGTCAGCCGGATTAACACACAGAGCGTTGGCTTAGGATATCGCGATCGTTGGTGGTCTACTCGCTTATGGGGTTCCAGCTTTACTGGCGAGGGCAATAGCATGAACGGGTTGCGCTGGGAGAGTACGCTTTATTTTCGGGATTATACCTACATGACTTTTGCGGTAGGAAGGCGACCCTTGATGGATGCGCAAGCATGGCGTAACGGAGCGATGGGCGACTCTTTCCGTTCGGTTTCGTTTACCCATCGCGTAGGCGCTAGGGATACTTATACCGCAGGCTATGAATGGAGTAATTATACGGATAGTAACCGTTACAGCGCTCTTACTCTAGACTTTACACATAATGTATATGCTACAGACAAGAAGACGCTCAGCTGGTTTTTATTCTTCAATCGTTCCCGCTACAACTTTGAATCGGATTTGTACGAATCGCCAGCAGCTCGCGTAGGTTATGGCGGCGGCGTCTTCCAACGGTGGGAAATTCCCAAGGGATATTGGGCGCTGACGTCAGCACTGGGATGGGGCTATGATAAGCCGGATCCGATCGATTTTGCACCCTATTTTCGCTTGGAATACGGTCATGATTTTTCTGCTCAACATTCTTTGGTTATTGGTTTTGAGTATGGCTTCCGTTCCAACCGAGCTCGTAATGTTCGGGACTCTATTTTCAGCTATCGGCAGTTTGATATTCGTTACAATGTGCTGTGGTGAGGAGGGTTTGGCATGAGGTGCAAGGAACATAGCTTGATTTGGTTGTGCTCGTTGCTGTTGACAGCAGTTCTATGGGGCGGTTGGCTTCCGGAATGTGCGGCGGCCGAAGGGACTGTATCGATCCTTTGTTACCACGATGTGGGAAATCCTAATCAGCCTGGAGTGGGTGCGAACCCATGGACGGTGACTGAGAATACGCTGGAAAGTCATTTTAAATATCTAAAAGACAACGGATACACAGTGATCAAAGCGGAAGACTATATTGCCTTTGCCAAGGGGGAGCGGCCGGTCCCGCCCAAAGCAGTATTGTTGACTTTTGATGACGGATATAGCTCTTTTTACGAAAAAGTCTATCCACTGTTGAAACGCTATAACTATTCTGCAGTGCTTTCCGTGGTGATAAGCTGGCTCGACGCTAAAGCGCCAGATGAAGTAGGTAAGCTGGTTTCCTGGCAGCAGCTTAAGGAGATGCAGGACAGCGGCGTTGTGGAAGTGGCTTCCCATTCCTATGACTTGCATCGCTGGGGCATTGCCAATCCCCAGGGAGACGGAGCGATTGTCGCGGAAAACCGACTTTTTGACGGTAAGAATTATGAGAGTGAAGGCGCCTATCGGAGTCGTCTTCAGTATGATTTTGATCAAGCGCAGAAGGTGCTGACTCGTGAGTTGGGGCATCCGGCTCGGATCATGGTCTGGCCATATGGCGGTTATAGTGCGCAGGCGTTAGAGGTTGCCAAGGACGCAGGCTTCACGGTGACCTTGGGACTGGGCGGAGGAAAGAATCAGATGGGGGAAAATGCTTTGTTTCAAGGGAAGAGAGGCATTATCTATGGAAACCCCTCTGTATCGGAGTTCGCAAAATTTTTACAGAACAGCCTTCTGGATTGGCGGCAACGTCCTTTGCGTATGGCGCAGGTAGATCTCGACCAGATTTATGACAAAGATGTTCGGCAGATGGAAGAGAATCTGCGGCAGCTAATCGAACGGCTGACCGCATCGGATGCCAATTGCGTAGCGCTTCAGGCTTTTGCCGATCCTAAGGGAGATGGCGTTTTAGAGAAGGTGTACTTTGCCACCAAGCATGCTCCGGTAGAAGCGGATGTGTTTAATCATGTGGCAGGACGTCTTTCGGGGGCTGGTTTTCGCGTTTTCGCCTGGTTTCCGACTTTGGGCGGTCAATGGCTTTTGACAGGACATTCGGAAGAGGCAGTGAAGGCTAGCGAGGCGGAAAAAGCTGGCTGGTATCAGCGAGCTACCCCCTTTAGCTCTCGCGTGCGCGAGCATATCCGGGCGTTAGCGAATGATCTTGCGGCGCAGAATCGAATTGACGGCATTTTGTTGCAAGATGATCTGTATTTAAATGATTTTGAGGACTTTTCGCCAGCGGCGCAGGCTGCCTATCAACGTGAATTCGGTCGGGCGCTGACGCCGGATGTGCGCAAGGATGCAGCGCGTATGGCGGAATGGAGTTCTTGGAAGACACGGGAGCTGGAGGCGGTGGCGCACGAAGTTATTGCCGAAGTACGTAAGCATCGTCCAGAAGCTTTGTCGCTGCGCAATATTTATGCAGAGCCCGTGCTGAATCCCGCATCGGAAGAATGGTTCGGCCAAAATTATGCGCACTATTTGCAGCAGTATGACGTTACGGTGCTTATGGCCTATCCGTTTATGGAAAAACAGGGCAAGGATCCGGAAGGTTGGCTGCGTAAACTGACTGCAGCAGCCTTGCAGCAACCAAAGAGCGAGAGTAAAGTTCTCTTCAAATTGCAAACGTATGATTGGGCTGGTAAACGTTGGTTGAGTCGCCAAGAACAGCTGAAACAAGTAGCGGCGCTGCGCGCGGGCGGAGCGCGGCATATGGGGTATTACCCGGAAGGAGTATTTGATTCTCGGGCTACGCTCTTTAAAGGTGAAGGACGGGAGGTGTATGATCAGCCATGACTTTATTAGAAATGTTTGGCGCATATATCTTCTATTACCCGATTATTATGAGTCTCATCTGGATGATCGGGGGCATTTACTATCATTTTCGCTATGAACGCAACCAATCGGACTATCCGGCGCTGACTGCGCACCCGTTAATGTCTGTGCTGATTCCAGCGAGGAATGAGGCAGGGAATATCCGGGAAACGGTGGAGGCGGTTCTAAATAGCGCATACCCGAACTATGAAGTGATTGTCATTAATGATGCCAGCACGGATGAGACAGAAGCGATCGTACGGCAGTTGGTAGCGGAACACCAACAGGTACGGATGCTTAATCTGACTGTCAATCAGGGGAAAGCGACAGCTCTCAATTATGGTTTTTTGATGAGCAAAGGCGAGATTATTGTGACCGTAGACGCTGATTGCATGTTGGATACGCGGGCGCTTCACTGGATGGCCTGGCATTTTATCAACTTTCCCCGCGTTGGCGCTCTTACCGGCAATCCAAGGGTGCGCAACCGCACGACGCTGTTGGCGCAGATTCAGACGGCGGAATACGCCAGCGTAATCGGTCTGATCAAACGGACGCAGAGGGTGTTGGGCAAGGTGCTCACCGTGTCCGGAGTTATCGCCGCCTGGCGGCGTCAGGCTCTTTTGGATGTGGGGCTTTGGAGCAATGATATGATTACCGATGATATTGATATGACCTGGAAAATGGAAAAACGCTTTTGGGATGTGCGCTATGAAACCAAGGCGATTGGCTGGATGCTGGTGCCTGAGACCCTGTGGGGTCTTTGGCGGCAGCGCTGCCGCTGGGCCCAGGGAGGCGTAGAAGTTATTCGCCGACATCGCAACGTTTGGAGTGACTGGCGGCAGCGGCGTATTTGGCCGCTGTATATTGACTATGTTCTCAGTATTATTTGGGCCCATATTTTCCTGCTTTGTATGATCTTTTGGAGCTATGGGTGGCTTAGCGGCGATTGGTTTCTCATTGCTCAGCTAGGAAACCCCGTTGCTCTGTGGAATGGTTCGGTGATTGCGTTGGTATGTATGCTGCAATTTGCCGTGAGCTTGCTGGTGGATAACAAATATGATAAGCATCTTTGGCTTACGTATTTTTGGGTTATTTGGTATCCTGTCATCTATTGGGTTTTCAATGCCATGACGGTGTTGGTGGCCACGCCTCGGGGTCTCACCAAAAAATTTGGGAAAGCGGCGACCTGGGCTAGTCCGGATCGCGGTCTAAGGGCGGTGACGCATGATGCGCAGCAAAAATGAGCTTCCCATCATCTTTGTGCCTCAATTGGAACCGAAGGGGCAGCGGACGCTAGAAGGAATGCTGAAATTTATCCTGACCGTTATTTTCATCTTGATTTTAGCGGTTCTTACGCTTGCGCTGTGGATTGCTTCCGGATTTCATGTGCAGGAGCAGGTTTTGGCGGACGCCTATATCAAGAGGTCCTGGGGGATGTTGTTTACAGTGGGGTGGGTTGCCTTAGCGGCGTTTCTGATTATGCTGGTTTGGCAGCAATACAATCTGCGTGTTTTTGGCAAACGAACGAGGCGGCAGTTTCCACCGCCTGTAGGTCCTGCGGAAGTGGCAAGGATGCTGCAAATTTCGGAGGAAACCGTGATTCATGCGCAAGAGCTGCGTATTGGAGTGTTTCATGTAGAAGACGGCAAGCGAATATTGTGCGATGATGAATTTGTGTGCACGTCCTTAGAGAGTGTGACTACTATGGAAGAACCGAAAAAAAGCGGCGAATAGCCGCTTTTTTTATTTCTCCTAAAAGTAGTAAGATGAATTATTCTATTGATGAAAATGATAAAATAATGGTGTAAAAAACATAAAAGCGTAACAATGAAGCGTTGGTCCTGGGACTTAAAGCTTAAAAAAGCGTGTAAAATAATGGATTTGTTTGGCGCTATTTGGTATAATCGGTCTTGTCGTTGTGCCGTGTCCGCTGGATGTAGATTTACGTTAGGGACATTTTTTTTTTGCTGAAATGGTGCTTGTAACGAGAGGATGGGATCGTTTGAAGAAAAAGACAGGATTGGCGTTATGCTTGGCAATGATTTTTTTGTTAAGTTTTGCGACGTATGGAGAAGTGAAAGATCACTCACAGAGTTTGTCGCCTCGGCAGGAAATGATTAAGCTTGTTCAGGAACTGCGGCAGTATGCGCGGGCGCAGAAAAGCGATTTTGTGTGTATTGGCAATAATGGCTTAGAATTGATGATGGAAAAGGACGAATTGGTTTCTGAAAATGAGCTTTCGGGCATGCTGGCAGGTTTTGACGGTATGTTGCTGGAGTCCTTTTTTTATGGTTCGGATATGGAAAGCAACAAGAGAACGCCGCTGGAGCATCGTATGTACTTGATGGATGCGCTTAAACGTTTCCAAGGAGCGGGCAAGCCGGTTTTCAACATTGAATATGCGAATGACCCTGAGATTATGGGAAGCGCTTATCGCCAAAGTCAGCGTGCCGGGCTGATTCCTCTTGCTGCGGATCGGAGAGAATTGAACAATATTCCTCAATATCCCGCTACCGTTTGGGAAGAAAACGCATCGCCGATTACCAAGCTGGGGGAGGCGCGCAATTTCCTGGCATTATTTAATCCAGATCGATTTGAAACAAAAGAAGAATATTTACAGGCTTTAGAACGTTCGCGCTATGATGTATTGATTATAGATGCTGAATATCAGGGGGAATGGCTGGAGCCGGCAGATGTAGCCCGCCTTCAGCGCAAGCCAAACGGCGTTAGACGCTTAGTGCTTTCCTATTTTAGTATCGGAGAAGCGGAATCATACCGTGCCTATTGGAAGGAAGAATGGAATAAAAAGCCGCCAGCTTGGATTGTGGAGCTTAACCAAGATTGGGAGCACAATTATCGTGTAAAGTACTGGGCTCCAGAATGGAAGCAGATTTTATACGGAAGTCCGTCAGCGCAGTTGGATCGTATTTTGCAGGCAGGCTTTGACGGCGTCTTTTTGGATGTAGTAGATGTATATCAATATTTGTAATAGAAAACACGAGGAGGTGAGCATGTGAAGGTTTTAGTAGTAGGGAAGCAAGACGTAGTAATTGATTCGTTACTGGTTCGCTTGCGAAAAGAAGGCAACGAGGTATCTTGGAGTCCATTAGAAAGCAACCTAAGCTACGGGGGGGCTTGCAACCTGGAAGCGCTGCTGGCGCTGCATAAGCCGGAGTGTTTAATATATCGGCCCTTTGGGGACGGGAATTTACAGGGGCTGGAGGGGGAAAATGCGGTAAGTTTGCTGGGGCAATTGCTTTTGTACGCTGAGAGACAAGGCGTATCGCGTTTTTTCTTGCTTTCTTCTTCACGGATCTTTGGGGTTGCAGGAAAACGTCTTTGGGAGTCATCGCAAGTCGTATGCCCCGAAGGAGACCAAGCGGCTGTTCTTTCAGCGATGGAGCGCTTGCTTCTATGTTGGCCAAAGGAAAAAGGGCTAAACACCTGCGTTGTTAGAATCCCGCTGGTATATGGAGAGGCGCAGAGTATAGAGGAGAAAGCATTATTCTTGCGGCGGCTTCAAGCGGCAAGAAAGACAACGACTGTAGTGGGCGGCGATTATTTGCACGCAGGCGACGCGGCAGACGGGATAGAACGTCTTTTGCGAAGCGCCCAAGATCTGCATATTGTACATTTGGCTGCAGTAGAGCCTGTGTCGATAGAGCTGGTGATGAAATGTCTTAATGCAACCCCGTGGCCGGAAATAGAGAAGGAAGAGATAGTAGGCTGGCCTTCTTTGGCAGTGTCGGAAGAGGTCGAAGCATTGCAAACGTGGCGACCGCGTTATTCCCTGAAAAGTGATTTAAGCGAGTGGAGCATACCAGGAGCCGAGGCGTCGCGCAATAGGGGCGCGGGATCTTGGCGGAGCTGGCTGGCACAAAAAAAGCCGTACTTAGAAAACGCTACTTTGTTCGCTTTGCTGGCGGCATTCAGCTTTGCTAATTCGTTTGGCGGTTTGATTGATTTGCGCTTGGGTGTAGATTATAACTTTCTTTATATTGCCCTTATGGGGCTTTTGTACGGGAAAAAGCAAGCTTTGCCGGCGGGAGCCTTGGCTGCGGCCTTATTCATATTTCATTTGCAGTTGCGCGGGATGGACGTATTAACGGGTTTATACCAAATGGAGTATTTAGTGCATCTGACATTGTATTTGCTGGTAGCGATTGTGACAGGTTATGTTACTGATAACGCCAAGCGTCTTACGGAAGACCAAACTTTGACGATGCAAAATCTGCAACATCGCTATGAAGATTTACGCAATCTTTATGGAGAAAGCCTGCGCCTTAAGGATAGTTTAGCAGCGCGTATCGTTAATGCCAATGACAGCCTAAATCAGATTTATGACGTGGTTCGCAGTTTGGACAGTGTACGTCATGAAGAAGTGTACACAGAAGCAGTAGAGGTAGTGGGACGTATTTTACAGATACCGGCTGTTGCTCTATATACAGTAAATGCCGAAAGCACCTATTTGCGGTTGCGTGTGAGAAGCCATGCTTGCGCGCAGTCTATAAAAAACTCTCTTCGTATTACGGACATGCCTCATTGCAAGACCTTAATGGAGGAACGGCAAGTTTGCGTTAACCGGCAGCCTGCTGAAGGGGAACCGGTTTTTGCGGCGCCTATTTCGTACCATGGACGCGTGGTGGCGGTATTGCATTTATACGGGGCGACGTTTGAAAAAATGTCATATTATCATGCGGATTTACTGCGTGTAGTGGCGTTGATGGTTTCGGATGTTCTTGGACGCGCCTATGAATATGACCAACTGCAGCAAGATCAGCGCTATATTGAGGGAACCAGCATGCTTCAAGCGGAAGAGTTTGAAAAGGTGAAAGAGGAAATGCAGAATCGCCAGGAACGGTTTCTGCAGGACTATGCGCTGTTGGTGTTGTCTGGGGAGACGGAGCTGGAAAAACTTTGTAAGAAAGTATCGGCGTTGATACGTGCAGAGGACTATCTAGGGGTTGGACGAGACGGATCGGTGCAGTTGCTGCTGCCCAATACCTCCGCGGGCATGGCGGCGCAAGTTATGGACAGACTTCGAGATGCGGGCTTTGTGGTTGAAGAAAGGGTGGCGTAATATGACACTGGCAGCATGGTTGAGCGGACAAGCCTTATTGGCAGGAGGGTATTCGGTAGGAGCTAAGCTCATGCGCGGGGAACGAAGAGCTTGGGTACAGGGCTTGCTGATTTTGCTCTTGCCGGTATGGGGCTTGGTTTTAGTGGCGCTTTTGCATGGAAAAAAAAGCGGTAGCGACGAGCTGCCTGATTTATATGCAGGCTTTCGGAAACAGGTGCGCACTTTGCGGCGGCCAAGTCAAGAAGAATATCAGTTAATGCCTGTGGTCGATGTGCTGAAAGTGCAAAATTCCCGTGCGAAGCGGGGGTTAGTGGGGCATGCGGTACAAAAAGGATTGCTGCATAGCGCGCCGGTCTTGTCGGCGGCTGTTCGCGACTCCGATCAGGAGGTGGCCCATTACGCAGTGTCGGTATTGACTCATCGGCAAGCTCAAGTGGAACGCCAGCTTCGGCGAGCTAAAGACGGCATGAATATTGATGCGGATGCAGGTGCGGAGTGGGCGTTGCGGTATGTTGACTTAGCGGCTGAATACCGTCGAATTGCAGTGCTGGATGAAAATGCGCAACATATTTTCTTTCGCGAGTACCTGGGTGTGTTGGAACAGGTGTTGGCTCAAAAGAAAGAAGTTTGGTATTTCGAAGAAGCAATGGATGTTTTGGAAGCGATGGGAGATGTGCCAGGGGCCTTGGCAATAGGGACAGAGTTTCAAGAAACCTTTCCTAGCCGCGAAGAGCCGTATTTTCGTCTGTTGTCCTTGCAGCATCAACAAGGACGGTACCAGGAGTTGCAAGAGACTCTAGAACGGATGAAAAAGCAGATTCCGCTCTTTTCGAAAGAAGCAGTTCGAGTGATCCGGTTTTGGCAGGGAGATGCTTCCTATGCATCATAAGAGTATTTATTTTGTATTAGGATTAGTGTTGTTTTTAGGATTGCTTTTTCAATATAATCGGCAAGATGGTTTTTTGCACTTGTTGAAAAATACTAACGATCTAGTTTTAAGGCCGGTGCAGGATGCCCCGGCAGATGTTAAAAATCTGGCGGAAGAAACCTTGCTGCTTGTGTACGACCCGTTGGATGGCGATAGCTTGCGTATTCGGGCGAACGTGGAACGGACACTTCGTTACATGCATAAAGCCGTACGGCCGGTGTCGGTGCAGGGAGCAAGTTCTTTCGAAGGCTATAGCGGTGTAATTGTAACGGCTTCACGGTTAGATCGGATTGTCGGCAGCGCTGCTTTGCGGCAATATGTACAGCAAGGAGGCTCGTTATACGTCCTTGCAAGTCCGGCGCTGGAAGCGGTTTCGCCGGAATGGGCTGAACTGCTTGGTTGGCAGAGTGTTGATGAACAAGAATCTTCTTATGGTCTGAAGATGGAAAGCGATCTGCTTTTGGGAGCGAAGGGGTTGGAGCTGTCGGAGGATGATATGGTCAACTCCTCGCTGCACGGTGAACTTCGCTCTGGAGTCAAAGTTCACGCCAAGTCCCAAGATGAAGTACCGCTATTATGGGAACATCCTTACGGGCAGGGACGCGTAGCGGTATGTAACGGCAATCTTTTAAGCAGCAAGGAAAATCGCGGCGTTATTGCCGGCCTTCTCTCACTGGGCAAGGAGCCTTTCTTGTATCCAGTGGCGGGAATTCGTATGGTACATATTGATGATTTTCCTGCGCCAGTACCGAATGAAAAGCATGAAAAAATTTATCAGGAATACCGCTTGGAAATGCCTGACTTTTATCGTCAAATTTGGTGGCCGGATATGCTAAAAGCGGCAGAACGCTATGATATCAAATATACTGGACTAATTATCGAATCCTATAATAAGCAAATCTCTGGGCCATTTTCGCCGGAAAAAGGCGATGGGGCTACGCGGAATAACCTGGTTATCTACGGGCGCGAATTGTTGCGTCATGGCGGTGAATTGGGGATTCATGGCTACAACCACCAGCCGCTGGTGTTAAGCCACCAGCAAAAACATATGCGCGGTTTTTATGAGACCTGGCCTGGGCAAGAGCCTATGGCTGAAAGCCTGCGCGAGTTGAAACGCTATGTGGCGGAAGCGTATCCAGATTATCAGTTGCGCGTCTATGTGCCGCCGTCCAATATTTTGGGGCCTGAAGGAAGAGCGGCGGTGAAAGAAGTCTTTCCTGATTTGCATATTGTTGCAGCTATTTTTTCAGCCTCGGATGACCCTGAGGCTGCGGATAGCTATTTGCAAGAATTTGAACGAGGACCGGACGGTATTTTGAACATGCCTCGCATCAGTGCGGATTATGTAGTTCCGGATTATAACCGCTGGAGTCTCATTAACGCCATCAATTATTTGGGGATTTTTTCGCACTTTATTCATCCAGACAATATTTATTATGAAGAAAACGGCCAAAGAAGCTGGCGGGAGATGTATGAGGGCCTGGACGGCTTGTTGCGCATGGTGCATGATCAATATGGCTGGTTGCGCAGTTGTACGATGTCCCAGGGGGGAGAGCTGGTCGATGATTACCTGAATCTCAACTATCGCGTACAGCGCGAACCGGAGAGAATTCGACTGCATGCCTGGGGCTTTCGTCAAGATGCATTCTTTGTGCTGCGCAGTCGGCAAAACGTGAAATACGCAGAGGGAGCCCAGGTGCAAAAAATCGGTGACCAAGCATATCTGGTTAAGCTGCAGCGTCCTGAAGCGCTTATTTATCTTGCGGCGGAGGCAACACAATGAAGATTTGTATGGTTGTGGAAGGCAGCTATCCCTATGTAACTGGTGGTGTATCCTCCTGGTTGCAAATGTTGATTAGCTTGATGCCGGAACATGAGTTTATCGTTTATTCCGTTGCTGCGGAAGAAAAACAGCGTGGCTGTTTCAAATATGAAATTCCTGAAAATGTGATTGAGGTAAAAGAAGTCTTTTTGGACAGCATTTTGCATCAGTCTGTACAAGGCTTGGGAAAATGTGAATTGAGCCCGCAGGAAGCGGCAGCCTTTGAAGCATTGATTTGCGGTGAGAGAAATGTGCGGCTTCAAGAACTTCTTCCTCTTTTTCAGAGTGGGCGAGCTGGGAAAAAACGCAGCGGCATGGCGATGAATATTTTCATGAGTTTTTCTTTTTTTGACGTCGTGCAGCGCGCGTATCAACGCCAGTTTGGTCATCTCCCGTTTACGGATTTCTTTTGGACCGTTCGTTCCATGCTGCTGCCCTTGCTCTATCTGCTAGAGCAGGATCTGCCGGAAGCGGATGTGTATCATAGTGTGGCGGCCGGTTATGCAGGCGTGATTGCTATGGCGGGAGCGGCGCAGCACAAGAAACCTTTTTTGCTGACAGAGCATGGCATCTATGCAAGGGAACGCGAAGAGGAGATCATTCAAAGCTCTTGGGCGGGGGATGATTTTAAAGGACTTTGGATTAATTACTTTTACAGCTTGGCTAAACTATCATATCAAGAAGCCTCCAAGGTATTGACTCTATTCCGGCAAAATGCGGAAATGGAAGCCTATTTAGGCTGTGATCCGGCTAAGATTGAAGTTGTTCCTAATGGCGTAAATGCGTCTCGCTTTGCGGGGACTCCTGGCAAAAGAGGTGATGGGCGGACGGTAGGAGCGATTGTCAGGGTAGTGCCGATTAAAGATATTATGACCATGCTGCGAGCCTTTGCTCTTGTGCGGACAGAGTGCCCGGAAAGTCGCTTTTTTATCATCGGACCTATTGATGAGAACGAAGAGTATTTTGAAGAATGTCAAAATCTAGCGGACTCTCTCGGCTTGAGTGATGTGGTATTTACAGGAACTGTCGATGTGCGTGAATACTTGCCGAAGTTGGACTTGTTGATGCTTACCAGTATTAGTGAAGGCCAGCCGCTGGCCTTATTGGAAGGCATGGCGGCCGGCAAGCCCTTTGTTTGTACCGATGTCGGCGCGTGCCGCGAACTTCTTTTGGGCGAAGACGGCTTTGGTCCGGCAGGGTATGTTGTGCCAATGTTGGATGCGCCCGCGTTGGCGCAGGGCGTAGTGAAGCTTTTGAGAGACCCGAAGCTGCGTGAAGAAATGGGAGAAAATGGGCGGCGGCGTGTTGGGGAACAATATACGCGCCAGCGTTTTATTGATCGATACCGTCAGGTGTATGAGGAGGTGGCAAGCGATGGCAGGAATCGGCTTTGAGCTGAAAAAGCTGTTTAAAGACAAGAGCGCCTTCGGGTATGCGAAAGCCTATGCATATACGGCGGTAGTGACGGTAGGTCCGTTTTTGCTGGCTGTGCTGCTGCTGTTGGTGTTGCAGCTGCTGCTGAAGGAAGGCGAAGTTCCCTACGCGTTTCGCATGGTATACCAGTGCTCTATTGTGTATGCGTTGGTTTTTTCACAAATTCTTTCCAGTGGCTTTTCTATGATAATTACCCGTTTTGTAGCGGATCAGCTGTATGCGGGACAGGAGGAATATATTCTGCCCTCCCTGCACTGTATGGTGGTAGTGGCATTGGCTTGCGGAGCGCCAGTGGCTATTTTGTTCCTATGGTCGTCGCCGCTGGATTTTCTTTTGAAAGCGTTGACTTATGTGCTGTATTTGACAATGATCGTGATTTGGATTCAAGCGGTGTATTTATCAGCGCTCAAGGATTATCGCAAGATTCTGCTGGCCTACGCCATAGGAGTAGGAATAGCAATTTTGGCGGGAGTAGTTGTTGTTTGGCAGGGAGCATATTTAGTGGAAGGGATGCTAGGGGCCGCTTGTATGGGGGTTGGTGTCATCGCTATGATCCTGCAATGGCAGCTACAACGCTTTTTCCCTTGGCGGGCCCAGCAAGTCAGTTATCGTCAAATTATGGCGGCTTGGCTCGATTATAAGGAATTGTTTGGTGTGAACTTTTTTTATACACTAGGATTATTTTTGCCTAATTTCTTGTTTTGGTTTGGCCGGGATTCCCAACTGATTGCCTGGACGTATCGCGTGGCGCCGGAATACGATATGGCGACCTTTTTTGCTTTGCTGACAGTGCTGCCGGCAATGATTATGTTTGTAGTTGCTACAGAACTTTCTTTTTATGATAAATATATTGTGTATTTTCAACGTATCGTGGGCAAAGGCAATTTTCAGGAGATTAGTGAAGCCCGCAAAGACATGTTACAGGTTCTTTGGTCGGAATTGCGTCACCTGATGGAATTTCAACTTTGCTTTTCGCTCTTATTTTTAGCGTTGGGAAGTTATTGGCTTCCCAAGGTGGGCGGAAGCTATCGTGTGATTGAAATTTACACGATTTTAGTATTGGCGGCGTATTGCATTTCCATGATGCAAAGCGTTTTGATTTTACTTTTGTATTTTGAAGACCGCCGCGGCGCCCTATTGGTGACTTCGCTGTTTGCGGCAGGGTCCTTTATTTTCAATCTTTTATCGGTACTGGGTGACGCCAGCGGCAATACGGATGGCTTTGGCGTATTTGCCGCAGCATTTGCAGCTCTTGTATATGCTTTGCGGCGATTGCGTTACTATACAGACCGTATTGATTATTTTGTGTTTTGCACGCAACCGGTTTTACAAGGGCATGAACGAGGAGGCTGGCTTCGAAATTGGCTTTTGCGGCGCAGCGTAGCGGCGGCCCTTGCGGTTTTTGTCGCAGGTTACGCGTCTCCTCTTTGGGCGGGGGCGGCGCAGATCGAAGAAGAAAGTCAGCAACAGCATCAGACCTTAAAAAATGACGCCTTGCGCTTGGCGGAGATAAAACAGCTTCGTAAAGAGCTTGTGGAAGTGAAAGAAGAACTGAAAAGCGCCGAAGCAATGATGCGTGAAGCGCAGGACCAAATTGCGCAGGCGGAAAAACAAAAAGGCGATGTGTTGCAGCGGCAGGAAGCGCTGCGTCTACAAATGAAGGAAGCTGAACGGCAGTGGCCGGAGCTTAAAGAGCAGCTGAAACATGCTCAAGAACGTTTGCATCAACTGCGTCAGGAAGAAGCGGCCCTTCAAGAACAGGCTGAGAATGCAAGGCAGCGAGGCGAGCAAGCGCAAGCTTCCGTGGAAGCCATAGAGGCGCGGGCGCTTCAACAAGGAAGCCTTGATCAGTTAAAAGAAGAGGAGTTGGAACGGCTGGCGGCGGCAGCGGATGCTTTGAATGAACGGTTGGAAGGCGCTTATGCAGCGGCGGAGACATTACAGGCGGAAGCGGATGCCTTGGATCAGTCGTTAGAAGCCTTCCAGGCTCGAATCGAGGCGGCGGAGGCCAGAGAAAATCATTGGCAAGAACAAGTTCAGAAGATGCAGGATCATTGGCAAGAGGCGCGCGATGGTTTGCAAGATGCTCTAAAGGAAGAGCAAGAAACCAAAAACGATCTCGCAGAGGCGCACTCTTTCTTGAAAGAAGCGACAACTTCTAAAACAGAGCTTCAACAATATGAAAAAGAAGTTGTCAAGCAGCTGCAAGGACCTCCGCCGGTTCGGGAAGGTTCTTTGGAGCAGCGGTATTATAGCTGGTCTGGTAACGGGAGTAGCGGCTATCAATGGTTGAAGAGCGGTACGGTAGCGTACAACGATAAAGAGGTAGAAGCCAGCTTGCGCCTGCAGCATGTGAATGCACAAGCTACGGTTAACGGCGCTAAGGGCTATTTGGCCGGCTGGATGGATACGCAGTTGGCGGTGACGCGGACAAAAGAGGATAAGACGCATATATGGCGCTATGGGGTGGACGTGAATTTGCCTACTGGCATGACGCGGCTTTCCTCTGCCGCAAGGCAGGCTCAAGTAGACGATGACTTAGTGGAAACCGATGTGTTTGGCGAAGGCTGGAATTGGACGCCAAGAGTGGAATGGAGTTATAAAAAAGGAGAGCAGGATCTCTGGACTCTGGGGACAAGTTACGGCTTCCGAGGCAGTTATGTCCGGTATAGCTCTGGGACGGCAGACGATATGGCTAGCTATTCTCCGGGCAATGAATGGAGCCGCTATCTTCGGTGGAGACACCTGGGAGAAAAACATCGCATTGAATGGGAAGCGTCGAACTCGGTTTATAGTGATGCAACGTTAAATGGAGCAGCATGGTATCGTTCGGGAAATGCTTGGGACGTACGAGGTTCCTATGCGAAAACATTGACGCCAGACTCTGAATTACAGGTATATATACGTCAGCATTGGGATGCGGCGGAGCGTTCCTACCAGGGAGAAGACCTTGGGGGCGGGCAAAAGCGTCGTTATGCAGGGGTTGCCTTGGAAAGAGAAATTAAGCCAGGGCGTTTATTGCGTTTTTCGTTAGATGGCATGTGGGCAGATGGAAACTTGTTGGATCCAAAGACTGATTTGCTTAAAAGCAAGCGTCAGCGCTATTCGGTAGGCATCGGCTACGAGATTACGCTGGCGAAAGAGAGACGGCTCTATTGGGATCTACGCTGGTTCCGGTTGCATCAAGATGAGGCGGCAAGTTATCATGGCTATCAGCTTTCGTGCGGCTTTTTCCAATCTATGTAGCATCAGCGGATTTCAATAGAACATAAAACTATCGCCGGAGGGAAGGGATTTTCAAAAACAAAGCCGAAGTTCATAGGGTAAACCAGAGCGGAAGAGGAGGCAGACATGGAAGAGAAAAAAGGCGCTCGGAAAGTGTTCTTGCAAATCTTTATGGCGTTAGGGAGCCCGTTGTTCTTACTGGCCATTGTAGCATTGTTCTTTTTTGCTTTCGGCGCGGGGTACTTGGTGTCCTGGATTTTGAGACCCTTGGGTTTTTGGCCCTTTGCAGGGTATCTCGATTTTTTAGTCAAAGAAGTGGTGGGTTGTTTTGTTCTCAGCTTTTTGGCGATTGCCCTGGCTAAACGTTAAAGAAGCGACGAAAAATACCGGAACCGTAGGTTCTGGTATTTTTTTGTCGATTTTTGTATTGAATATGTTTTTGAGTATACATGAAGGCGTAGATTTCGAGCGGCAGGATTTTGACAGTGTAACGGGAATAAATACAAAGCTTTATACATAGCGAATATATAATTAGAGAGAAATAGGGCGGGGGAGGAAGTCATCGTGCAGGAAAAAGTGTTGCCTAGTGACGAATTGGGGGAGAAAATTCGTGAAGCCGAGGCCTGTTTTGACCGGCGTAGGAAAAACTTAGGTCTTGTTTTGGGGCCGGCGCTGGGAATTTTGGTTTGCTTCTTACCGTTAGGAGGCCTGCCGGCGGAAGCGCATCGACTACTGGCAATTATTGCTTTTATTGCGACTTGGTGGATTACTGAGCCGGTTCCCATACCTGTAAGCGCTCTTTTGGGGCCGGTATTGGCTATTTTGTTTGGCGTTATCTCTCCGGCTAAGGCCTTTGCGCCCTTTGCAAATCCTTTGATTTTCTTATTTATGGGGAGTTTTATGCTGGCCACAGCGATGATGAGCCACGGCCTGGATAAGCGTTTTGCCTATGCCATTTTGTCTATGAAATGGGTTGGCTCCAGCCCGACGCGCATTTTGCTCGCGCTGGGACTTGTAACTACGTTATGCTCCGGCTGGGTGAGCAACACGGCCACCGCAGCGATGATGATGCCCATTGCGATGGGGCTATTGCTTGCGATTAAAGACATGCATGCAGCGACAGGCAATGGCGATCTGGATTTGCACCAGTACAAATTCGCTACTGGTTTGATGCTGATGGCTGGCTACGCTTCCTCGGTAGGGGGAGTGTTGACGCCGGTAGGAACGCCGCCGAATTTAATTATGATCGGGCTTTTGGAGCAGTTGGGCGCGGTAAAGGTGTCTTTTTTCGAATGGATGATCTGGGGCAGCGTGGCGATGGTTGCTTATTTTGTGATTATGTTCATCGTGATTAAGAAGATGTTTCCTGCCGATGTTGACCGTATTGAGGGCGCCGAAGAGATGATACGTGAGCAGCGTTCCAAACTGGGGCCTTGGAGAGCGGGAGAAATCAATTCGGTTATTGCCTTTGCCGTAGCGGTGACATTGTGGGTGCTGCCGGGATTTATGGCGATGGCATTGGGAGCGGAGCATCCGCTGCTAAAAGCCTATAATTCCTATTTGTCCGAAGCCGTCGTAGCCATGCTGGCGGGGCTCTTGCTGTTTTTGCTGCCTACGGACTGGGGCAAACGAGAGTTTACCCTGACCTGGCCTGAGGCCGTCAAGGGTATCGACTGGGGAACGCTAGTGCTTTTTGGCGGAGGCTTATCGCTCGGAAGCATGATGTATACCACTGGGCTATCTAAATGGATTGGCGCGCTCATTGTCGAAGCTACAGGCGCTCATTCGCAGCTGGCGCTGGTGACGACCTTCGCGGTTTTTTCCTTGCTTATGTCGGAATTGACATCTCATACGGCGGCTACCAATATGGTAGGCCCTTTGGGGATTACCGTAGCCATGTCAGCAGGCCTTAGCCCGGTGCCGGTGGCGGTGGCCATTGCGCTGGCATCCTCTCTGGGCTTTATGCTGCCTGTTTCTACGCCTCCTAATGCCATTGTCTATGCTAGCGGTTTTATTCCCATCACAAAGATGATTAAAGCTGGTTTTATCTTGGATGTCATTGGTATTTTCTTCATTACCATTCCGATTGTGCTGTATTTAGTAGCGTGGGTGGGATACTAAGCGACAAAGCCTCTCTGACTTGACAGGGACGCTTTGCTTTTGTTTGGCGAAAAAATGAAACAAAAAAACGGCTATCATTTCGATAGCCGCGATTGCTTGCGTGGCGGAGTGGGTGGGATTTGAACCCACGCACGGGTTACCCCGTCTAACGATTTAGCAAACCGTCCTCTTCAGCCACTTGAGTACCACTCCGTGTGTTTTGGTTTACCGTAAGGTTGTCTGGCGGAGGGGGTGGGATTCGAACCCACGGTTCCTTGCGGAATCACCGGTTTTCAAGACCGGCTCCTTAAACCACTCGGACACCCCTCCGTGTCCGATACGAACCAAATTATATCAGCATTGACGGTGCATTGTCAATGAAAAAATGCAGAAACCTCTGTAGGACCATTAGAAAAACTTCGGAGATATGGCTTGAGATTATTAAGGAAGGATTAAATTTTGAAAAAACAGGAGAGAGCCTTGACGCAGGGCAAGAGGGAGAGTAATATCTATTCGATAGGTTTCTGCAAGGAAGCAATAAATTAAGATACATATATGAAAGCGGGTGAAAAGAATGGATGCCGACCGACCTAGTATGCTGAAAGAAAATGCAGTGCAAGATGAAATACCTCCTGGAGCAAGGCCCATTCTTTTCTCCTGCTTTAGAGAATTGTTGACTGTACGGATGCTCTGATAAATCGGAAGAACCTCCCTGTGTGTAGAGGCCGTGTTTGTGAGAGTTTGTGATGGCTGTAACCATCTCTTTTTTCGTGCGAAAAATAGAGTGCAGCAGTTCTTTAGCTCAGTCAGAATATCGCCGCTTGCTGTAAAAAGCGAGGTTGTCTGCGATTTCAAGAATGGTTCCTTCCTCTTGGAGTCCAAGGGGGAGCGAATTGTGTTAAAAGTATATAAAAGCGTATGCGAAACCTGCGCACAACTGCAGGAATTGACCGTAGATACGGCGGAAAAAGGAACGTGGTTTAACTTAATCAATCCTACACCGTCGGAGCTGGAGGTTGTCGCGGAAGCTACGCATGTACCGATGGATTTTCTTAAAGCAGCGTTGGACGAAGAAGAACGTTCCCGTACGGAAATCGAAGATAACTGCATTTTGGTTATTACGAATATTCCAGTGGTACGGGGCAAAGATATGTATGATACGCTGCCGCTGGGCATGATTGTGACTAAGGACTATGTTATCACCGTTTGCCTGGAGAACAATGACGTATTGTCAGAGTTTAACCCTCGCAATGCCAAGCTTTTTAGCACCTTTAAAAAGACGCGCTTTATTTTTCAACTGTTGTATCGGTCGGCAACTTTGTATTTGCGCTACTTGCAGCAGATTAGCCGTCGTACCAATGATATTGAGCGGCAGCTGCGCAAGTCTATGAAAAACAAAGAACTCTTTCAGCTTTTGGAGTTGCAAAAGGGTCTTACGTACTTTGCGGCTTCTCTGAAGTCCAATGGCGTGGTATTGGAAAAACTGCTGCGGTTGCGTTCTAGTACGCACCTGCAGACCTTTATCAAACTCTATGAAGAAGACGAAGATTTGCTGGAAGATGTTATTATTGAAAATAAGCAGGCCATTGAGATGGTAGAGATGTATAATAACATCTTGAACGGAATGATGGATACCTTTGCTTCTATTATCTCTAATAATCTCAATATCGTAATGAAGTTTTTGGCTTCTATGACGATTATCCTAGCCATACCTACTATGATTTCCAGCTTCTTCGGCATGAATGTCGCGGGGTTGCCCTTGGCGGAGCATGAACAAGGATTTTTGATCATTTCCGTTATTGCCGGCGTGATGACCGTTTTGGCGGCGGCTTTGCTTTGGAAACGAGGTATGTTTACCTTATAAGATGAAAATGTATGGATATACGTAAGCCCCGGCGCGGACTTTTCCGTACCGGGGCTGTTTTTTCGTTGTACCGGAATTTGTAAAACGAACCGCGAACCATGCGAAAGACGCAAAAGGGGTTTGTTGCGTTTCGTGCTTGTTTGTTCTTTCTAAACCCCGGCTTTAGGAATATGCCGCTTATCCAGCACTTCGCGGATGTCCGGATCGAACCCGAAGACCGGAATGCGGGTTAGGTGAAAGCTGGCGGAAATCTGCGAGCAGAGTCCTTGCTTTACCGTGAAGCCTTCGCTGTATCCGTAGGACTGAGCAATTTGAATGGTATTATCATCATAGCTTCCTTTGGGATACGAAATAGAATTGACCGATTTCCCTAGAATATCCTCCAAAGCAATTTTGGAGTAGCTCAGTTCCATGCGTCGCTCTTCTTCCGTCAATTCTACTAAGGCTTTGTGGGTGACTGTATGGGAGCCGAAGGACATGCCATGGGCGGACATTTCGCGGATTTGAGCCGGTTTAATGCGGTCGGCGTTGGGCAACATGCCAGTAATAATGAAGAACGAAGCTAGCATGTCGTTTTTTTGCAAAATCGGGAATGCATTTTCGTAGTTATCCAAATAGCCATCGTCAAAGGTGAGAAGTAGGGGCTTTTCCGGCAGCTCGATCTTTTGGTTAAATAAAAACTGCTCGAATTGCTCCAGAGAAATAGAAGTATATTGTAGTTCTTTCAGAGTACGTAAATCGCGGGCGAGCCGGTTTGGCGTGATGGTCAAATCATCATTCGTGTAGCCGACGCGATGGTAAAGCATAATAGGGATGATGCGATCCGCAACGCCAATGCTGCTGTGCGACTGAAAGAGCAGACTGCACCCTGCGGTGGCGGCTAACGTAGTAGCGCAAAGACGAAGAAATCGACGACGCGAAAGCATGGCAGATGGCCCTCCTGCATGGCAAACTAAGCAATAAAAACATCCCTTATATTGTAGCAGAATGGCGGAGCCTTTGTGCAATAAAATAGTAAAAAAGGCGTTAAAAAGACATTTCTTTACGAAGCGACGCAGAAAATACGAGCTGGAACCTTGACTTTTGATGGCTGAGAAGCTAAAATTATCTCCGTAGCGCCGATATAGCTCAGCTGGTAGAGCGGCTCATTCGTAATGAGTAGGTCGTAGGTTCGAATCCTATTATCGGCTCCAGTAATTTCGCGGGTTCCCAGGTTTGTGGGAGCCCGCTTTTTTGTTTAAAAATGGATTTTGCACCTTAAGAAGATTTTAATCATGCTTTAAAGGGGGATCGCATAGTCGAGTATAGAAAAAGAAGCTAACGTCGTGGTAGTCCGTTTTTTTACCATGACGATGGCTTCTTTTTTGCAATTTAAGATGGTTGTTTTTGAACGAGATTTGATTTCTGCGCATCATGATTGAAGGCGATTATATGCGTAGCCATCGGAGCGGGCGGCGTCGGACTTTCCCATGTAAACGATTCGGGCTTCTGGATTGTAAAGGAATACTACGGAATGTCCGTACAGGATACTTTTAAAACCTGGACGCTTTGTACGACCATTGCTTCGGTGGCAGCGCTGGTTTTTGCGATGCTCTTTAATGTATTCCTCTAAAAAGCATTTACCATCGCCGCTTGCCTTGCTTCGTACAGCTGTTTTAAACGCCAGCTGTTTGGAAGCCTCCGCTACCCAACCGGACGCAAGATATTGGCGTGCTTGGACTATACTTTTTCTCTAACAAGAAAAGCCGGACTCTGTCCGGCTTTTCTTGTTTTTATATTTTACTGCGAAACGGTTGCTGCAAAAGAGTAACAGAGAGTTAGAGTGAACATGAAAGATTTTCTACTATTCTAAAAAAGGATTGCTTGAAGGTAACTAGAATTTATTATATTAAGAATTAAGAAGATAAAAAGGTGCTGAGAGGTGGATAATAAACGTAATTCTAATACTTGGCTTTTTTAATATAGCGATATTATTTGCGTATAGGAGGGATTCTTATGATAAAAGAAATCAATGAATTAGCATTAGATATTGAGGTGCTTCGTAATTATTATGACGCAGTTAGGGTTGTTAACCCAACAAATCATAGAGTAATCCAGCTAACAAAAGTGGGAACGGAATTTTTCGAGAGAGAATTGCCTGATGAACGTTGTTTTGATATATGGAAAATAGATAAGCCTTGTGAAAATTGTATATCAATGCAATGCGCTCAATCTTTGAAAACCTTTGTAAAATTAGAGTTTGTTGATGAGGAAGTTTTTTTCATCGTTACTATTCCAGTGAAGAGCAGTAAAGGATCTGTTTTGATCATGGAATTGTTGCGAGACGTAACTGGACAAGATGTGTTAGGGGGGCTTCTTTCTTTTGGAGATTCTCGAGGAAATGGCATAGATATCCGGACTCGTATACTGGAGCTTAATGAAATGGCTGTGAGGGATGGGCTAACCGGATTATATAATCGACGGTATCTAAATGAAAAATTGCCGGTTGAAATACTGCGAGCCCAAAATAGTAGAAAAGAATTATCATTAATTATGTTTGATATTGATCATTTCAAAAAAGTGAATGATGTATACGGTCATTCTGCCGGGGATATCGTTATACAATGGGTTGCGGATGAATTAGTTCAGCAAATTGCACATAACGGGTGGGTTTCTCGTTACGGCGGCGAAGAATTTACGGTCTGCTTGCCAAACTTTAACTTAGAGCAAGCTAGTGAATTGGCGGAAGCCGTACGCCTTTCAGTGGAAAAAGCCAGCATTCCTATTAGTAATGGCGAAGAGTTAAACGTCACGATCAGTGCTGGTGTCAGCTCTAGTGTGGAATCTCCGCAGGAGGCGCTACTGAAAGTGGCGGATAAACGCTTATATGCTGCGAAAAGAAATGGGAGAAACCAAGTTGTTTCAGCCTGCAATTTGTATTCATAAGAATTCGTTAAAAAGGAGGAAACTATGCTTGATTCTGCGATTATTTCGATATTGAAGACCCAGGTATGTTTCTTGGGTACTGTGCATAAAAACGTGCCACGCGTCAGGCCGATGCGTCCATTTGTTAGCGAAGAAGGAACGGTCTGGCTTGTGAGCTATAAAGACACTGAAAAAACAAGAGAAATAGAAGCTAATAATGTAGTTGAGTTATGTGCGGTTGATGAAAATAGCAATGTTCTTCGGCTGCAGGGGAAGTTACTGGGGGAAGAGGCAGTTTCTTCAGAAGAGAGGGAACGGGTGCGGCGGAAAATTTTTGAAGAGCTTGCGAGTGTTGTGGAGTTTTTTTCGGGAGCTGAAGATCCTCATATGGCGATTTATAAATTTGAGATTTCCAATGTGATCTTTCGCAGCCTGGAGAATGTTGCTCGCGCGGAACTTCACTTCCGCAGGTAAGCGCAGAGACGTTTGTTTTAAGGCAGGAGGGATTCTGGTGAAGAGCATTTCTAAATTTATAATTTCCCTGCTCAGCTGCTTTGGCGCTGGGGCGCTGGGTGGCTTGTTTACGCAAAGCTCCCTAACTACGTGGTATGCGCAGCTAGTTAAACCGGAGCTCTCGCCGCCAAATTGGGTATTTGCGCCGGTGTGGAATGTTCTATATTTCTTAATGGCCATCGCCTTGTATCGTCTTTTAATAAGCGAGGAGCGCCAAGTCCGGCGACTGGCGCTGACGCTGTTTGTTGTGCAACTGCTGTTCAATATAATCTGGTCGGCGGTGTTTTTTGGACTTCACTCGCCAGGGGGCGGGCTTGTGGTAATTGCTATGTTAGCCTTGGCCATAGGGGCGACTATGTTTTGGGGCCGTCGTGTTTCTAAAGTGGCGGCGTTGCTGTTAGTTCCTTATCTGGGGTGGGTTTGTTTTGCGGCGTATTTGAATTATCAATTCTGGCGGTTGAATTGACGCTGTGAGGAGGCGCTCAAAATGGATCGTTACTATCAAAAATCTGTGGAAGATACGCTAGCTAGCTTGAGCGTAAGCGATCAGGGGCTGACAGACGCGGAAGCAACCAGGCGGCGGCAGGAGCAAGGCTTTAATGAGCTACTGGAAACGGATAAAAAGAGCTTTGTAGAGGTGCTTTTGGAGCAGTTCAAAGACGTCTTGGTTCTGATTCTTATAGTGGCAGCGGGACTTTCTCTTTTGCTGGGGAAATGGGAGAGTTCGATTGTCATTATGATTGTGGTCTTGCTGAACGCGCTGCTGGGCGCGGTCCAATATGTTAAAACCGAACAATCCTTGCAGAGTTTAAAAGCCTTGTCATCTCCTAAGGCGAAAGTAATGCGGAACGGCGTGAAAGTCGAAATTGCCTCGCGCGAACTGTTGGCGGGAGATATTTTGTTTTTAGACGCAGGAGATTATGTAAGCGCGGATGGCCGAATCTTGGAATGCTTCAGTCTGCAAGTTAATGAAAGTTCTTTGACGGGAGAATCGGAGAGCGTTTTAAAAACGAACCAAGCAATTGCCGGAGAGCATGTTGCCTTGGGAGATCGAAAAAACATGGTTTTCTCCGGCAGCTTTGTTACTTATGGCAGAGCGGTGGTTGCCGTTACGGCAATCGGCATGGCTACGGAGATTGGTTTAATCGCTAATTTGCTGGGCGCAACGGAACGAAAAAAGACGCCGCTCCAAGTTAGCCTGGACGAGTTCGGCAAGAAGCTTGCCGTTGTGATTCTTCTTATTTCTGCTGTTATTTTGGGCTTGAATACCTTTGTGCGCGGCCACGATTTTATTGAATCTCTTATGTTTGCGGTATCACTTGCGGTTGCGGCCATTCCAGAAGCGCTAAGCGCGATTGTTACTATTGTGCTGGCTATTGGTACGCAAAAAATGGCCAAGGAAAAGGCGATTATTCGTAATCTCCATGCCGTAGAAAGCTTGGGCAGCATTAGCGTGATTTGCTCGGATAAAACAGGCACGCTTACGCAAAACAAGATGTCGGTGCAAAAGGTATTTGTCGATGAAACGATTCGTTCCTTTGATAAACTAGATCTAGGACAGCCGCTAGAAAAGAAGCTGGTTCTTATGGCGATGATTTGCAACGACGCGGTAACGATGAAGGACAAGGAAATCGGAGACCCGACGGAAGTGGCGTTGGTCAGCTTGGGAGAAATCTATGGTTTGGATGAATTGGAGGCCCGCGAGGAGTTCCCACGCGTGGGCGAGGCGCCCTTTGATTCCGAGCGCAAGCTGATGAGTACGGCCCATGATTTTGCGGGCAAACCTCTTATGATTACGAAAGGCGCTCCCGACGTGCTGCTCTCGAAAATTACGAGTATTGCCGTCTCTACTGGCGAGAGGCCCGTAAGTGAGGCGGACTTAGAAAAAATACGCGATGCGATCTATGGTTTTTCCTCGAACGGTTTGCGCGTGCTGGCGCTGGGGTATAAAGAGCTTGATGAAGGACAAGTCATTACCGCGGCAGATGAAAACGGATTGACCTTTTTAGGCCTCCTTGCGATGATGGATCCTCCAAGAGAAGAGACGTTAGGCGCAGTTGAGGAATGTGTAAGGGCCGGAGTCAAACCGGTAATGATCACAGGGGACCACAAGGGTACTGCTATGGCTATAGCGAGGCAGGTCGGTATTTTGCGGGGGAACGAGGAAGCGTTAGAGGGCGTTGAGCTGGACGGCATGAGCGAAGCGGAGCTTAAAGAGCGAGTAGAGCACGCAGCGGTTTATGCGAGGGTATCGCCGGAACATAAAATAAGAATTGTACGCGCCTGGCAAAGCCGCGGGGATGTGGTTGCCATGACGGGGGACGGCGTAAATGACGCTCCGGCTCTTAAACAGGCTGATATTGGCATTGCGATGGGGATTGCAGGCACCGAAGTAGCCAAGGATTCGGCGGCCATGGTGCTGGCGGATGATAACTTTTCTACGATTGTGAAAGCCATTGCCAATGGCAGAGCCATTTACGCCAACATAAAGAACTCGATTCGGTTTTTATTGTCCGGCAATACCGCAGGAATTCTTTCGGTCCTATATGCCTCGGTAGCGGCGCTGCCCGTGCCTTTCGCGCCCGTACACCTCTTGTTTATCAACCTTCTTACGGATAGCTTGCCGGCGATAGCCATTGGTCTTGAAGCCCATAATGAACGAATTATGGATGAAAAGCCAAGGCAGGCGCGTGAATCGATGATTAACAAAGCGTTTGCAGTTCATATTTTCGGGGAGGGCTTGCTGATTGCTATTTGCACCATGGCTGCATTTTATATAGGGCTGACGGACGGAAACGCTGCGGTTGCCAGTACGATGGCCTTTGCCACCTTGTGTCTCGCTAGGCTGTTTCACGGCTTCAACTGCAGAGGTAAAGAATCCCTTTGGGCGCTGGGCGTTTTTCGTAACCTTTATGTTTGGCTGGCTGCGGCTTGCGGTTGTTTGCTTTTGGAAATCGTATTGAACTATGCTCCGTTGGCCAGAGCCTTTGAAATTGCAGCCCTGACTTCGTCTCAACATGCTGCGATCTATGCGTTGGCGCTGACGCCGCTCGTGGTTATCCAAAGTTATCGCTTGTTTTTGCAAAGATAGGGAGTACGAGTAAGTGAGTGTACAATATCATATGGGAGCGCTATTGAATGGCTCAAATGTTGACCGCCTTGTTAGGCGGTCTTTTTTATTTGCCAATAATTAACTAATATGTTGCTTTTGAGCATTGTCGTTTATATTTTTTGATTTTAAAGAATGGTCTTGAAATTAGGAGTATGCATAAGGAATTGCATGGTATTTATCTGAAAAACTGATTATTTGAAACTTTGCATTGACAGATAATTTGTTACAATTAAAGAAATAATTTTTACAAAAAAGAAAAGAAGTAAAAATTACTACAGCGAAAAAGGGGCGAAGTGCAGTGGCTAATTCAAAAGGGCAACAGATGAAATTGGTCGGGGTTCTCTTTCTTTGTATGTTTGTAATGGGGATTGATCGAAGTGGTCTAGGAATAGCAGCTCCGGTCATCATGAAAGACTTGAACATTGATCCTGGGACGATGGGGCTTGCATTATCTGCGTTTTTTTGGACATATACCTTATTCAACCTTCCAGCGGGGAATCTGGCAGACAAATATGGGGCTAAACCGGTTCTAGGTTGGGCGGCGGCTATTTGGTCCCTTGCTTCGGCAGCAACCGGAGTTGTAACAGGCTTGTTTGGCATTATCGCGGCCCGTTTGGGGGTTGGTGTTGGCGAGGCGGCGGTATTTCCGGTGATGGCGAAAGTGGCGGCCGATAAAATTCCCTCGAAAGAGCGTGGCGCAGCCATTGGCATGTATTTGTCCGGCGCTCGCCTTGGGTATGCGGCGACGCCAATAATCATGGGTTTCTTGATTTCACAGTACAGTTGGCGCTGGGCTTTTATTATTACCGGTTTAGGAAGTTTGCTTTGGTGTGCGCTCTGGTATTTCTGGTATAAAGAAGAACGCGTACAAGTCGCTGGAGAGCAAACCGCCAGTGTTAAAACGAAGCAAAAGACACCATGGCGGCAGCTTTTAACGAATCGCTGTACTTTAGGGATTTTTATGACGAAGTTCTGCGGTGACTATCTCTACTATATGTTTTTGACCTGGGTGCCTTCGTATCTGGTTATGGAGCGCGGCTTTTCCATTCTTAAAATGGGTATTTACGCATCGCTTCCTTTCTTTACGGCTTTTCTGGTCCAGCCGCTTGCAGGCTATGCGTCGGACTGGCTGCTGCGGCGCGGCGCCAGCTTAACGGTAGCGCGAAAAGGAGTACTTGTTTTTGCGCAGCTTTGCGCCTCTACGATTATGATTGTCGGCTTTGTAGATGATCCGATGATTGCCGTTGCTATTCTTACGTTAAATGTAGCAGCTGGCTCGACGATTGGCGGTATGATGTTCACGTTAGCGACGGAGGTTTCGCCTCCAGGCATGACCGGTACGGTTGTGGGCAGTATGAATACCGTAGGCGCTGTTGCCGGCATTTTGGCCCCGTCGATAACTGGATTCATTGTTCAAGCTACAGGTAGCTTTCAGTTGGCATTGGGAGTCAGCGGCATTTTGCTTCTTTTTGCGGCGTTTGCCGTCCTTGTAATTGTCCCGGCTATTAAGCCTATGGATCTAAATCAAAGCGAAAGCAAGGTGTAATGATGCAGATTGATTTGCTGATTAAAGGCGGGAAGATCGTAGAACCGACGCGAGATGAGCTGGTAGACGGCGATGTGCTTATCAAAAACAACATTATCGTCGAGCCGATTCCGGGGGAAGAGATTATTCCTAAGAGCGTACTGGACGCCAAGGGTTGTCTTGTTATGCCTGGCTTAATTGATTACCATACGCATGTTTTTCCCGGGGGCACTCATATTGGCATTCATGCTGATTCGACGATGCTGTGCCAAGGGGTAACGGCGGTTGTCGACCAAGGCAGTGCCGGCCCTAATAATTTTGAAAGCTTCATGCAAGTGATAGCGGCGAATCAAGTGAGGACCTTTGCGTATCTTCATGTATCGCCAGCAGGCCTAGCAACCTTGCCGAAGGCCCTAGAGCCCATTGCACCGCAACTATATGACAAAGAAGCGCTGGGGCGGCTCTTGCAAAAATACAGTTCGCATCTGTTAGGTCTTAAGCTGCGGCAAAGTAAAGAAGTTGTTGGAGAGTGGGGCGTTAAGCCGTTAGCGGCAACGGTGGAAATAGCGGAAGAGTTTCGGTGTCCTGTTGTTGTGCATACGACAAACCCTCCTTGTGAAGTAGCGGAACTTCTTGCGTTGTTGCGCAAAGGCGATACGTATACTCATGTTTTCCAGGGCAAAGGACCAACTATTCTAAATGCGCAAAAGCGAGTAGAACCTAGTGTGCAGGCTGCGCGAACGCGCGGCGTTGTCTTTGACACGGCCGATGGCAGAGGGCACTACGCTTTTGCCGTAATCAAAGCGGCTTTGCAGGATGGCTTTTTTCCGGACGTGGTCAGCACGGATGTGGTGCGCAGCAGCGTTTTTGAACACTCTGTCTATGGACTTCCTTATATTATGACCAAATATTTAAATTTAGGAATGTCGTTGGCGCAAGTAGTGAGAGCCTGTACGCAGACCCCGGCACAGTTAATGGGCATGGCGGGAAAACTAGGAACTTTAAAACCTGGAGCCTTTGGGGATGTAGCTATATTCAAACTTAAAGAGACCAACTTGCAAATGGAAGATGTGTTTGGTGAAATTTTACCCTGTACTCAGATTTTGGTTCCGCAAGCCACCATTTTAAACGGGAACATTGCCTACAGAAGTCTGGATTTCTAAATGGTCCTAATTTAGCAAGGAGGAGAAAAAATGAGAGAGAAGTTGCTGGAAGTATTCCCGGAAATCAACTGGATCAAAGACGAAACAATTAAACAAGGTGTTATTGCTTGCCATGAGTATGTCATGAAGAAAAGCGGTTGGACCGTTGAGGATTACGACAAAATGCCTTTTATTAAATCCTTCACTGGTTGTCCTGTATCCTGTTTGCAGCACAATCGCATTGTAACGCGCATGTGCAAAATGCTGCTGGAAGAATACAACGCAGCCTATAAAGGAAATGGCGATTATGTACTAGATCATGACGTCGTCATTGCCAGCGCTATTTTGCATGATATTGGAAAGTTTTTAGAATGGGAGAAAGTCGAAGGCGGCCCGTCGATAAAATCGAAACAAGGAGCGCTTTTGAGGCACCCTGTTTCCGGCGCTATTGTCGCGGCTATACACGGACTGCCTGATGAAATTGTGCATTGCATCTTTGTGCATTCCACCGAAGGCAATACAGCTAAACGCAGTCCTGAAGCGGTACTGGTATGAAAAGCGGACGAGTTGAATTTTGACTGCATTCGTTCGGCCATGGGGAAACTCTAGGATGGCAGCGCAGACGATAACCGGCAAACTTGATTCTTCGTTGGGGCGGTTTCTCATTTGCATAGGCGTCGCCGTTATTCTGTTGCTGTGTCCGACGCCGCAGGGATTATCACATGAAGCCTGGACCATGTTTGCGGTATATTTGGCGACGATTATCGGCTTGGTCTTAAAGCCCTATCCGGAACCAGTCATTTTATTGATTGCCTTAGGTTCCATCGGCATTTTACTGCAGAAACAAGCTATTTTTATGACTGGTTTTTCCATTTCGGCTTCTTGGTTGATTTTGACGGCCTTTATGATTGGTTCCACCTTTCATAAGACTGGCTTAGGGGCAAGAATTGCTTATTTTTTGATTCGCAAAATGGGGCGGACGGTTTTAGGGCTAGGGTATGTGGCGGCCTTTACCGACCTGATACTGTCTCCGGCCATCCCTTCTAATATTGCGCGGACTGGCGCGATCATCACGCCGATCTATGAAAACATCGCGACGTCGCTGGGGTCGTTGCCTGGTGAAACCCGCAGACGCTGCGGCGCTTACTTTATGGTATTGCTATTTGCAATTACCAACACAACCGGGTGCATCTTTCTGACGGGAACTTCGATGAATCCGCTCCTTGTCAGCTTTGCCAATCAAATTTTAAAAGTAGATATTACCTGGCTTAGCTGGTTTCAGGCGGCCGTTGTGCCGGGAATGCTGGTCTTGCTGATTATTCCTTGGCTTTTCAATAAGCTGTATCCTTCGGAAATCAAAACAATCGACAATGTGACGTTGGCGGATGAAGCGTTGGCGAAGCTGGGGCCTATGAGCAAACAGGAAAAAATTCTTGCAGCTTTGTTTGTCATGGCTGTTTTGGGCTGGCTTACAGGCAGCATTACTAAAATTGAGGCGTCTACAGTGGCCTTGGCTTTTTTAGGGGGCAGCATACTTACAGGACTTCTTACATGGGATGATTGTTTAAATGCAAAAAGCGGCTGGAGTACCTTCTTTTGGTATAGCGGCATTATGGGGATTAGTGCGGCGCTGGCTAAAGCGAAATTTTTTGATTGGCTTGCAGCACTTGTTATGCAAAATGTCAGCTTTGAGGGCGTAAGCCCGCTGGTTCTTATGGGGGGCATGCTGCTCTTTAGTATTGTGATTCGTTATGTCTTTGCCTCAGGAGGCTCGTTTGTAGCCTCAATGATTCCGGTTTTGTTTACGATTGCGGCGGCGGCCAATTTGCCAGCGCTGCCTATTGCTTTCTTGCTGTTCTTTTCGGCGTCCTTTGCCTCGAATCTTACTCATTACACAGGCGCGGTGGGCGTGGTTCTCTTCGGGTTTGGGTATAACGAGAAAAAAGAATTTTGGGGTCTGGGAGCGGTCTTTGCGAGCCTATGTTTTGCTCTTCATATGACCGTAAGCCTGGGATATTGGAAACTAATCGGATTATGGTAAGCCGTGAAAATTCAAAGGAGGATATAATAATGAAACTAGGATTTATTGGTTTTGGCGAAGTTGGTTTTGAAATGGCCACTGGCTTTAAGGGAGAAGGCTTGGAAGGCATTTTGGCGTATGACGTTATGCAAGGACATCCGCAGTTTGGGGCGCTTTTGCAAGAGCGAGTGGCAAAGTCAGGGGTAACCCTTGTGGCGGCTCCGGAAGACGTTTTGAGCCAAGTGGATGTAGTCATTGTGGCAGTTCCTGGCGATAAGGCTCTTGAGACGGCGAAAGGACTGAAAAAAGATTTGAAAGCCGGCTTATTGTATGTGGATGTGTCGGCCTCGTCCCCGGATGTCAAAAAGAAGATTGATGCCGAAGTAAAGGATTTGGGCGTGGACTTTGTTGACGGGGCCATGCTGGGTTCGCTGCCGCTGTACAAGCATAAAGTGCCGACCTTGATTAGCGGTCAAGGCAAAGATCGCTTGGCGGAAGTGATGGCGCCATACCATATGAAGCTGGAAAAAATCAGCGACGTACCTGGTGAGGCGACGGCGATCAAGTTGATTCGCAGCATCTTTATGAAAGGGCTGCCGGCTTTGTTTGTCGAGGTGTTGGAAGCGGCGTCGCAAATGAAGGTGGATCACTTGGTGCTTCAATCGCTGGCGGGAACCATGAACGCTTGTCCCTTTGAAGAAACCTTTAACCGTTTGGTTACAGGCAGCGCGGTTCATGCGGCAAGACGGGCCCATGAAATGCTCAACGTAATGGAAATGCTTAACGGTCTTCATATTAAACCGACGATGGCTCAAGCTACTCATGAAAGATTAAATTGGCTAGCTTCGAAAAATATCAAAGAAAAATTTAACGGCAAAACGCCTGCAACTTGGCAAGAGGTAGTTACAGCTTGGCAGGAGTAAGATAAACGGGTTGGCGGAAGCGAGCGGGAGGTATCTATGGCGGAAGTTGTTCAAAAGAAATCAGGAATTGGTTATTGGCGCAAGCAAATTGGCATGCCTTTGACAATTGTGCTGTTTACGGCGGTTCTTCTTATGCCGACGCCCGAAGGCTTGACAGAGGCGGGGCAAAATGCGCTGGCCATTTTAGTAGGGCTCATGACCTTGTATCTAACAGAACCGGTGGAATTAACAGTGGCAAGCTTAATGGTACTGCCGGCGGCTGTATTGTTGAAGCTGGGGTCCACTACGCAGGTGTTGGCCGACTTTGCAACATCACCCATTTTTCTGCTCATTGGAGCGACGATGCTGGCGGCGGCCATGGAAAAGACCCGCTTAGCGGAACGCTTTACGTATTGGCTGCTGGACCGTATTGGCTGTTCGGCGCGCAATATTACGCTGGGCGTTACGATTGCCAATATTGCCTTGGCCTTTATGGTTCCGTCGACAACGGCTCGTACGGCGATACTGCTGCCGATTTGCTTGGCGATTATCGCTTTGTACAAAAAAGCAAATGAAGGGGATCTAAAGGAAGGTCGCTCTGTTTTTGCGGTCAATTTGTTGCTGACCTTGGCCTTTACGAATTCAAGTATTTCTCCGGGAATTCTCACGGCGACCGTGCCCAATCCCATTACTGTCGATTTTATCGCTAAAGCCAGCGGCGTAACCATTGGTTACATGGATTGGCTGATGTACGGCTTGCCGCCTGCACTTGTTATGACGTTTTTTACCTGGTGGTTTTTGCGTAAGGTGTTCAAGCCGGAGCATGAGACCATCCCAGGCGGTGTAGAGCACATCCGCTCCAGTTTGAAAGCGATGGGGCCAATATCCAGCGCCGAATGGCGAACCTTAAGCGTATTTGTTCTGGTAGTGGCTTTGTGGGCTACAGGCGATATTACCAAGATTGATACAACCATTGCCTGTTATCTGGGGGTTTGCCTGCTCTTTATGCCGAAGTTCGGCGTAATCACTTGGAAGGACACTAACCGAGATTCTGCTTATCACATTTTGATGATGAGCGGCGGAGCCTTGGCGATGGGGCACTTTCTGATGAAGACCGGCGCTGCGAAATGGCTGGCCTTTAAGGTCTTCAGCTCGTTGGGATTGGTTGGCGCCTCCTCGTTTGTGGTGATTGCCTTTGTAATGTTTATTGTACAGTACTCGCGTTTTGGCTTCTTTGGTACCACTGGCCTAACGGTGCTGTTTATGCCCATTATTGTCGCCTTGGCGGCAGAAGCAGGCTTGCCGGCAGCGGCGTTGGCCATGCCTACCGGTATGCTGATTGGCGGCTTTCCCTTCTTGATGTTTTACAATACCTTATCGAATATTTTGGTTTTGGGAACTGGCATGGTTACGGTAGGCGACTTTCCCAAGATTGGCGGCATGCTTTGCTTTGTAGGCGTCGTTCTCTATACCGTAGTTGCGGCAACCTACTGGCGCTGGCTGGGACTTTTTTGAGTAAGGAGGATTCAGGATGGAAATCATTGCTTTAACGGGAACCTATGACGCTGAAATACAGGATATGCTGAAGCAATTAACACCCGCAGGCTTTCAGTTGAAACTAATTTCTTCAGCCAATGAGTATGATCAATTAGCCGATGCAAACTATGTTATTCTGCGCATCTTGAGCTTGGGAGAAACCGATATAGAGCGTATTCCTAATCTGAAGTTGATTCAAAGATGGGGCGTAGGTTTTGACAAAGTAGATGTAAAAGCGGCCGGAGCGCATAACGTCCAAGTGGCAATCACGCCGGGCATGAACGCGGCTTCCGTGTCGGAGATGGCGGTACTCTTGATGCTGGCGGTATATCGGCAGTTGGTCGGGCTGCATCAAAATGTAGTGGCAGGCAAATGGCAGGAAGGCGCCTGGGGCAGCAGCTCCTATACCTTGGAAAACAAGCGCGTAGGCTTGGTAGGATTAGGGGCCATCGGCAAATTAGTGGCTAAAAAAGTACAAGGTTTTGGAGCGCAAGTGTACTATTATGATGTGTTCCGTTTGCCGGCAGAGGAAGAGAAAAAACTGGATTTGGTGTATCTGGAAAAGGAGGAGCTTCTTAAAACCTCGGATGTTATCAGCTTGCACGTGCCTTTAAATGAAGGAACGCGGCATATGATTGATAAAGCCGCCTTGGCGTTGATGAAACCGACGGCCATTTTGATTAATACAGCTCGCGGCGCCCTTATCAATGAAGCGGACTTGGTAGAAGCCCTGCAAAGCGGGGAGATTTTGGGCGCTGGCTTGGATTGTTTGGAAAAAGAACCGGCCGGGACTGATAATCCGTTGTTTTGGCAAGAGCGTGTGATTGTTACGCCTCATATGGGGGGCAGCACGAGAGATATCAATTTGGCCATGGCTAAACGCTGCATGGAAAACATCGTTAAAGTCAGCCGGGGAATTACCTTAGAGAAACCGGATTTGGTGAATGCAGAGTATTTGGCGAGATAGCTTACCGTCAATACGATAAAAACTTTTAATTTATCAAAGAAAAGAGGAATTACTATGTCAAACGTTGGTTGCAGAGTGTATTTGAAAGTAAATCGTCCGGATGCAAAGTTGGTTCGTGAATTTCAGGGCTTGCCGGTGGCGAATATTGCAGATGAAATGAACCGCTTTTTCTGCATGGACCAAAGAATCAAGCCCTTTAATACGAAACCTCTTTTAGGTACTGCCTTTACGGTAAAAGCGCGAATTGGTGATAATCTGATGCTGCATAAAGCCTTAGAATTAGCCCAACCCGGGGATGTCATTATTGTCGACGCCCAAGGTGATATTGCCAACGCCATTACCGGGGAAATCATGATGACCCAAGCGGCTGTGAATGGTTTAGCCGGCGTAGTCATTGACGGCGCTATTCGCGACTCGGAAGCCATGCAGGATCTGGACATGCCAGTCTATGCGGCAGGAGTTCAGCCCAAAGGCCCATATAAAGACGGCCCGGGAGAAATCAATGTTCCTGTCAGCTGCGGCGGCGTAGTCGTAAATCCGGGAGATATTATTGTCGGAGACCAAGACGGTATTGTTGTGATTAGCCCGGCTGATGCGCCGGTAGTATTGGAAAAAGCCAAAGCGAAACTGGCCAAAGAACAGGCGATCATTCAAGGCATTAAAGACCGCGTCCCGCGCGACAAGTCTTGGGTAGGCAAATCGCTGGAAAAAATCAGCTGTGAAATTATTGACGATTATTGCAACTAAGCGATCCTGCTGATGGAAAATAGCTGGGAGGGTGAGAAATGACTGGCAAAACGATTTCGCGAAGGTCTTTTCTGGGCGGTATGGTGGGCTGCGCCGTAGGCACGGTTTTGGGAGCGCAGGTTCCGGTGCAAGCGGCACAGCTTTTGGCTGCGGGACAAAAGGTGCCCCATTCCGCCGGTACGGCGGGGCCGAATTTTAAAATGCCCCTGCATGCCACCGATTGTCATCATCATATCTATGACGCGCGCTATCCGTTGGCGCCGGGAGCCGTACTCACGCCTCCCGATGCGACGGTAGCCGAGTATCGATTGCTGCAGCAGCGGTTGGGGATCATGCGCCACGTGATTGTGCAGCCTTCTACCTATGGCGTTGATAATAGCTTGCTGGTGGATTCTTTGAAAGAGTTTGGCCTAGAAACCGCGCGGGGCATTGCGGTGGTTGACACCAAGGTAAAGGATCAAGAACTGCATAAACTCAATGCAGCTGGAGTTAGAGGGATTCGTTTCAATTTCTCCATTGCCAAAGGGGTCACCGATGTTGGCATGGTGCTTCCTTTAGCGCGCAGAATCCATGAGTTGGGCTGGCATGTGCAAGTGGTTGCCAAAGCCGATCAAATTGTCAAAGAGCAGGCGATTTGGGAAAAGATACCTTGTCCTATTGTCTTTGATCATTTAGGACATGTCCCGCGCGTGACGCATGCTGCCTTCAATGTTATTTTGGCGATGCTGCAGCAGAAAAAATGCTGGGTCAAATTGTCAGGCGCGTATATTTTGTCGAAAACAGGGGCTCCTTCCTATATGGATCGCTACGCCGTAGCCAAGGCGTATGTAGATACGGCTCCAGATCAGGTGGTTTGGGGCAGCGATTGGCCGCACCCTACGGCAGCGGCGGACAAGAAGCCGGATGATGCTGTTTTGCTGAATTTGCTGGCGGATTGGGCTCCTGAGAAAAGCGTGAGAAAACGCATTTTAGTGGACAATCCAGCTCGGTTATATGGCTTTTCGAAATAGATGCTTTTGTAAATTGGACGTGTAGTATGTGAGGAGGATATGATGGCTGCAAATATAACCATTTTGAATGAGCGCTGCAAGGGATGTAATATTTGTGCTTCCTTTTGCCCAAAACATATCTTAGAACTTGATAGTCTGGGGAAAATATCAGTGAAAAACGAAGCTGACTGCATTCTGTGCGGTCAATGCGAACTTCGGTGCCCCGACTATGCAATTTACGTGGAAAAGAAGGTGGAAGCATGAGTAAGGCTCAGCTTATTCAAGGAAATGAAGCGTGCGCCTTAGGCGCTTTGGCGGCAGGCGTACGTTTCTTTGGCGGCTATCCCATTACTCCGTCAACGGAAATTGCGGAAAAAATGGCCAAAGACTTGCCTGCAGTAGGCGGGACTTTTATTCAGATGGAAGATGAAATTGCCGGGATGGCAGTGGTCCTCGGGGCCGCCTTGGCCGGGAAGAAAGTGCTTACGGCCACCTCGGGCCCCGGTTTTTCTTTGAAACAGGAATTGATTGGCTATGGCGTGCTGGCGGAAGTGCCGGCAGTTATTGTGAATGTGCAGCGCGTGGGCCCGTCGACAGGACAGCCGACGGCTCCCTCGCAGGGGGATGTAATGCAGGCGCGCTGGGGAACCCATGGGGATCATCCAATGATTGCCCTGTCTCCTTGGACGGTTCATGAAGCCTTTACGGTTACTGTGAAAGCGGTAAATTATGCGGAACGCTTTCGCACGCCTGTCATCGTGCTGCTTGATGAAGTGGTGGGACATATGCGGGAACGCGTGGAATTGCCGACAGAAGATGAAATTGAAATCTATCCGCGCCGCAAGCCGTCTTGCACGCGAGAGCAAGGATATCAGCCCTATCGTCCCATGGAGGATCTGGTGCCGAATCCGGCTGACTTTGGCACGGGAAATCGCATTCATGTAACCGGCTTGGTGCATGATGAGACAGGCTTTCCTTCGGGCAATGCCAAGCTGACCGAAGAAGTAACGAACCGTTTGCATCAAAAAATTATGCAGGTCCAAGACGAGATTACGCATTATGACTCGTTCTTTATGGATGATGCGGAGATCGCGGTTGTCGCCTACGGCGGCACGGCCAGAACGGCGTATGCGGCGGTAGAAGCGGCCCGTCAAAAAGGCGTAAAAGTGGGTATGGTTCGCTTGATGACAATCTGGCCTTTTGCCGATAAAATTATTCGCGAAGTCGGCGCAAACGTAAAAGCTATTCTGGTACCGGAAATGAATTACGGACAGCTTGTGCATGAAGTAGAGCGTGCTGTAGCGGGGCAAGCGCAAGTCGTATCCTTGCCAAAATATAATACGGAAATTTTCACCCCTGGCGAAATTGGCCAGGCCATTGAAAAATTGCATCAGGAGGTGGCGAAATGAGAAGCTACGAAAAATATTTTCGTGTAAACAGGCTGCCGCATATCTGGTGCCCTGGCTGTGGCAACGGCATTGCGATGAAAGCCATTGCGCGCGCCATTGAAGAAAAAGGGCTGGAACAAGACAAAACAGTCATTGTCTCGGGGATCGGCTGCTCGTCACGGGCTTCCGGCTATATGAATTTTGATACGCTGCATACGGCTCATGGCCGGGCGATTCCTTTTGCCACAGGCATTAAGCTGGCCAATCCGGAACTGAATGTCATTGTGATTACCGGCGACGGCGATTGCACGGCTATCGGAGGAAACCATTTTATTCATGGTATGCGGCGCAACATTGATTTGACGGTAGTTCTTTTCAACAATAACATCTACGGCATGACCGGAGGGCAGGCCTCGCCCTTGACTCCTTTAGACAAGAAAGCGACGACCGCGCCCTATGGCACGATCGACAAACCCTTTGATCCGTGCCTGTTGGCCCAAGCGGCTGGCGCCAGTTATGTAGCGCGGAGTACCGCGTATCATGTAAAACATTTAACAGATATGATCGGTAAAGGCATTGAAAATAAAGGTTTTTCTTTAGTTGAGGCCATAGTGCAGTGTCCTATCGGTTACGGACGACGCAATAAGCTGGGAGATGCCTCGGCGATGCTGCGCTGGATGAATGAAAAAGCACTCATGATTGGGGCTTACGAAAAAATGAAACCCGAAGAACGCGAAGATCGCTTTCCGATCGGCGTACTTCATGAAGCGCCCCGCGCAGAGTATGCAGAAGAGTATGGAAAAGTAATTTCCCGTGCAGGAGGTGTACGGTAATGCAGCAGATTCGATTATCAGGCTCCGGCGGACAAGGCGTTATCACGGCCGCCATCATATTGGCGGAAGCCGCTGTTATGGAAGGAAAAGAAGCCGTACAATCCCAGTCCTATGGTCCGGAAGCCCGCGGCGGCGCTTCGAAAGCAGAAGTGATTTTAGCGGAATCCTTTATCTATCACCCGAAAGTAACCACGCCGGACATTGTGCTGGCCATGACACAGCAAGCGGCGGATAAATATGCCGCCGATATTGAAAAGGATGGCTTGTTGATTATTGATGAGGATTTAGTACCTCAAGCGCCGAACCATCCTCGTCTCGTAAAAGTGCCGATAACCAGGCTGGCTGTCGACGAGTTGGGGAAGGACTTGTTTGCTAATATTATTGCTCTCGGCTTGCTTGTTAAAGCCTCGGGGCTGGTTTCGATGGAAACGGTGAAAGAAGCGGTTGCTAAACGCGTACCGCCGGCAACCATTGAGAAAAACATGAAAGCCTTACAAATCGGCTTTGACGGTATTTGAAAATAGGCATAGATTCTTTCTGCCGTAAGGAAATGGCAATGCACAGGCCTTGCTGTGCAGCTGTAAATGAAATAAATTTTACATTGCTAGCCATGATGCGTATAATTAAGCCAAATAGATACGTGAAATGGTGGGGTTACTATGCAGAAAAATGTGTTGAATTTACTGGAAGATCAAATAGATTCGTTTACTGCTGCACAGCGCAAGGTTGGCGATTATATTTTAAAAAATCCAACCGAAGTGGCTTTTTTAACGGTTGAGCAATTAGCTGGGGCAACCAAAGTGAGCGTGGCGACAATCATGCGTTTGGCTTATGCCTTGCAATATACAGGATACTCTCAATTTCAGAAAGATTTGCAAGAGCTGGTTCGTGATAAAGTTGCTCCTTCAAGGAGATTTGAGAAGAATTTGGAACGTGTAGGAGATAACCAGTTACTTCTTGAGTGTGCCGCGATGCAAGTGAAAAACATTAATAAAACCGCCGAGTTCTTATCGGATGAAGCTTTGGAAAAGACGGTTTCTTTCTTGCTTGCAGCAAAAAACATCTATGTCATCGGTGTGCGTGGCAGCTTTCCCATGGCGCATTATCTAAGTGACGGCTTAACTCGCTTAGGTACGGAATGCGAACTGATTTACCCTGAGTCGGTGCGGACGCAGTCCATTATGTCTAAATTGAACTCTGAGGATGTTGTGGTTGCCATTAGTCTGCCGCGCTATGCTAAACGGACCAATGAAATTAGTCGTATCGCCAGAGAAAAAGGCGCTAAAATCATCGCCATTACAGATGGCTATTCTTCGCCGCTGGTGAGTCTGGCGGATGTCTTTTTGCCTTGCTCTTTCGAAAGTTTATCGTTTCAAAACTCACATATGGGTATTATGTTTGTCGTAGAATATTTAATTACGCGCTTGGGTATTCAACGCGGGGCCGCTGCTAAACGCGGCTTGGAAGAGATTGAAAAAATTATGCCTGAACTAGATTCGAATGTATATAAATAAGCCGTTGTTGCCCAAGCCTAATCGATATTTGTGAATGATTCCCCTCAACACGAGCATGCCTGGGCTTGGCTAGGGTATTCTATGTGTTTATGATAGTGCAGTGTTTGCTGGTATCTTTTGGAAGGGAACTGGCATTTGGATTGATACACCCATGGCAACATGGGTGTCCTTTTTTTATATATGTTTTAAGAATAAATGGTGCGGTAGGTGAAGGGGATGATTTTATGCATAGATACTTAGACATGATCGAGGAAGTTGCCACTAGTGGCGAATTTGAAAAAAAATCAGATATTGAAATGCTGACGCAAGTTGTGGAGCACGCTAAAAAAATAGGCTTTGCGGGAATTGTTTTGCGAGATGAAACCGCTTCAACCGCATTCATGTTGGAGTTTTTACATCATAAAAATGCTCTTCTTCATGATGTAAAAGGAATCACGATAAATCAAAACCTAAGTGTAGAGTTTGTTAGAAAAGCTATTCTCAAGGGAGCTCAATGTGTTTGGATGGCGCCCTGCAGTGATGAGTTTCAGATTACCAATGAGATGGGAACGGTACTCCCTGAAATATATCAGCTTTTAGAGTTTATGGCCAATGCTGGCTGCATGTTGGGAATTGATTATCTTGACCCTGTAGAGGCGGAACAAATGGTGAGCTTCAGCAAAGCTAGAGGGGTGAAGCAAATCATTGTTAATGCGCATCCGCAATGTGCAGTCAAGATGCCTCTTGCTATGCAAAATCGGCTGGCTGAAGAAGGTGTGTATTTTGAACGAGATTGTTATTTTTGTGGCGATGCTGCGGAGAATGAGATCGTGGAAGAGATAATGGCTACAGGATTAGCCAACAATTTACTGCGCATAGAAGTCCGTCGAAGCCTTGACAAGGAGTTTAACAATAGCGCAGTTCTAAGTGCAATAGAAGCAATGAATAAAAGAATATCAGGCGAAAGCTGGAGGAGATGAAATGAAAAAAGCACAAGAAAAAATAGCGATGATTGATAATCTTATAGGATGCTATCAGCAGTTTCAGTTTCCTAAAGGCATTAATAAAGACACGGTTGTTGTCATTTTGCGCACTCTTGCACAATACCCTGAGAACGAGAGCGGGTCAGCAAAAGATATTAGTGATGCTTTGGGAATATCACAATCAACATTACGTAAATACTTTTCTTTTTTGGTATATGAAAAGTTTCTTGATTATGAATTGCACTATGTGAAAGTGGGACCGCCAATCAAAAAATATAGCTTGAATCTTACTTGCAATCTTTTTCTGGAGAGGCAGTCTAAGACAGTAGATAGAGCCTATTACTAATGGCCCGAAGTGCTTAGCGGAGATAGGGCGCTGTTTGTTCTCTTGTAAATCAGGGGGTATTTTAGTGTTCGACACTCCAAGGGGCGATGGTACCATCTGGACGAAGGTAGCCAAAGTCTTCGTTTTGGTTAAAAAAATACGCTGCCAAAAGATTAAACTTTTGCAGCGTGTTTTTTGTTGTCTGCAAAGGAATTGTTCAGTAGTATCTAGAAAAGCAAAGCATAGTTTTTAATAAAGAAATACGGAGGCGGAAGATGGCCGTTTCATTAGAAGGAAAATTAGTTATTGCTATATCTTCACGGGCGCTCTTTGATTTGGATGAGAGCAACCTGGTTTTTGAGAACGAGGGCGAAGCCGCTTATACGGAGTATCAAATTCAGCATGAGAACGAAGCCCTTGCTGAAGGGGTAGCTTTTCCCTTAATCAAGCGTCTATTGGATCTGCGGCATCCGAAAACAAACGAGGCGCTGGTAGAAATTATTCTGATCTCTAAAAACGATCCTAATACAGGGTTGCGCGTATTCAATGCGATTGAGACGTACGGCATGGGGATTACGCGCGCCGCCTTTACACGCGGCAGAACGCCTTATAAATACTTGCAATCCTTTGGAGCTGACTTGTTCTTATCCGCCAACGCAGAGGATGTAAAGCTGGCTCTTGAAAACGGTCATGCCAGTGCGGCGATTTACAAAGGTTCCTACCTCGAACAGCTGGATGACGCAGGGGAAATCCGGATTGCCTTTGACGGGGATGCGGTGCTCTTCAGCGATGAAGCGGAGCGGGTATTTCAAGCGGACGGTCTAGCGGCTTTTAAGCGGCACGAAACGGAAAAAAGCGAAGAGCCTTTAGGGGCGGGGCCGTTTAAGTCCTTTTTGGCGGCGTTGAACAATTTGCAAAAAATATTTGCGGACCAGAGAGAAAAACCCATTCGGACGGCTTTGGTGACGGCGAGGGACGCCCCGGCGCATAAGCGGGCCATTAAAACATTGCGCGCCTGGGGCGTCAGCGTCGATGAGGCGTTCTTTTTAGGCGGGCTGGATAAGGCGGCTGTCTTGGAAAGCTTTCGACCGCACATCTTTTTTGATGATCAACAAACGTATTGTCTCAGCGCCTCGAAGGTAGTGCCTACAGGACATGTGCCAAGCGGCGTGAAAAACGGATGAAATCTGTTTTCAAAGATAGGAATAAGGTATTGAGCCTTTATTGAGGGGCCTTGCAAACCCGGTTGCGACCATTGCTTTTAGCGACGTATAAAGCGGCGTCGGCCCGAGACAGCAGTGCTTCAAAAGTGTCGTCCGTGTCGAGCTTTTGTGCGGCTCCAATGCTGCAGGTGATGGTTGTTGTTGCATCTGAGGATACGGCGAATTGAGCGTGCTCCAATGATTTTCTGATGCGTTCTCCTAAAATCCAAGCTTGCTCTAGCGTTGTTTCCGGAAGAAGCAGGGCAAATTCTTCTCCCCCTAAGCGGCTCAAGCAATCTTGAGGACGAATGAGAGATAAGCAGTGCTGCGCAAATTTTTGCAGCAGCAAATCGCCGGCCGCATGTCCGGCAGTATCGTTTACCTGTTTGAAATAATCGATGTCAAGCATTAAAACGGAAATGGGCTTGGTGTAGCGAGCGGCGCGAGCCAATTCTTTTTTTGCAATTTCAAAAAAGTGACGGCGATTAGTAAGCCCGGTTAGCTCATCTGTTGTAGCAAGTGCGTGCAGTTTTTCTTGCAATGATTTTCTCTCGGTTATATCTTCCATGACAACAATAAAAAAACGGTTGGTATGCTTGCTGGTAACCGGAGAAATTAATATGCTTGCCCAATAAAGAGTTCCGTCTTTTTTGCGGTTTAGCAGTTCGTTTCTCCAACTTTCACCCGCTAAAACCGTGCTCCATAAATGGCGGTAGGTTGTTTGCGGCGTTTGTCCTGACTTTAAAAGGCTGATTTTTTTACCTGCAACCTCTTGAGAAGAATACCCTGTCATGGTGGTAAAACTGTCATTTGCATATTGAATTCGGCTTTGTATATCGGTAATGATGATTGCGGCTATGCTGCTGTCTACAGCGGCTTTAAACATAAGCAAATTTTGAGATAAACGATAGCGTTGGTCTACTCCGCCTAAGACTGTTAATAACAGGAAAAGCGCGAGCGCTTCAACCCACATGCTGGAAAGCGTTTGCCACCAGAGGCTGCTTAGATCTACTATGAAAATAAGGCGCCACGGCGTATCTTCAATGTCCATCGCAAAAACTTTCCAACCGGCTATATCATGGTATTGATTAGCAGGCAGTGTTAGAAGCGTACTTGCACTTGCCTGCAATGGAGGCGGCAGCAAATCTTGCAATTGAGGAACTTTCGTTTCTGCTAACCTGTCCTGAACTGGATCAGCCAAAACATTTCCGTGATTATCAACTAATAAGGGAGTGCCTATTTCTAAGCCTGGGCCGCTCAAATATTGGCGTAAGCTGCCAAGGGTGAAGTCAATGCCAACCATAGCCCTAAAGTGATCCTGTTTATCAAACACAGGGGCGACAAGGGAGGTCATCAATCCTTTGCCGGCTTCGTCTACATAAACTTCATGCCAACGCAGCAAGCGCTGGGGGTTTTTATCTGGTTTGGTTTCGGTAAACAGCGGGTGGGTCATCCAAACGTCAGACCACAAGAGAGCTTGAGGTTCAAAGGGGTACATATTAATAAAATAATTTGCGGAATAGTAGTAGATCCAAGTGGCGCTTGGCACTTGTTGCTTAATATCCTTTAATAAGGGATTAAGCCGCAAGGCAAGCTCTATTTCGTTTGCTTTGGAGCTTGCCGCCTCGGGAAGCGTACCGCCGCCAACCAAATAGCTGCAGTCTTCTTTTTTTAGTTGCGCAGGGAGCGTTTGTAGGGAGTAGCTTTTTTTATCTGGATTTTCTTTTAAAGCCAAGAATAAGGGATGCAGGGAAGAAGGTCGGTTTTCAGAAAAATTTTCCTGAGCTACATGTTGTAAAATGCGCAGATGATTGGCGGCATTCGTAGAAGCGTCGCCAATGGACGTTTGCACCGTCAGCAGGTTTCTTTCCGCAATATCCAAAGAGGAATTTATACGGAAGGCTAATAGATTATCAAAGCTAGCCACTGCTATCAAAAATAGAAGGAGGTAGACAAACAGTAACAGGCGGCGGGATATGAGCATGTACAAATCGTCTGCCATTTTCGTTGCTTTCATAGCCATACTCCTCCTGATGGTCTTTTTGCTAATGTAATACCTAGTTCGAGCCGATGCGGGGATTTTCCTTGCATAGACAATACTTATCTTTATAAAGTTACAAACACCTAAAACAGAAAGCTTGCGAAAGGAATTGCCTGGTTGTATCTAGAAGATCAATTTCCTAGACTAATGCGTGAAAGGAGCGCTGGAGCGTGGATTTATATACTATAGCTGTTCATGAAGCAGGGCATGCAGTGGCGTCAATACTATGGGGGAGGCAGGTTGAATATGTGACAATCGCGCCGAGGGGCGACCTTCTCAGTGAGTGTAATAACGGCGGGCTGCTTTTTTCTTTAGAGGATTCTCAAGAGGTAAACGGGCAGCGTTTGTTTCGGGAAGGCGTAATCTTGTTAGCTGGCCTAGCGGCGGAAAACTTGATTTTGGGGATTCAGCCAGAAGAGTCGCGCGCCCTGGAGGATATGAAGAAGTTCGAACGCCTTCTGGGTCGAATGAGCGAGCGGCAAAAAGATGAAATGCATGACAGTGTCTGTCGCATGGCTTTTAGCACGATTGGCGCGCCCATGACGCAGCGGCATATTATAGCCGTTGCGGAGGAATTGTTGAAGGTGAAAACACTTTCGGAGGAACAAATAAAAAACGTCATGGAAACCGCTTCTTGGTAAAGCGGTTTTTTCATGACGCATAGGGAGGTCTTTAAAAGGTATGGCTAAGGGTGGCGACAAGTTTGCGCTTTTTTTGTCCGGTGCTTAAATACGTTTGATTGGCATACAAAATATCCAGGGAATCGCGGTTTGTAATTTTGCGGGTGAGGGCATAGTATACGCCGCGGCAGTCGTTGTCGAATCCGGTCTGTTTGCCCATATCACCGTTTTGTTCCACGTGAAAAGTAGTAAGACAGAGTGTGTTTTTGTCATCAAGGTCATAGGCCCAGCTAGCCGCTAAGGCTTTGTTATCAGAAGCGGCATTGGACTGGGTATGCTCGGCGGAAAAGGTGCTTTTGCCAAGCTGCCAAGCGGCGTCAATCGCCCAGTGGCGGGTGCGCTCACCACTGCTGTACTGGTATTGCGCTAGGGTGCAGCCGTAGTTCAAGCCGGTGGCGGGGTGGTAGCCTGTGCGCAGGGCGTATAGTTTATTGGTTTGTCTGCCGGGGTTGTCTTCCCGCGCCGCTATGAAGTCGAATTCCCACTTTCCCGCAGAAGCGGCGGCCGTGACGCCATCGACAAAATAAGTGCGTCCGATATAGGTGGCGGGACGGCTGTAGAGTAATTCGGTCTTGCCGATGCTGGCTTCTTGACGGCCAATTTTACAGGTGAGATTCGGTGTTTTATAAAGAAGACCGAATTGATCCAACGTTGTCACGGCCTGACGGTCCGGGCCGTAGGCGTCATTGGCGGTATTGAAGTCAGCCAGGGCGGGCTGCGACGTGTACTCCCAGCCAAGACGCGTATACGCTGACCAATTTGACGACAGGTCTTTTTCGAACATAAGCCGCAAGGTATGCGTGATGCCGGAGATTGTTGGCTGGTCGCTATAGGAGTCTTTTTCATAGGTAGTGGAAACGTCCCCCGTAACTCGGAGCGGCGAAGCTTCTGCCGAGGCCAGAAGCAGGAAGCTGGCTGCCAATATTGGCAGCCAGGCTGTTTTTTTGTAGCGGTGTTTGTCGAAATATATCATAGAGTATCGCGGTTATTGACGCCGCATCGCATCGCCCAACTGTACGGACTGCGTGGCTAAGTTGTTGGTAGTTTCTGCGAGGAAGCGAATGGCTTGCTGTTTATCTTTTCCATAGAGGCGCAGGGCTTCTTGTTCCCATTGGGGCTGGGCGGCAAATTCTTTTTGCTCAAAGAGCGCTATGCGCTTATGAATGGCGCTGCTCACGCTTTGGTAACGCACATCGGCGTAACGGGAAAGATCGCGGAAAGTCCAGTAGGCGGAGTTTTCGGTATAGAGATTGGTGCCGTTTTTAAATGCTTCCGGAATGGTTGGATTTCCGTAATACCAGGGTGTAAAGACGCTGGTGCAAGGCGTGGCCATGGCTCGCCAGGTGATAGCGCCGATTTCCGCCGGCAGCCAGGAGCGTGTTTGGCAAACGACGCTGACTTCGGTGTTGGCGCTGCAAAGGGTTCGCTCGTCGGTTTGATGGGGGGATCCTTTTTTGTAGCCGTTGGTCAAGTCGTAAGGGGTTCCTTCGTAATGATCGCGCAAGACGGCGATGATCGAGGCGGGGGTCAGCTGTCTCGGCTGCTGCGCCAGCATTTCTTCCGCCCTCCATTGACGTCGGGTATTGTAGGGGTCGTTCAGTTTTTCCGGTGCGGCATAGGTTTTGGCAAAATGAAACGGCTCTCCTTCTTTGTACCAGCCCATGCTTTGGGCATAACTTACGACATCGGAGGAATACTTGAAGTTTTCGGAGTCTGCAAAATCAATTTCGCCGATGCGGAAGATGTTGGCTCTGACGCCAAAGGAATTATCCGGCACTCGCTGGGCGGCCCATTGTCCTTCCAAGGTTACTTCCACCCACCAGCCCTCATTGACGTCGGTGACGGCAAACATGGCGCCTGAATCTCCCCCTAGCTTATAGGTATGTACCAGGTCGCCGATGATTTCCACCGCTTCCCGGGCGGTTTTAGCCCGTTCCAGGGCCAACTGCGTCAACTCCGTCCAGATGATACGGCCTTCTATTGGCAATACAACTGGAGCGTCGCGGCGATAGGACATATTGTTGGCGATGGCTACTTGATGCTCGTTGACGCCGCTAGTAATATCTCCAGGAGAATAGGCTTTGTCGAAAATTTTGGTGGCGGAGTAGCCGTAGGTTTCGGCAGGCTGGGGGATGATGGTTCCGCCAAAGAGAGTTACGGTTTCGCCGGGCAGGTGTTTGGAGTGAGGCGCATACACGTAGTGGTGCGCGCAATAGTTTGCCAGGTCTTCGTTGTGGGCTAGGAGTACGGAGCCGTCCTTGGTGGCTTCTTTGCCGACGATGATAGAAGAACAACGTTCTACGACAGCCGATGGACGATCTGTTTTATCGGCTGTCGCCGCCGGATTGGCTAACACATCGGCAGGTGCAAGAAACAGGGCCAAGAGAATGGCGAACCAAAGCGCTTGGACCTGAGATAGTTTAAACTTTGGCATGGGTGGTCAGCTCCTTTTGAAATTAATCAAGCGGTGTAATTATTTCGGGATTATAGGGGGCTGTCTGCGGTTTGGTCAAAATCAGGCCGAAGCGATTGATAGGTGTATGTTCGAAGGAATCGTAATCATGCCAACGGGTGATGAATTCCGCTATAGGAATATAGGTGTAATGCCCTAGGGTAGAAGGGTCCATAAAATAGACGTTGTTTTCGTCATAGCCAACGGCGACAACATAATGACCGTCTTCACTCTGGTAAGAACCATAGCTGCCTTTGGTGTCGGACCAAGCTTGAATGGCCAGCAGTACCGGTTCTTTTTGGTCAATATGTTTTTTGAGTTCTTCTAAGGTCATTCCTGTACGCATGGAAACTTTCAAGCCCAAAGAGGCGGCATAGTTAGCCATATTTAGGTAACTTGTGCCATCTTGGGAAGTCGGTTTAATTTCCGCAGCCAGCATATCCAAACGTTTGTCAATTTGGTAGTAACCAAGAACGGATTGTAAGGCGGTGATGCCGCAGGTATAGTCGGTGTCTTGGCGCGTCAGCGGAACGCGAATCAGGTTTTTAACATTCGATAGGGATGGGGCGGAACTTGCATAAGCTAGATTGCTTGCTAAAGGTACTAGACTTAGAGATAGCAGCAGAAAAATAGTAAAAAGATAGCGTTTTTTCATGGGGGCCTCCTTTGTCGAATGAAGAATCCTTGTTTTTCCAAATATAATACATATTCTCTGGTTTCCAATAAATACCTCCAAGAAGAATTTTTTTATGATAAACTGTATGAGGAAATAGCAATGGATACTAGAGAACACGAACGGCATAGTTATAAGGAAAGGTTGGCGAGGGCAGTGATACAGGGGCTGATTCGGGGCAAAAAAATATTAGGGGTCGTGCTGATGCTCTGGACATTAATTGTTGCAGGGGTGAACAGCGCAGAAGCGGCCGCGCTGCCGCACCTTGGAGATGCTAAGGCGGCAGTAGAGGCGCAGTATGGCGCAGCCTATGTGGTGCAAGAAGATACACTCCATTTTCGGAGCGGCGAAGAGTGGCGAGAAAGCCTAAAAACCAAGCCTTCTCAGGCTAAAGCCTATGGGTATGCTATCTTGGCGCAAGATAAAAAGGGAACTCTGTGGGTGGAGTATAATGCAGATGAGCGCGTAAAAAAAGAGACGTTGCTGTTGGAAGAGAATTTGAAGATTCGCCATTTGGGAAAATATTTTCAGGAGCTGCAGGCGGCTCTCACTGTAAAAGACAGCCTGGCGGCTCTTCTTGAGAGCTATCCGCGGCCGCAGTTGGCCGTTCGGATTGGTAAAACCGCGGAGGCGGAGAGGTGGGTTCGCTTTTTTGTCGCTGGCGATGGGAAAACGCATATTAATATGCACACGGAAGTGAAAGGTTTTGAAATTACTGATATTCCTTGCGAACCGGGCGAAGTGAAAGCGCCGACCGAAGGAGCGTGGGTTAAAAGCGACAATTACTTTTTGCCGCAGCTCTATTTTTCGGAGCCTCTGGCGCCGCGCAAGAAAACGGAGTTGATTGTCATACATCATGCGGCGATGCCGCTCACGACTACGCGTGAGGATATTCAAGATTTGCATTTGACCAACGGCTGGGCTGGCATTGGCTATCATAAGCTGGTCTTTGGCGATGGGAAAATAGCCGAGGGGCGGCCAGAGAATGTAGTCGGCGCGCATGCTCTCGGCGTAAACCAGCGCAGTCTGGGCATTGTGTTGGTGGGGGATTTCAGCAAAGAACGTCCGCCCATGGCGCAGCTCCAGGGCGCGGCGGCTTTGACCCGGGAGTTGATGAAAAAGTATCATATTTCCCTGGAAAACGTGAAGCCCCATCGGGCGGTGACGGAAGGAACAGACTGCCCAGGGGCGGCGTTTCCCTGGCAGGAATTTAGAGAGCGAGTTGCCGCCGACGTATGATGCGGGTAACGATAAAAGGAGCCGCTAAAGTGCGGCTCCTTTTGCTTAGAAGAGGCTATTGGTGTTGAGAATGATCTTCTTGTGCTTGATGCTGAGAATGATCTTCTTGTGCTTGATGCTGAGAATGATCTTCTTGCACTACAGAGGCTTGCTGGGGCGGTGCTTCATGCATCATGGCCCGCATCATTTCTTTCATTTCCGGCTTGCTCATCATTTCTTTCATCATATCCATCATAAGGGGCTTCATTTCCGGCGAGGTCATCATTTCCTTCATCATCGTCATCATCATGGTTTTCATTTCCGGCGAACTCATCATTTCATGCATCATATGGGTGCGGTGTTCGGCTGTCATCATAGGACAGGCGGGAGGAGTTTCTTTAGCAGTAGTAGCAGGTGCTGCAGAAGCAGACATTGTAAATCCGATCAATAATCCAGAAATAATCAGGGAACGGGTTAGCGAAGTCCATTTTTTTCTCATCATACGCCTCCTATCATATAGTTGCTGTCTATCGAAACAGCAGAAAAACCAATGGCTACTTAACTACAACTACAGGCATTTTGGCATGGGTCACAAGCTCATGCGCTACGCTGCCCAAAAGCAGGCCTTTAAAGCCTCCGGCGCCGCGCGTGCCAGTAACCAGCAAGTCGGCCTTGCTTTCCATACTGTAATCAAGCAGGGTTTCGACGATATTGCCATTGAGAACATGAGTGGTAAATTCCTTGCCGCAGGCCGCCCACTCTTGGCGCAGCTCTTTCAATTTTTCCTCCCTCATGGCTTGCTGGTCTTGGTGAAAGGCGGTTACTTCCAACGGGAATGCTTCAGGAATCGAATAGTTTGCAATAGGTTCCACCACGGTAACAACTTCAATGGAGGCAGTTCCGGCTTCGTAGGAATATAACGCCCACTCCAGAGCTTTGCGGCTATGCTTGGAACCGTCAAAAGCAACCAGGATTTTTTTTACCGGCATAGTTAGACCCTCCTTGTAAATTATTTCCTATATTATAAATTATATGACATTTTTCAGAGTAAGAAAAGGTGAAAAGAGCTAACTTGCTGCAAACAAGGCTATGGAGAAAACTTCTTGTATTTTCCAAGGAGAAGGAGTTATTGTACTGTCGCTGAAAACGGTGCGCATGGACAGTTTATATAGGCCTTTGAATGAAAAAAGAAGTCTCAACAATAGTTGAGACTTCTTTTTTTGCCTTGTATATTAACGGCCTTGTTCCGGCGGCGCTTCGCGCGGTCCGTCCGGGATCATGCCGCGATGTTGAAAACCAGGATGCTCGCCGGGATGGGCTTTTTGCCAGTCCATGCGCTCTTGCATCCGCTTGAGATGTTGGTCCGCCCAGTCTTGGGAGATGAGGCCTTTGGCCACTTCTTCTTTAATGAATTCTTTTTGCAGTTCCATCATTTTTTCATGGTGTTTTTGCATATCTTGCTGAAACTGTGCACGCTGTTCGGCGGTCCAGTTGACGCTGTCCATCATGCAGGGGCGTTCCATGCGGGGGCCTGGGCCGGCACCTGGAACCGGTTCTGCGGGGGAAGCCGAAACCAAAGCGGCTGAGGCTAAAATGGCTCCCGTGGCCAAAGTGGCAATTAAACGTTTCTTGATCATCTGAATCCCTCCTGTTTGCTTGATGTCTTTAGTATAAGCGGCGAACATGACAGGAGATTGGCGGTTTTGTGTACGAATGGTTAAAGAAATGTGAAAAATCCGTGACAACCTTCTAGAAGAAGGAGTCACGGATTTTTATTAGGAAACGAGCTTTTTATAAGCATTCTCAGATTAATGTACAACCTCATCTGGGAACAACTGTTGTACGTCGTCGGCCAGCAGATCAAAGAAGACCAGCATAAATTTACCTTCACGGTCCTTGACTTGTTTGCCATGGGTAAAGAGCTCAAAATCTTCTACTTGGATCAAATCAGGCTCAAAAGTTTCCTCGATGAAGGAAAGAACGGCTTCTTCTCTGGCTACCGCTTGGGCTCTGTCGGCTGCGCCCTCATCATAGCCGCAGTGAAAGCTGTAGCTGTCGTAGGCGCCCTCTACAGGAGGTTTGCCTTGAGCGCCGGCATTGTATCCGGCTGCCCAGGCTTGCAGGTCCATTTCCAAACGAGTCATAGTGTCAGCCTCCCTTCTAAGTACTTATATTGTGCATGAGGGGAACTACTACCTGGCTCATTGGGCTTTTGTTTTTACATCGTTGTAATTCGACAAAAAGATAAGCACATCCTTTCAAGGAGAACGGAAAATTTACAGGAGAAAGGAATAAAAAAACGAGAAGCGAATTTTCAGTAAATTAAAGGTGTAAAACGAGGTTTTCTATTTTATAATGAAGAGTAGGGAAGGGAGGCAGGCTGTGATTGCAAGGAAATAGAAATGCTGTCGTTACAATCGCAGATACAGCGAATGAAGCGAGAATTCGGTTTGCCGGAATATAGCTGTATGGGCATTCTACTGGCCTGGATGATTACCTATGACCCAATGGATGTTACATGGCATTCGCTTTTTGCGTTTGCGGCGGCGTTGGCCTATGCGGCCTATAAAGTGGGGCAACGGTTGTGGCGAGTCATTCGAAGACCGCAGGAGGATGCTAAGAAGCGAAATGGAAAATAACAGATTTCATTTCTGGCTTTTTGGGAGAGCGGAGATGTTTGTTGCAAGGCAACTTTGGAGAAGGAATCTACCGCGGTGGCCGCGAAATAGGCAGCAACAGAGTATAAAAGAGAAGAAGAGAGGTGAGGAGCCTGCTTGATCCATATGGAAGAAACATTCACTACTTGCGTATTTCTGTCACGGACCGCTGCAATTTGCGCTGCCAATATTGCATGCCTGCCAGCGGCGTTCCTGACCTCGGTCATGCTAATATTTTGACGCTGGAAGAAATGCACCAGGTCGTGCAGGCGGCGGCAACAGTAGGTGTTGACAGTGTGCGCCTGACCGGAGGGGAACCGCTGGTACGCAAAAACGTGGTGCAGCTGATCCGGCAGATAGCGGCTACGCCCCATATTGAAGACGTGGCTCTTACCACAAATGGCATGCTATTTGCCGAACTGGCGCGAGAACTCAAACAAGCAGGCTTGCGGCGGGTTAACTTCAGTTTGGATACGTTGAACGCAGCTGTTTTTAAAGAACTTACCGGCACGGATGGCTTGCAGCGTATTTTGCAAGCTATTTCTGCGGCGCTGGATGTGGGCTTTGGACCGGTGAAAATCAACACCGTTGTCTTAAGGGGCATTAACGACCAGGAAGTGACGGAGCTGGCGTATTTGGCGAAAACCATGCCGGTCCATGTGCGCTTTATTGAATGCATGCCTGTGGGAAATTTGGAATTTTATCGGGAAGAACGTTTCGTGCCTATGCAGGAAGTAAAAGAAAGACTGGAGACTCGTTATAAGCTGGTTGCAGGGGAGGCTCCTAGGGGGAACGGTCCGGCGAAGAGTTATCAACTGCAGGGCGGCATGGGGACGATTGGTTTTATCAGCGCCATGAGCGAGCATTTTTGCGGGACGTGCAATCGCCTGCGCTTGACGGCGGACGGCAGACTGCGGAGCTGTTTGTTTGGCAAGGAAGAAGTGAACTTGAAACCGGCCCTTTCCCGCCAGGCAGGGGGCGACGAAATAGCGGCGATCTTTCGCCAGGCGATTTTGGTCAAACAGGAGAAACACTATATGCAGCAGGGATGGGGGGCGGATAATGCGCGAAAAATGTATCAAATTGGCGGTTGAGGGTTAGCCGCTAAGAGGGACGTTGTTAAGGGAAAGAAACAACTGCGAAGAAATGCGGAACTGTTGTAGGCGTAGGTGTAATAAGGAAAGAAGGCGGTGTAAGGATGTTTTATCGAATTAACATGAGTGACTTGTCGGTTAAGGAAGACGCAGGGGAGCAGTATGCGGGGCTGGGCGGGCGCGCCTTGAGTTCGCGCCTGGTGGAAACGGAAGTGGAACCGACGGCGCATCCTTTGGGTGAGAAGAACAAGCTGGTTTTTGTCAGCAGTCTGCTTTCCGGCACGGGCGCTCCTAATGGCGGCCGCATGTCCCTTGGCGGCAAGAGCCCTTTGACCGGCGGTATCAAGGAGAGCAATGTCGGCGGCGCCATGGGCACGAAGTTGGGGCGCTTGGGCGTGAGAGGCATTATTGTGGAAGGCCTGCCGGCTCAGGAAGGAACCTATGTGATTCAAGTTTCCGCCGCCGGCGTGTCTTTGGTGGAGATGCCGGAGCTCAAAGGCTTGAATATTTATGATACCGTGGCGAAGCTGCAAGGTAAGTATGGCCCGAAAACGGCTATCGGCTGTATCGGGACAGCGGGAGAAAAACGGATGGCCGCAGCTTGCGTAGGCTTTACGGATATGGAAGGGGCTCCCACCCGGCAGGCAGGGCGGGGAGGTTTGGGCGCGGTTATGGGCAGCAAAGGCATTAAAGCCATTGTGGCCGATGACAGCGGCGCCGGGAAAATGGCTTATGTTGATGAAGCGGCTTACCGGGCGGGCGCCAAAAAACTGGCTAACGCCTTGCTGACCCATCCTGTCACCAGCCAGGCCCTGCCGGCGTACGGTACTGATGTGCTTGTCAATATTTTGAGCGAAGCCGGGGGCTTGCCTACGCGCAATTTCAGCGAAGGACGCTTTGAAGGCGCCAATGATCTCGGCGGCGAGACCATGGCGGAAACCATTAAGACACGAGGCGGCAAGGTGGGGCATGGCTGTTCCCCTGGCTGCGTCATTCGCTGTTCCCAGATTTATCATGATAAAGAGGGCAAGGTGCTCACAGGCGGTTTTGAGTATGAGAGCGTCTGGTCCATGGGCGCTAATTTGGGGATCAATAATTTGGACGATGTGGCTTTGATGAACCGTTTGTGCGATGATTACGGCCTGGATACCATTGATACCGGCGTAGCCTTAGGCGTGCTGATGGAGGCTGGCCTTTTCACGCCAGGAGACAGCAAAGCGGCGATTTCCCTGATTCACGAAGTGGGGCAGGCGACGCCGTTGGGACGGATTATTGGCGCTGGAGCGGCGGTAACCGGCAAGGTGTTCGGCATGCGCCGCGTGCCTGTGGTTAAGGGGCAGGCTATTCCCGCCTACGATCCGCGCGCGGTAAAAGGCCAAGGGGTAACGTACGCCACGACGCCTATGGGCGCCGACCACACGGCTGGCTATGCGGTAGCTACGAATATCCTGAATGTCGGCGGCAAGCTGGACCCGTTGGCGGCGGAGGGGCAAGTGGATCTGTCGCGGAATTTGCAGATCGCCACGGCCTTTGTAGACAGCACCGGACTGTGTTTGTTTGTGGCCTTTGCCATTTTGGATATTCCTGCCGGTTTGGAAGGCATTGTAGAAATGTGCAACGCCCGCTACGGCTGGAACAAGAGCGTAGAGGACTATCTGGAAATGGGCAAGCAGGTGTTACGGGATGAACGGCATTTCAATAAGCAAGCCGGGATTGCCGAAGGATCCGATGATTTGCCGGATTTCTTCCGTACGGAAAAACTGCCGCCTCATGAGGTGGTTTTTGATGTGCCCAAGGATGAGTTGAACAAGGTTTTTGATTTTTAAATAAAACGAAAAACAGCCTGGCCGGATGGGTTCCGGCCAGGCCTGTTTTCAAGTTTGTCTTGGCAAGGGAAATGAGGGATACGATGGAGTTTTTAGCATGCATGGACTGGCAAAAGGCGCAGGAAATGATTGTCCGAGCGGTGACAACCGTGGCGGAAGAGGAAGGCGTGGAGCTTCTGGCGGCGACAGGGCGCGTTACGGCGGCGGCTATCCTGGCGCAAGAAGATTTGCCTCCCTTTGCCCGTTCTACCGTTGACGGCTATGCCGTGCGCAGCGCCGACACCTTTGGCGCTAGCGAGGCAGCGGCTGCGCTCTTGGAAGTAGTGGGAGACATACATATGGGCCGAGAGGCGGGCTTTTCTCTAGAACCGGGACAAGCGGCGGTCATTCCCACCGGCGGCATGCTGCCGATGGGGGCGGATGCCGTAGTGATGCTGGAATATGCCGAACAGCCCGACGGGCGGACGCTGCTTGTGCAAAAAAAAGCGGCCCCTAATGAGAATGTGCTGACCAAGGGGGAGGACGTGGCTTGCGGCGCGGTGCTTGTGGAAAAAGGCGTTCGTCTTGACGCACGGCATATCGGCCTTTTGGCGGCGTGCGGCTGCCAGGAAGTACTGGTGCGCAAACGTCTTAAGGTGGGGCTGATTTCCAGCGGCGACGAGTTGGTGGAGATGGGGGTGCAACCAACCGGCGGCCAGGTGCGCGATGTGAATTCCTACGCTCTTAGCGCGCTTTTAAGCGGCTGGGGTTGTGAAGTAGAGCGTTTTGGCATTATCAAGGATAGCTATGAACAGTTTTGCGAATGCCTGAATCGGGCGGCGGCAACATGCCAATTGGTGCTCATTTCCGGCGGCAGTTCGGTAGGGGCCAGGGATTTTACCGTGCCTGCTTTACAGGCTGTGGCCAAACCGGGAATTTTATTTCACGGTCTGGCCATTAAGCCGGGGAAGCCGACGATCTTTGCCATGGCCCAGGATGTGCCTGTTTTTGGCCTGCCTGGGCATCCGGTGGCCGCCTTTATGGTATGCGGGCAATTAGTAGCGCCCGCCGTGCGGCGTTTGGGCGGCGAACGCCAAGCCCCCGCTGTCCGCGGCGTGCCGGCGGTGTTATCGCGCAATCTGGCTTCCGCGCCGGGGAGGGATGATTTTATCAGCGTACGACTTCTAGCGCAAGACGGAGGCTATGTGGCGGAGCCCATTTTGGGCAAGTCCGGCCTTATCGGCGTCTTGGCTCAGGCTGACGGGGTGTTGCATATTCCCGCGGCGAAGAGCGGTTTGTATCAAGGAGACCCTGTAATGATCCAGCCGGTAACGGCCGGGACGGAAGGGGGCGCATGAGGCGTGGGGAAAAATAAGGCCTATTTGGACTGCCGTACAAGAGAGCAGGCCCAAGCCTTGTGGCGGGAGCGTCTGAGCGCCTGCGGCTTTTTTGACCAGCTGCCGGCGGAAGAGGTGGCTTTAGACGAGGCCCTGGGGAGAGTGTCGGCGGTTTCGGTATACGCTGCGCAGTCGGTACCGCATTATAACAGCGCCGCGATGGATGGCATTGCCGTGCGGGCGGCGGACACCTTTCGCGCGCAGGAAACGGCGCCGGTAACGCTGACCTTGCTTTCCAAGGAGCAGCCTTTTAGCGAAGGCGGCTGTTATGTGGTTGATACCGGGGATGTGCTGCCGGAAGGAACCAATGCCGTCATTATGGTGGAAGAGGTGCATTTTACCGCAGGGGAAGCGGAAATTATCGCTGCTGCTTCGCCATGGCAGCATGTGCGCATTATCGGGGAGGACATTGTAGCCAATGAGCTTGTTGTAACAGAACAACAGGTTATCTCACCAGTGGACATAGCGGCTTTATGGGCGGCGGGACTGGAAACGGCAACTGTGCTTGCAAAGCCGAAAGTGGCGATTTTACCTACCGGGGATGAACTGGTCGCCAGCCGCCAGGAACTGAAGCCTGGCAATATTTTGGACGTTAATTCTCATATGCTGGCTGCGGCGGTGCGGCAATGGGGCGGCGATCCTAGGCGCTACGACATTATCAAAGATCAGCAGGAGGCGCTGGAGACGGCGGTCCAAGAAGCGCTGCAGGGACACGATATGGTTCTTGTTAATGCAGGCACTTCCGCCGGTACGGAGGATTTTACCTTTGACGTGCTCAGTCGTCTGGGCGAAGTTTTGGTGCATGGAGTGGCCATCAAGCCAGGCAAGCCCGTGGTGCTGGCAATTTGCGCAGGCAAGCCGGTGGTCGGACTGCCTGGCTATCCGGTTTCCGCCATGCTGACGGCGGAGATGTTTGTTAAAGAGGCCCTGCTGGAGCGGCAAAAGCTTCCCTGCGCTGAGACGCCGGAAGAAGAGGCGGTGGTGGTGCGTCCCTTGGCGTCTACGGTGGGGGTGGAAGAATATGTTCGCGTATCCCTGGGGCAGGTGCAAAGCCGCATCGTGGCAGCGCCTCTCGGCAGGGGGGCGGGTTTGATTTCTTCGCTGACGCGGGCGCAGGGGCTGATTCGCGTTCCTGAAGGCAGCGCCGGTCTAAATGCCGGTTCGACGGCGGCAGTGCGCAGGCTGCGGGGCGGCAATGCAGCCCATAGTTTGCTGGCTGTGGGCAGTCATGATTTGTCCCTGGAGCTGCTGGGCATTCACTTGCGGCGGCGCAAAAAAGAGATTCATTTGTCTTGCGCCAATGTAGGCAGCACGGGCGGCTTGCTGGCCATTCGCAACAACGAAGCGCATTTGGCGGGCATTCATTTATTGAGCGAGGCTACCGGACAATACAATCTGGAGCAGGTACGGGCATATTTGTCGGCTCGCCCCTGGATGCTGGTGCATTTGGCTATGCGCCAGCAGGGGCTGATGGTGGCACCGGGAAATCCCAAGGCGATCCAGGACCTCCGCTGTTTGACACGGCCGGGAATTACCTTTGTTAATCGTCAGCGCGGGTCCGGCACGCGCATGCTCCTTGATTATGAATTGAAGAAGCTGGGCCTTTCCGGGACGGATATCGAGGGCTATGAAAAGGAAGTAGGCACTCATATGACGGTGGCCGCTTCGGTGGCCTCCGGCACGGTGGATGTTGGTTTGGGGGTCTTGGCGGCGGCCAAGGCGCTGGGCCTGGAATTTTTGCCGGTGGCGGCGGAGCAATACGACTTGCTGCTCAATTTTGAACCGCACGACGAACGCCTGGCCCTGCTGCTGGAGGTGCTGCGTTCGCAGGATTTCCGGGCGGATGTGGAGGCCTTGGGAGGCTATGACCTGAACGGCTCCGGCGAGATTCTTGGTCAGGGAAACGGTTGAGCAGAGAGCAGTAAGCACGTTGGCTGCGTCGAAGGAGGGAAGCGTATGGAAGGATTGATTGAAGTCCGCTTTTTCATGACGCTGTCCGAATTGGTCAAGAAGCGGCAGTGGGATAATCCGCTGCGCTTGGCCTTGGCGGAGGAGACTACCGGCGTTGCGCTTTTAGCGAAATTGGAAATTGAGGCGGCGCAGGTAGAAGCCTTCATGATTAATGGCAAGGCGGTTTCTCCCGGGGAGGCCCGAATTCGGCCGGGGGATCGGGTGGCCTTGCTGCCGCCGGGGACGCCTGGACCGTATCGGGTGATGCTGGGACTGCGGAAAATGGATAAAGGGGCAAAGGAGGAGGGGCGGTGCAACTAGAAGTTCGGCTGTTTGCCACTTTGCGGGCGTTTGCGCCGGCAGATGCGGTGGCGGGCGTATTTAGCGCCGACTGTCCAGAGGGTGCGACGGTGGACGATTTGGCGGAGCGTCTGGGCATCGAAGCCGCAAAGGTGCATATGCGCATGGTCAACGGCGTCGGCGTAGAGGGAACGCACGTCTTGAAGGAACGGGACCGGGTAGGTTTGTTTCCGCCGGTAGGAGGCGGTTAAATGACGCAAGAGAGAGCGTTGGAGGAACTCAAAGCAGGGCGCATGCCGGAACGGTACTGGCGCAATTTCGGAACCATCGGTCTCGCGGGGCAGCTTCGTCTGTTGCAGGCGAAGGTGGTTGTTGTGGGCGCTGGCGGTCTGGGGGGCTATGTTTTGGAATGTCTGGCTCGACAGGGTGTGGGCCAGTTGGTGGTGATTGACGGCGATCATTTTGCGGCGCACAATTTGAATCGGCAGATTTTATGTACTACTGAAAACTTGGGGTGCAGCAAGGCCCAAGAAGCGGCGCGGCGCCTTGCTGCGGTCAATCCGGAAGTGGAAGTGACGGCAGTGGCGCAGATGCTGACGGCGGACACGGCTCCAGCTTTGTTGGCGGGAGCGGATGTTGTCGTAGACGCCTTAGATAGTCTGCGGGATCGAAGCATGCTCTTTCAGGCGGCTGCTGCGCTGGGCATTCCCGTGGTGCATGGGGCGATTGCCGGTTTTACCGGTCAGGTAGCGGCCCTCTTTCCGGAAGATACGTACTTGGCGTCCTTTCTAACGCAAAAAGCGCCGGAGAAAGGAGTGGAAGCGGAACTGGGCAATCCGGCGGCGACGCCAGCGATGGCGGCGTCCTTGCAAGCCCAAGAGACGGTAAAAATGTTAACAGGTACGGGGAAATGCCTAAGGAATGAAATTCTTTATTTTGATATGGAGCAAATGGAGTTTATAAAAATTCGTATGCCTCAAGGAGGAACGGTGTGATGCGGAAACGTTTATTTTTACTTATGGGATTATTTATGTTGGTACTAGCAGTGGTCGGCTGCAGTGGTAAAGAAGCGGCCAAGTCGCAGGAACCGCCAAAACCGGCGAATCCCAATATCATTTTGGCCACCACTACCAGCACCCAAGACAGCGGCTTGCTGGATGTGCTGCTGCCGGCGTTTGAAAAGAAAACCGGCTACAAAGTAAAAACCGTAGCCGTAGGCACAGGGCAAGCCTTAGCCCTAGGGGAAAAAGGCGAAGCCGATGTATTGCTGGTACATGCTCCGGCTGCTGAAAAAAAGGTAGTGGCCAGCGGCGCGGCGGTGAATCGCCAGTTAGTTATGCACAATGATTTTGTCTTGGTTGGGCCTGCTGCAGATGTTGCTAAGATTAAAGCCAAGACAACCCAAGAGGCGCTGCAGGCGATTGCGGAGGCGAAAGCCGTCTTTGTTTCGCGAGGCGATGATTCGGGAACGCACAAAATGGAAGTGGCGCTTTGGAAAAATGCCGCTCTAAAACCTGTTGCTCCTTGGTATCAAGAAGCTGGCGCCGGAATGGGGCAGACTCTGAAAATTGCCGATGAAAAAGCCGGTTATACCCTTACGGACCGGGCTACGTATCTGGCGCAAAAGAAAAATCTCAAGCTGGAAATCTTGGTGGAAGGCGATGCCAAGCTGCTAAACATTTATCATGTTATGGAAGTCAACAGCGAAAAATTTGCTAAAGCCAACCAGGCTGGCGCGAAAGCTTTCCGCGAATTCTTACTGTCCACGGAAGGCCAGGCTCTAATTGCTGCGTTCGGCAAAGATAAATACGGTCAGCCCCTGTTCTTTGCCGATGGCGGGAAAACCGAAAAAGACTTTGGACTGTAGGCCGGCAGTATGGTTGGCGAGGGAATAACACAGGCGCTTTCCTGGCTGTTGGCGGGGGACCGCGAAGTGGCGGCGGTGGCGGCTATGACCATCCAAGTGTCCGGCGTCGCCACTTTATGTAGCGTGCTTTTAGGCATTCCCCTAGGGGTGTGGATGGCCTTAAAGGATTTTCGCGGCAAGCAGATGTGCAGTGCGCTGGTGAATTTCGGCATGGGGTTGCCGCCAGTGGCGGTGGGCCTGTTTGTCAGTCTCTGTTTATGGCGTTACGGGCCGCTGGGGGAATGGGAGCTGATGTATACGCCGGCGGCGATGATGATTGCCCAGACCATTATTGCTACGCCCATTGTGGGCGGTCTTAGTTTTGCCGCCGTTTTGAGCGTGAATCCCAAGCTGCGGCTGCAACTGCTTTCGTTGGGAGCTACTTCCTGGCAAGCCAGCCGACTGCTCATTAAAGAAGCCCGATTGGGACTCTTGGCGGCGGTAATGGCCGGCTTTGGCCGGGTTATCTCGGAAGTGGGCGCCTCCATGATGGTGGGGGGGAATATCAAGGGGCAAACCCGGGTGTTGACCACGGCTACGGTGATGGAAGTAGGCAAGGGTAACTATGACACGGCAATCGCTTTTAGCTTGATTTTACTGCTGGGAGCGTTTGGGGTGGTTTTCCTATTGACCTGGCTGCAGCATAAGAGGAAGAGTGAGCGGAAATGACGGAAATCTTGGCTTTAAATGAGGTCGCGGTGTATCGAGGAGGCAAGGAACCCGCCCTGCAGATTGACTCCTTTGCTATGAAGCGGGGGGAAATGGCGGCGCTGGTCGGTCCTAATGGCGCCGGAAAAAGCACGCTGCTGCAGGCGATTAATCTCTTGCAGCCTTATAAGGGAGAAATCCGCTTGTTTGGTGAAAAAGCCGAAGCTGACAAGGCTCGTGCGCTGCGGCGGCGCACAGCCATGGTCTTTCAAGAAACGCTGCTGCTGGAGGGCAGTGTTTTTGCGAATGTGGCCATGCCCTTGCGGTTTCGCGGCATGGCGGCCGGAGAAGTAAAAGAAAGAGTAGCGCAGGCTCTGGCTGTATTTGGCTGCGCTCATTTGTCGGAACGGCAGGCCAAACGCCTTTCTGGCGGTGAAGGGCAGCGGGTCTGCTTGGCCCGGGCGCTGGTGTCGGAGCCGGAGCTGCTGCTGCTGGACGAGCCTTTTGCGGCTTTGGATGTGGCGACGCGCAGCGCCTTGTTGGAGGAACTGCGGCAGTTGGCAAAGCAAAAAAACATGGCTGTGCTTTTGGTAAGCCACCATTTTAGTGATGTTTTGTATTTTGCCGAACGTGCGGTGGCTCTATTTGCAGGCCGCATTTTGCAAGACGACGAGCCGGAAAATTTGCTGCGGCGGCCGGTGAACGAGAAGGTGGCCCGCCTGGTCGGTATGGATAATTTGTTTTCCTGTACCTTGGAAACAATTGACGATCGGCAGTTTCTGCGGCTTTCAGAATCCCTTGCCATTCCCTATGAAGGGTTTGCAGGCAAGGTACCGTCTTTTTGCTGTTTGCCCGGAGACGGGCTGTCTCTCGCAGTGGAAGACGAAGCACTGTTGGAGGAAGGCTGGTTTTTGCTTGAAGGAAAGGTGGAACGGGTACTGCCGGGCATTGGCGTCTACTGTGTTCTAGTGCGGGCCGGGGGCTTGCTTTGGAAGGCTCGCCTGCCGCTGGCGCATGGCGGGGCGACTTTTGTGCCAGGAGATACTCTTTGCTTGCGCTTTCGTCCGGAGGAGATGCATCGATTTTAAATTTTCCCTAGGGACAGTAAGTCGTTTCCTTTATGGACTATTTGTTGTTATTGCAACTTTATATTGACGAAACCAATTTTAAAGTACTATCCTAAGCAAAGGCGCTAATTGCTGATAACGTAGTAAGTTTTTCCTAGGAAGGAACTAATTATGGAAATAAATAAACGAGAAGGATTTTCACGGCTTTCCAGGCTTTCTAAAAAAAGAAGAGAAGCATGAGCAAGTTGTGGATTGTTATAGTGGCGGTGTTGTTTTTGGTAGTTTCGGCTGGGGCGGCTTGCTTTGCGTTGTTCAGTGAAAATGATCAACCCGTGGCTAAAGCGCTGCTCCCGTTGAAAGGAAAAGTGAATATTTTGGTCCTGGGCGTTGACGAACGGGAAGACGATGTGGGACGTTCGGATACAAGTTTTGTGGTGACCATTGATAATGATGCTAAAAAAGTGACCATGCTTTCGATTCCCAGGGATTCACGGGTAAAAATTGCCGGACATGGTTGGGATAAGATAAATAATGCCTTTGCCTTTGGCGGAGCGCCTTTATCCAAGAAAACCATAGAAAATTTATTGGGAATTCCAATTGATTACACGGTGAGCGTTAATTTTCGCGGCTTTATGCGTATGGTGGACGCTGTGGGCGGCATTACGGTCGACGTAGATAAGCGGATGCGCTATTCCGATCCCTATGATGACGACGGCGGCCTTGAGATTGATTTATATTCCGGCGTACAGAAATTGAACGGGCGTACAGCAATAGAATATGTGCGCTATCGGGATGAGGAAGGCGATATTGGAAGGGTGGCACGGCAGCAGAAATTTTTGAAGGCGCTTTTCCAAGAGATAGCTACTCCGCAAATGCTCAGCAAGCTGCCTGAATTGGTCAAGGAATTTTCTACTACCGTAAAAACGGATATGCCCACAAGTAAAATGCTGCAGCTACTCCCTACTCTCAATGATGCCGTAAAGGCGGGCTTGGAGACAGAGTGGGTGACGGGTACGCCCATTTGGATACAGGATGTAAGCTATTGGCTGCCTGATATAACGGAATTGCGGGCTAAGGTGGCGCGCATTCAAGGGATTTCTATGGATGAACGATACCGCTGGGAGACGGAAAGTTTGGCGAATGAGTATAAACAATCCGTTCCCAGGGAAATTCGGGTTGCCGATCCCCCTAAAGTAGTGCAACGTGCGCCGGCCTCAGAACGGCGGGCTGCTGTTGAATGCAAGCAAAGCGTTAGTACTGGGAAAGCCAAGAACGGCAGTGGCGAAAAAACGAAAAATGGAGCTAAGAACACGTCGGACGCAAACGCCGTCAAGACGGAATCTAGGTAAAGAAAGAGCCGGCAGCAGTTGCTGCAGGCTCTTTCTTTACCTAGCGGCGCGACTTTTCTTTTTTAGTTAAGAGGAAACTGGGGAAATATGTAGAAAATAATATTAGAATTTTCTGTCTTGTGCTTCTCGTGGGTTTGCTCAGAGGAGGCGTGGAAATGAAACAAAGCAAGCTGGTTGTAATGGTTGTGGATGATGCGGCGGAATGGCGGCTGCAACTGGCGAAGCATCTTGAAGCGCAGTATTTTGTTGTGGCGGCGGCCAATGGGACGGAAGCGCTGGAATATGCAAAGCTAAAGCGCCCCGATTTGATTTTTTTGGATGTGACTATGCCGGGCCTAAATGGGTACGAAGCTTGTACTTTGTTGAAGAAAGAAGCGGTTTTGCAGAGCGTTCCCGTAGTCTTCCTGCTGGAAGCCGGCGAATTGCCGGACGGAACGGAGGGGTTGGCGCGAGGGGGTTGTGATTTTATTGATAAGAGCAGCCCTGCGTCTTTGCTGCTGGCCCGCAGCGAGATGTATATGGCCTTGAAGCTGGCGCAGAAGGAGCTGCGTGAGCGCAATTTGTATTTGGAGACGCAAGTGGAAGAACGCGTTCAGGGGGTGGGCCTGTTACAGGATGTATCCATGATGGCGATGGCGTTGTTGTCGGAAAGCAGGGATTATGAAACAGGCGCGCATTTGCAGCGCACAAGCCGATATGTGAGAGCGTTAGCTATCAATTTATACGCCAAAGCGATTTTTGCTAAAGAGCTTACATTAGACAGTATTTTTTTGCTGTCTAAATCGGCATTGCTCCACGACATTGGCAAGCTAACCATTCCGGAGACGGTTTTAGGAAAACGGGGAAAATTAACTTCCGCTGAATTTTCTCTGGTTAAACGGCATGCGCAAGCAGGACGAAAAAGCATTGAAGAAGCAGGGGAGTTTTTAGGAGTTCCTGAGCCGTTTTTGCGTTTTGCCAAGGAAATGGCTTGTTATCACCATGAACGTTGGGATGGCAATGGTTATCCGCAGGGGCTGGCGGGAGAACGAATTCCCGTTTCGGCGCGGTTGATGGCGTTGGCGGATGTATATGATGCCATTGTTAGTCGCCGCGTGTATAAAGAGCCAGCATTGCATGAGGACGCGGTGCGCATTATTAAAGCGGCTGCAGGAACGCAATTTGACCCGGTGATAGTAGAGGCCTTTTTAGAGACGTCCGATAGTTTTGCCGCTATTGCGATGCAATTTCCTGATGTCGTATTGCAGTGACCGGGCGAAGTTTTGTAGCGAAAAACGGTGCGGAGGCGAGGTGGGAGCGTGTTTAACGAAGCCTCTTTGTTGATTACCGGCGGTACGGGAACTTTTGGCCGACAATTAGTGCGGACGATTTTGAGTCGCTATCAGCCTCGGCGGATCATTGTCTTTTCCCGGGACGAACTGAAACAATCAGAAATGCAGCTGGAATTTTCGCAAAGCTGTATGCGTTATTTTATCGGTGATGTGAGGGATGCGGGGCGTTTGCATCAGGCGCTGCAAGGGGTGGATTATGTGGTGCATGCGGCGGCCCTCAAGCAAGTGCCGACCGCTGAGCGCCATCCTTCGGAATTTTTAAAAACCAATATTTTAGGGGCTCAGAACATCATTGCCGCAGCCCTCGCTAATCGAGTAAAGAAAGTGATCGATATTTCTTCCGATAAGGCGGCGAATCCCACTAGCTTTTACGGAGCGACAAAGTTAGTTTCGGATAAACTCTTTGTGGCGGCTAATGAGAGCGTAGAGGGGCAGGTAACACAGTTTTCCGTAGTGCGTTACGGTAATATGGCGGCCTCCAGGGGATCCGTGGTCCCTTTATTCCGGAGACTTCTTGCAGCGGGCTGTACTCGTCTGCCTGTTACGCATTCGGAAATGACGCGCTTTTGGCTAACGCCGGCAGAGGGGGTGGAAGCTATGTTGGCGGCATTTTCTCACATGAAAGGCGGAGAAATGTTTATCCCCAAAGTTTCTTCCTGCCGCATCGTGCAATTGGTGGAGGCTTTTTTACCAGGAAGGGAGCCGGAAATCATCGGTCTGCGTCCGGGAGAAAAGCTGCATGAAGCTATGTGGTCGGAGGACGAGGCGCATTTGGTGTTGGAATTTCCAGGCTATTATTTGCTCCGACCTCCGTTTGCGCCCCCGGCATCTTCTCTTTACGCTGTGAATTCTAAGGGGGAGATCGGCAGAACGGTGCCCGCTGGCTTTGTTTATAATTCCGCTGCCAATTCGCAATTTCTCAGCGTAGCAGATTTGCGGCGCATGCTGGAGGAGAGTCATTAAAAACAAAACAGCCCCGGCGTAATCAGAACTATTTCTGGTTGCGCCGGGGCTGTTTTTTGTTCAAAATTCATTAAACAGAGACGTTGAGTAAACTGCGAGCTAACGCTTGACCGATGGCTTGCTGCCAAGACGGAGCGCACAAGACTTGTCGGTCCTGGTATTGCGTGATAAAGCCGCACTCTACAAGTACTGCGGGCATGGAAGTTGCGGCGAGCACAGTGAAGAAGGCGTCTTTGACGCCGCGATCTAAAGAGTAGCGGAGTCCATTTAGTTCGTTTTGCACCGAACCGGCCAAGAGGCGTCCAGGGGCGGAGCCGGGGTAATAATAACTTTCGATGCCGCGGGCGGTTTCGTCCTCGGCGGCGTTACAATGGATGGAAAGAAAGGCGTCGCAACCGGCTGCGTTGGCGAACTCCGCACGCCAGGTCAGACCATCGTCGACAATATTTTCCGCCCGAGTGAGGCAGACGGAAGCTCCGCTTTGACGCAACGCGTTGGCGGTCTGCAAGGCAATCGCCAAGTTGATATCTGCTTCGTGCAGATTGTGGAAACAAGCGCCTGGTTCGGCGGGGCCGCTATGGCCGGGATCTAAGCAAATGAACATAAAAATCAACTCCTTTTCGTTTAACCCATAGCCTTGAACCCGTGACAAAGCGGCAACCTTTTGCGCAAAATAGAATGTTTGTGCTATACTAAGCGAAAGTAAGTTCGGGGAGGCATCTGGATGCGAAAAGGATGGATTTGGCTGTTGTTATTACCGGTTTGCTTGTTTTTAACGGCTTGCGGCGGAAATGGAGCAACTACAGGAGGCTTTGATGCTTCTAAATATGAAAAGGCGGTCGTGAAGCGAGTCGTTGACGGCGACACGCTGCTTTTAGCCAACGACAAGCGGGTGCGTTTGATTGGCGTTAATACGCCGGAGACGGTGAAACCTAATTCGCCGGTGGAAGCCTATGGTAAGGAAGCCAGCGAGTATACGAAGAAGATGCTTACAGGCAAAACCGTGTATTTAGAGAAGGATGCAGGCGATACGGATAAATATGGGCGCTTGCTGCGTTATGTGTATATGGACGACGGCAAGATGTTTAACGAGGTGCTGGTGCAAGAAGGCTATGCACAGGTAATGACCATCCAGCCGAATGTAAAATATCAGGAACGCTTCGTGGAAGCGCAGCGTCAAGCGCGTGAGAGTAAAAAAGGACTTTGGAAACAGTAAGGGAATGAACCGCTTAGGCGGTTCGTTTTAGTTTTAGCGGGCGTTGAAAATGTCTTTCAGGTGAGGATGATTTTTGTTATAATGAAAGTTAACTGATATGAAAAAATAAGAAAACATGGTGTTACGACCAGGTTCAGGAGGTTATATAGTAATGGCAGAGAAAAAACTACCATTTTCCCAGGCGCAGTTGGACGAAATGCTGCAAAAATATCCTACTCCCTTTCATTTATATGACGAAGCGGCCATTCGCGCGAATGTAAAGCGTTTGCTAGCGGCTTTTTCTTGGGCTCCTGCTTTTAAAGAATATTTTGCCGTCAAGGCGACGCCAAATCCGTTTTTACTGAAGATCTTGAAAGAAGAAGGGCTGGGTGCAGATTGCAGCTCTGCCGCTGAATTAGTGTTGGCGGAAAAAGTAGGAATTACTGGCGAAAATATTATGTTTTCGTCAAATGATACGCCGGCGGAAGAATATGCAAAAGCTGTCGAGCTGGGCGCGATCATCAATTTGGATGACATCAGCCATATCGAGTATTTGGAAAGGCATGTCGGCTTGCCGGAATTGCTGTCCTTCCGTTACAACCCAGGCAGCGCCCGAGCAGGAAATACGATTATCGGCAAACCGGAAGACGCTAAGTACGGTCTCACGAAAGAGCAGTTATTTGAAGCCTACCGTATTGTGCGCGACAAAGGCGTTAAACGCTTCGGTATTCACACGATGGTCATTTCCAATGAGCTAAATCCGGACTATTTCATTGAGACCGCCCGGATGATGATGACCTTGGCCAAGGAAATCTATGAAACGCTGGGCATTCGTATTGAGATGATCAATTTTGGCGGCGGTATTGGTATTCCATACCGTCCGGAAGACAGCCAAGTGGATTTGGAATATGTCGGCGCCGGCATCCGCAAGCTGTATGAGGAAATTATTGTGCCCGCCGGCCTTGCGCCGCTGAAGCTGGCTTTGGAATGCGGCCGCATGATTGCCGGACCTTACGGTTATTTGGTGTCGAAGGTGCTGCATAAGAAGGAAACTTACAAAAACTATGTGGGCTTGGATGCTTGCATGGCTAACTTAATGCGTCCGGCCTTGTACGGTTCTTATCATCATATTACGGTGGTAGGCAAAGAGAAGCAACCGCTGGACCATGTGTATGACGTAACCGGCTCGCTGTGCGAAAACAATGATAAGTTTGCTATTGACCGGGCATTGCCGCAGGTAGATATAGGCGATGTTGTTGTGATTCACGATGCCGGGGCGCATGGGCATGCTATGGGCTTCAACTATAATGGCAAACTGCGTTCCGCAGAAATTCTTCTGAAGGCGGACGGTACAACCGAACTGATCCGTCGGGCGGAAACCTTAGAGGATTATTTTGCTACCTTGGATTTTTCAAAACTATAAGGTGATTATGGTAAGAAAGGGCAAAGCCGGTTTAGGCTTTGCCCTTTTTTGTACGATATAGTTCATGAATAGTTTGCATGGTTTGCAGCAGGTCGTAGGAAAGAGAGAGATTTCCATGGAAATTCGCAATTTACAAGGACTGATGCAGCATTGGCTGCCCCAGGTCAAAGGAAATACGGAAGCTACGCCTCCCAAGGCCGCTGCGGCACTGCAAGGGAGCGGTGTTAAAGTAGGCGCTGATGGTGTGGATATGCAGGCGGATGGAGAAATGAAGGCGGCTTTACAGCGGCTGCAAGGCGTTATGCAGGAACAGTTGAAAGATGTCTCGGAGTTGCCTGCGGAAGTGCGTAAAGTAGTGGAAGCCATCCTGGAGCAGTATACGCAGGCGCAAAAAGTCGTTCCTGAAGGAATTAACGCCATGCTGACATCCCCCCGGCAGGCGGCGGATTTATTGTCGCGTTTGGCGGAGGCGTTAAGTGAAGGCGCGACGCTTAAAGAAGAAGGCGGCGAAGCCGTTAAGCAATTGGTGGATCGATTGGTGAGCGCATTTAAGGATACCTTGCCTGCCTCACCGGGAGATCTGGCGGCGAAGCTGGCGTCGTTGGTTCAAGACATTAATGGACGGCAGGGGCCGTTGGATAAAGAATTAACGCAGTTGTTGCAGCAACTGACTGCTAAAATGCTTAGGGGAAATGGAACTGCAGGAAATGCTCCGGAAATAGGAGCGCCCATTACATCGGCTGCAGCGGCAACGGACGCGCTAAAGCAAATGGCGCAAAGCAACGAAGCGTTGCTGGCAGTGATGAAAGCGCTGACGCAAGAAGAAGGTATTGGAGCCGCCCTGCAGGAGGCTGGGAAAAATTCTCCGATGGCGCTGGCTAATGGGATGGATGCCGCTATGGCCAACGGAACGGCGGGGAGGACGGTGAGTCGTTCAGGTGTTGGTGAAGGACCTAGAGCGGTGTTGCAGCAGTTGGTTCAAGCGTTTCAGAGTCAACTGCCGGAAGAATTGCAAAGTCCCGGAATGCAAGGGCAGGTGTTGGAAGGAACCCGTTTATGGGCTTTGTTGAAGACCGTTGAAAGCGGTGCGACAGCAGGCTTGAACCGGCAGGAGTTCAAGGCGTCCGGCGAAACTTTTCGCCAACTGGCCGCCTGGTTAAACGGGGGGGCGCAAGGGGAAACGCCTGATTTGGGAGAGCTTTTTGGCTTGGTGCAGTTTTTGCCGGAAAGTTCCCAACAAAGTATATGGTCTTTGGCGAGGCAGCAAGGGTTGCCGGAGGTGTTGCGGCAGTGGGCGGCTTCGCTGGGAGATGGCGGCGGGAATCAGACGGATGTTCCGAAGGAACTGTCTTCTTTGCAGCAACGTATGGGCAACAGCAGTGATGCAGTTCGCATGGCTAACCTACTAAACGAGGCGGCGGATTGGCTGGAGGGGAATAGCAATCGTTCTTTAGCGGCTATGGGCCGTATGGTCAAACTCTTGCCGCCGGAAGTAGCTCGTTTGGTGCAACAGGTTTTGGCGCAGGATGGAGCGGCGGAGCAACTGCGCAATATGGGGAATTTGTTTACGCAGTTGTCTGAAGAAGCGCCTCAAAGTCAAACTCTTTTGTTTTTGCGTCAAGCCGGAGCGCAGGCGCCGGCCGGCGGCGCAGACGGTGCGGCGCAGACGGCGCAACGGCTTTTGGCTTTGATTAGTCAATTGGCCAGCCGTCAAGGACAAGCGGAAGGCGAGTTAACGCAGATACTTCAGCAATGGCAGGCTAAGGTTCAGGGAGATCCGGCGCAAACTTTGCTCTTGGAACGGGCTGTGCGTCAATTTGGCGCACAGGTGCCGCCGGATGTGGCCCAGACGGCGCTGAAAAGCAATATGCCGGATCTGCCGAGATTTTGGGTGCTCTTAAAAACTATGGAAGCAGGAGAATGGAACGAGCTTCCCGTGCAGGTACAGCGAAAGTCAGCCGAGGTGGTCCGTGAATTGGCTTCCTCCTTGCAACGGCCTGCTGTATGGGAGGCGGATGTCAAAACAGAGCACAGTTTGTTGACTTTTACGAACACCCTGCTCTTTAATCCTCAAGGAACGCCGTATCCCATGTATTGGCATGTATATCACCAGCAGAAACAAGACGCTCAAGGTCGCGATACGGGTGAGTTCGAAACCTGGCTGCGAGTATGCTTGGAAACGGAAAACATGGGAACTGTCGACGTGGTCTTTCGCTATTACGATGAGAAGGCGCTGGACGTGCGGCTGCGTTTCGAAGGCGAAGATAGCGCGGAGGCATTCCGGGAAGTGCTGCCGGAAGTGCGACAAGCTGTGGGAGAATTGCCTTTTGAGCTGGGAGATATATGGGTGAGCCGAGGCGGCAAAAAAGAAAATAAAGGAGCGGAAACGACGTAAGTCGTTTTCGCTCCTTTTGTTTAACATGCCAGAATGTATAAGCTTTTACGGATAGAGACACTAGGGGGATTAAGAGTTAGATGGCTCTGGGAAAATGGCGGCATGATTGTATTGGAGACAAGATTTACTCCGTTACTCTGAGTTCTGTTCCTACGACTTAGAAGCTAACGGTACAGCCTCAAAGAAAGCGTCCCAACCGACGCGCTCAATGGTTTGGCGCAGGCGTTCTTTTTCTTGGCCGTGCTGTTCGAAAAAATCAAGAATAGCGGCAGTTACTTGCAGACATTCATTAGCGGAAAGATTTTTGGCGGTTTCGCGGCCTACGATGGCTTGACGCCCTCCGTTACCGCCGAGCACGAGATGGAAGCCCTGGGCGTCAGCGTAAAAGCCGATGTCTTTAACGAAAACTTCTGCGCAGCAATTCGGGCAGCCGCTCAGACCGATGCGCACCTTGCCCGGCAAGGGACGGCCAAAGTGGAGCTTGTCCATCTCTAACCCCAGGGAAGTACTATCTTGACGAGCCATGGGACAATGAGGCTTGCCGGGACAGATGGTGACGCCGCGTACGGCTTTGGCGATGAAACTTTCTCCGTCTACCTCTAAAGCAGCAATGACTTTTTCGCCGTCAGCGATTTTGACGCCCAAGAGAGTAATGCTGTTGCCGACAATTTTAAGATCGGCTTGGTGGGTTTCGGCTGCGTCGGCGATAGCGCGCAACTGTGTCGGGGTTGTCAAACCGCCAGGGATATGGGGCGTTACAGGAAATTTTACGCGATTTTTGAGAAAAGGAAGCTGGCTGAGTAATTTGGACATAGTAAACCTCCCTCGTATGGTTGAAAATAACTGTAGCATATCATGTCCTGCCAAAGCTTGCTGTGAGATCAATCACAAAAAAGGTGTTTTAGGGGAAAAGGCGAAATAGTGGGTAAGTACATGCGGCAAAAGGGGGAGTGGCAAAATGAAGTATCAAATAGGCTTGATTGGCTTAGCGGTAATGGGGCAAAATCTGGCGCTGAATTTAGCGGGCAAAGGAGTACCGGTAGCCGTGTACAATCGGACGGCGGATAAGGTAGCGGCTCTTTTGGAGAAAGGAGCGGAGCTTCCTTTAGGCGGTGCGCCTTCCTTAGAAGAACTGGTCGGCATGTTGGAGCGTCCTCGACGCATTTTGCTGATGGTTAAAGCCGGCGAAGCGGTCGACTCCATGCTGAATCAACTGGCCCCTCTTTTGGATGAGGGCGATATCTTGATTGACGGGGGAAATTCGCATTATCGAGATACCCAGCGCCGGGAAGAGCAAATGGCTGATGTCGGAATTCGCTATTTGGGTTTGGGTGTTTCCGGCGGGGAAGAAGGAGCTCTGCGAGGCCCCAGTTTAATGGCTGGCGGAGATGCGTTGGCTTATGCGGCGGTAGCGCCTCTGTTAAAGCGCATGGCGGCGCAAGCGGATGACGGCACGCCTTGTTGTGCGTATTTTGGCGGCGGCGGCGCAGGTCATTTTGTAAAAATGGTTCATAACGGCATTGAATATGCAGATATGCAGTTGATTGCGGAAAGTTATTTTTATATGAAAGAAGCTTTGCATTTAGGGGAAGCGGAGCAGGCGGCGCTATTTGAAAAGTGGAACAAGGGCATTCTGAGTTCCTATCTTATTGAAATCACGGCGGCAGTGCTGCGGCGCAAGGATAAAGACACCGGCAAAGCGCTGGTGAATTTGATTTTGGACAAAGCGGCGCAAAAGGGGACAGGCCAGTGGACGAGTCAAGCGGCCTTGGAGCTGGGCGTACCGGTGCCAGCCATTACTGAAGCGGTTTTTGCCAGGTATTTATCTCAGTTGAAGGAAGAAAGAGTAATTGCGGCGCAGGAGCTTCCCGGTACGGGGACCTGGGCCATTGGGGACGGCGAAAATGCTGGACGACGTTTAAAAGAAGCATTGTTTTTGTCTAAACTTTGCTGTTATGCACAAGGTTTTGCTCTGCTGCAAGCCGCACGTCAAGCGTATGGCTGGGAAATGGACCTGTCGAAAGTGGCGTTGGTTTGGCGGGCTGGCTGCATTGTGCGGGCGCGTATTTTAGAAGATATCGCGGCTGTTTATCGGGAGCAGCCGGATTTGAAAAATTTGCTCTTGGCGCCTCGCTTTGTGACGGCTTTTGGCAGAGGCCAGCATGAATGGCGGCTGCTGGTAAGCGATGCCGTGGAGAGAGGGTTGGCGGTTCCGGTTATGGGGGCCTCATTGGCTTACTATGACGGATACCGGCGAGCGTTTTCACCGGCGAATCTGCTGCAGGCGCAACGTGATTATTTCGGTGCGCACACGTATGAACGCGTGGATCGTCCAGGATTTTTCCATACGGAATGGTAGCCGCTTTCCAGCTCCATAGCCTCGAAGGGTGTACTCTGGTATAATAGTTCCGGAAGGCACCAAAAGAGAGGAAGGCCGAAATGGGAATTAATGTTCTAACAAGTACGCTTCAGTGGCGGCGGCATCGGCAGCAGCGGGTAGCTGTGCTGTTTGACGCAGAAAATATACATTTGGACTTAGCGCGTTTTGCTTTAACCAAAGCGGCGGAGCTGGGCGAGGTTATTCTTTGTCGCGCGTATGCGGACTGGTCGCACCTGGATTTGACTCGCAGCGAATGGCGGAATTTTACCATGGAAAACGGCGTGTCAGTTGTGCATACGCCTGCCGGAACCAGCGGCAAAAATACGGCGGATATTGCTCTGGCGATTGAAGCGATGGAACTAGTATATCTAGGCAATGTGCATGCGCTTGTTATCGTTTCGAATGACTCTGATTTTCGGTTTCTGGCGTTGCGGGTGAGGGAAAAAGGGGTGCCGATCTACGGCGCCGGGCATATGCAGGTTAAAGAGAGTCTGCGTAGTGCCTATACCGCTTTTTTTGAAGCGCCGGATAAAAAAACTAAATCCGTGGCAACGCGGACGGTGCCGGAACTGGCCGGCCGCAGCAAAGAACGGCGAGAGCTTCGCACGGCGGTAGGAGAGCTTGCCGAGGAAGTACAGCGGCCTATGGCGCAGATTATTGATATGTATCTGCGACTCAAGGAAGAGACGAAGCAGGATTGGGTGGGCGGCTCCGTGCTAGGGCAGCGCCTTAAGGAAGAACTGGATGATTTTGCTTTGCCTGCTGGTCAAGGAAAACAGCTGTCCAAGTTTTTAAAGAAATATCCGCGGCTTTTTCGGCTGGAACGGCAGGGTACCTGTTTTTTGGTGAAAGTAGAATTAGCGAAAGAAAATTAAATCATACTACAGCCTGCGCTGCTAAGCGCAGGCTGCTCTTATGTATCTTTTCTTCTAAAATGTATAGTTTGTGGGGAAAAAACTGTAGGGATTTTTCCGGAAGTTACGAACTGACCTCTAATACGCTTGTATTTTTACAAAAAGTGCTGTACAATGTAAATTGTTAGATTTTTCCGCCATAAAAAAGCGGCTGTTTGTAAAGTAAGCAGTGCGCTTCGAGGAAGGCGTGAAATGGAGGAAAAGCCATGATCCGTGAAAAACGGAGTAAAGAAAAATTAGAAACCTATTACCGTAAATTTATGGAAGAAGGTATTATGGATGCCAATGTGCATCCCTATGTGGCGGAATCCTGGCAGAAAAGCCGTGATTGGAAAGTGGGCTCAGCTCGTTTAGAGGGGCTGCCTCGCCTTGGTAAAGAGGAGTTTCGTTTGCGCCAGGGGCGTCATCAGGCGGCCATTCAGTATGTAGACGAGTATTATCAAACGGTGCGGGAATTTTTTACGAATCACAATCTAAGCTTGCTTCTTTTGGATGAAGAATGCTATGTGCTGCGCAGCTATGCCATGCCTTTCTATCAAATTTCTACGATTGATACTCCAGGTACAAGACTGTCTCCCAAGGATATCGGCACCTCCAGCATTAGCATCGCTTATGAGCACCAAGTGCCGTTTTTGCTTTTTGGACCGGAAATGTGGATTCGAGAATGCCAAAACAGCGATGCTTGTTCCGCGCCGGTTATGGCGGGCGGGCGGATGCAGTACATTTTGGCGGTGGTCGCGGCGGACCGCGAGCCTTTGCCGTATGACGCACTAGTGTCTACCGTACTGGGCTTGAAATACGCTCTGGAAAGCTATTTGCAGGTGCAATATCGCTTGGCTTCGAAAAATGCGATTTTGGATGCGGCTTCTTTTGCAGTGTATCAGATTCAAGCCGGCGGGGAAGTGACCTATGCCAACCGGTTGGGTCAAAGCCGTCTGGGCGAGTTGGGCATTCAGGCCAGAGAAGACGAGCCGCCGAATTTGGAAAATGTCTTGTTAAACTACAAACATACGCCAATCTATAAAGGATTTCAGGGGATTCCGTCTTATAACAAGGCGGTTACCTGGATTACTAACAGCAAAACCTATGAAGATATTACCACCATTGTGCCGATGGAACGAGGGGAAGAGCAAGATGTCGGCAGCGTGGTTGCGTTGTCTTTGCCGATTGAAGACTTACGGACTCTAGTAGCCCATGCAGTAGGCTTTAGCGCCAGATATAATTTGTCCAGTATGGTGGGGCAGACGGTGAACTTTACGGCCATGAAAGACCGGGCGGCGCGATTGGCGCGCAATACGTACCATGTGATGCTGCAAGGCGAGCCTGGTTCCGGTAAGGAACGTTTGGCTCATGGCATGCACCAAGCCAGCCCGCGTGCGGCAGGACCGCTTATTTCCGTAAAATGCGGCGATTTGCCTTCGGAAGTGTTGGAAAACGAGCTTTTTGGTTTTGGCTCGCCTGAAGGAGACGGTCGTCCGGGCAAATTGGAATTAGCTAACGGCGGCACGCTGTTTTTGGACGAAATCGAAAAAATGCCGATGCAGGTGGCGCAACGGTTGTTTGCCGCCATGCAAACAGGAGTCTTCCATCGCAATGGAGAAACGATTTCCCGTTCCTTTGACGTGCGTTTGATTGCTTCTTGCGACAGCGATCTTAAGCGCTTAAGCGAACGAGGAGCTTTCTTGTACGAACTGTACGAAGTGTTGGCGAAGCATACCATCCGTATTCCGCCTCTGCGTTTGCGGCGGGAGGATATTCCGCTTATCGCCAGCCATATTATTCAAGAATTGGCGGAGCAGCATCATTTGCCGGAAAAAACATTCCGCGAAGATGCGATCGAAGCGCTCCTTAATTACGAATGGCCTGGCAATATCAAGCAATTGCAGGTGGCGGTGGAGCATGCGTTCTTCCATACGGAGAGCAATGAAATTCAGCCTGGCGACATTAAGATGGTGACCGAGCCGGCTTTTGGCAACGAGTGGAAAGAGGATCGGGCGGTCTTCGTCAAGGCTTGGCAGACGGCAGGCGGCAATATCAGCCGTTTGGCGAACATGCTGGATGTTAGCCGAGTGACGTTGTATCGATACTTGAAAAAGTACGGCTTGACCAAGAGCGGCAACTAAGCGCGCTTTTAGGGCAGATCAGGGTTGACAGGAGGAGTGGGCCATGGTATCCTCCTGTCAGCTCTCTTTTATTTATAAGCAATGGAGGAACGACGTTGAGACTGCGCAGAAAATCATGGATACCGGCGGCGTTGGATAATTTTAGCGATTGGCTGGTGCGCTTTGAAACCGGAGCGACCTATAAGGGGCGATGGACGGAGGCCTTTGGCAGGACTGCGCCATTGCATGTGGAAGTGGGAACAGGCAAAGGGCGTTTTGTCAGTCAAATGGCTTTGCGCGACAGCCATGTGAATTATCTGGGAATCGAGCGGGAGCTGGAGGTAATTTACTATGCTCTCGAAAAGGCCAAAGCGGCGGAGATTGGCAACTTACGTCTGATGGAAGCCGATGTAGCCCGTTTAGAAGAACTATTTGCGCCGGGGGAAATTGATCGTTTGTTTATTAATTTTTGCGATCCTTGGCCGAAAAAACGTCATGCCAAACGGCGGTTGACCCATGTCGATTTTTTGGCGTTGTACCGTCGCGTGGTTAAAAAGGGCGGGGAAATTCATTTTAAGACGGACAATCGGGGACTCTTTGATTTTTCCCTGGAGCAATTTGCTGAAGCTGGCTTGCCGGTGAAAGAAGTTACCTTTGATTTAGGGGCCGATGCAAGGCCGGATAATATCATGACGGAATACGAAGAAAAGTTTTCCGGCAAAGGCACGCCGATTTGTCGGTGTGTGGTGGTGCTGGAATAGCAAAAAAGCGGACGCTGCGGCGGCCGCTTTTTTTTATCCTGCAATTTAGCTGCGACAGGAGGGCTGGCGGGGGCATGGATAACGAACCGCGAAAGACGCGAAAAACGCGAAAAGGGGTTTCAATATTATGTGATAACCTCTTCGTACCCTCACTCTACTCCCTCTACTCCTGTTCAATTTCTCTTTTGTTTATAAATGTAGGCCTTAGGGCCGGAAGACGCGGAGCATTGTCTCTGTTATAATAAAAAGAGTATTTTTGGCTTCTTTGAAGGGGGTTGGGCATGAATATAATAGCTCGCCTTTGGCGTAATCATAATGAGGCGCTGTTGGTAATTTTACTAATGCTCCTTACCTTGGGGACGCTGAACGTATTCAGCGCCAGCTTTGTAACAGCCGGGCAGGAAATGAAAGACAGCTACTTCTTTTTTAAACGGCACTTGCTGTCACTGGCGGTTGGTATTTTTATTTTTTTTATGATGGCCAAGGTGAAATATCAAGGTAAGATGCGCCTTGGCGCAACCTTGTTTTGGATTGTCTGTATGGTGCTTTTGTTCTTAGTGCATGTTTCCGGCGTGACGGTTAACGGTTCGCGTCGCTGGCTGCGCTTGGCCTCGTTTACATTGCAGCCTTCCGAGCTGGCTAAGCTCGCGGCTGTCTTTTTGGCAGCGGCTTCTTTAGGGATTCAAACCAGACGAGGGCGGCTGACAAGTATTTTTTCTCCCGCTTTAGTGGCGGCAGCGGCATTGGCGCTTCCGGTTTATTTCCAACCGGACATGGGGACGGCGGCTCTAATTATCGCCTTGCCTTTAGTAATGCATTTGGTGGCTGGCGTCGCTGGTTGGCAATGGCTTGTGTTGCTTTTCCTTGGCGGTGTTGGTGTTACTAAGCTTGTTATGGCTGAAGGCTATCGGGCGGAGCGGATTGCCTCGTGGCTCAATCCGTGGCAGTACGCACAAGACCAGGGCTATCAGGCTGTGCAGGCTCTTTTGGCGATTGGGTCCGGAGGCATTACCGGTACTGGTCCTGGTCAAGGCATGGGCAAATTTTTCTATTTGCCTGAAGCGCATACCGATTTTGCTTTTGCCGTTTTTGCGCAGGAATGGGGCTTGGGCGGCGCTTGGTTTTTGATTTTTCTCTTTGTTCTGCTCTTGGTTTATGGAGGGCAGATTGTACGTAAGGCGCCGGATTCCTTGAGCCAGATGTTGGCGCTGGGCTGTCTGCTATTGATTGTGGGCCAAGCGGCAGGGAACCTGTTGATGGTATTGGGGGTGCTGCCGGTTATTGGCGTGCCATTGCCTTTTATCAGCTATGGGGGGACTTCGCTGATTGTGAATATGGCGGCGATGGGCTTGCTGTTGAATATCGGGCGTCAAATCGTGGCTGCCGAACATGCAGAGGAAAGAGAAACGGAGCAGCTCGAGATAGAAGGACAAGGCTTGAAGGAAAAACTGGAGCGCAAGCGACATTTGCGATTAGTGCGGCATTGAAGATACAGTATGCGAGGAGGCGGCAGTATGTCAAAATTAGCAGTCTTAAAAAAAGCTAAGCAAGAGATATTTCATGTAGCGCATCCCTTGGCGGCGGAGGCCCTTGAGGTTCGTAAAGCGTATTTACAGGGGCTGGCAGTAGCTGGCTTGGTAGATAAGGCTTTGACTCCGCAGGAAAGTTCTTTTTTGGAGTTGTCCGCTTTAGCGTTGGGGTTGGAAAGCTCTGATCTTGTAGCTGCGCAAGAAGCGGCAGAAGCGATCGAAGGGGAAGCGCTAGCCAAGTTGTTGGGTATGCTTAGCGGTGAAGATTTGAGTACCGCTTTTTTGATTGAAGCGCATCTTTTGGCGTTTGTCGATGGAGAGCCGGTCAATGAAGAAAAGGAAGGCTTGGATTTGCTGAGCGATATGCTGCGAGTGCCCTTGCCGGTATTTCGATTTGTACAGGAATTTGCGCTAGCGGTTCAGCGTAAGCAAGGGAAACAGGCCCAGACTGCCCTGGAGAATGCGTATAAGAATGGGATGGATCCGTCTTTCTTGCTGTTGCGGTATTTTTGGCCGGAACTGGCGTACCAGGAAGAGATGGGCGGCTTTGTGGTGCCGGCAGGCGTGGTGCGACGTATTATGCGGCCTACTAAGCTGACTGGGCCGGTGCGAGTGGAAGCTGGCGGTGAACTGGTCATTGGCGCAGTACCTATTGTTCTTGATGGTCCAGGAGCGGGCTTGACCGTTCAAGGCGGCAGCCTTTCCATGAAAGGGACAACCCTGGAAGCTGGCGGCGTTTGCGAATCCAGCATGCTGGTCTTGCGTCAATGCTTGCGCATTAAGCTGGAAGGCGTTACCTTTGAAGCTAGAGGCAGAGCGCGGGCCATTTATCAGGAAGGCGGGCTATTGCATTTGTTTTCTTGCCGCATTTTGGATGGGCGAGGCGGAGACGGGGGCGCGATTCATGCGGCGCTGCAAGCGTCGGTGCGACTGAAGGATTGTCAAGTTCGTCGCTGTCGGGCCAAGGAAACGGGCGGAGCCTTATATATGCTGCGCGGTGCGCAGATGTTGCTGCAACATACGGAATTTGAAGATTGTGAAGGCCCGGAAGGCGGCGGAGCGATTGCGGTGCAAGGGTCTATGCAGCTTACGCTGGAGCATTGCCGATTCCTTGATTGTCGTACAGCGCAGCGAGGCGGCGCTGTTTGGAAGGATAATACGGAGCCTATGGAGCAGACTTTTGTGCGGCACTGTTATTTCGAGGATTGCGCTTCGGTGCAAGTGGAAAACGCTGGGGGAGCCTTGGACTTATATTATCTGGGGGCGCCTCCTGTGCTGGATTCCTTGAATTTTGTCAATTGCTGGCCGGAAACCGTGCGGCAGCGGTAAGGAGAGCGCCATGTATCAATACAGTCTGGATACGCCCCAAGAAGGCTTTGTGGATATTACCGGGCAGGTGCAAAAAGCAGTGCGTGAAAGCGGCGTAAGCGAAGGAACGGCGATGATCTTTGTGCCTCATACGACGGCGGCGGTAACCGTTAATGAAAACGCTGATCCTGATGTACTGCACGATCTGCGCTTGGCGCTAGCGGCATTGGTCCCCAAGCTGCCCTATCGTCACGGCGAAGGGAATTCTCCGGCGCATCTGAAAAGCAGTCTTTTTGGCTGCAGCCAGCTAGTGCCTATTTTTAACGGCAAGTTGGCGCTAGGTACTTGGCAGGGGATCTACTTTTGCGAATTTGACGGACCGCGGCGGCGCAACTTCCAGGTCGTCGTACAAGGGAGCTAACGATGTATGTGGCTGTATGCAGTTTGGAATTGTTCATTCCTCAAGCCGCTTCCCGCAAAGATCGTCGCCAGGCGGTAAAAAGCTTGGTGGAACGAATCCGGGCGCGCACAGGCGCTTCCGTGGCCGAAGTAGACGGCCAAGAAACCTGGCAGCGGGCAACCTTGGGCGTGGCTATGGTTAGCGGCGAAAAGGCATTTTTGGATAAGCAGGTTCAGCAGGTGCGCCGTTTGGCGGAAGATCAGCTTGAAGCGGAATTAGCTTGGTTTAGCGTAGAGTATTATTGAAACCGGATACAGTGAGCGGAAAAGGGCTGTGGAAATCGTAGCAATGCGATTTCCACAGCCCTTTTGTTTTGCAGACTAGTCTGATTCGGTCTTTATTCCTTGGTTTCAAAGGCTCGTTTGCCTAGGGCAAAGGCTTTTTTGCAGTCTCCCGGAAAAACCTCGTCGCGCTGTTTGGCTTTTGCAGTTTCGTCCCAGGCCGTAGAGACATAATTAGCATAGTCGGGAAACTGGTACGTATCATAGACATAAAGCGATTCTGTAGCGCCGAAGATTCTGGCAAAGTATTTTTCCATGGTTCCTAAGGTTTTCGAATAGCCCCATTCGGCGGCTCGTTCTTCTGTTACGTTCATCGTGTAAATAAAACTGACTTTTTTCTTCTTAGCCGCTAGGGAAGAATAGTCTTTGTCATATACTAGATACTGGAAAAGAGTGCGTTCCATGAAGGAGCGTACTTCGCCAGAGACATTGCCAAAATAAATAGGCGAGCCAAGGATGAGAGCGTCCGCCTTTTCGATTTTTTCTAAAACGGAACTTAAATCATCTTGATAAGCGCATTTGCCATAGCTCTTACCGTCTTTTCGCTTGCAGGCGAAACAGCTTATACAGCCTTTGAAGTTGAGGTCGTATAAATGGATGAGCTCGGTTTGCGCCCCCTGCGCAGCGGCTCCTTCTAAGGCGTTGTTGAGCAAGGTGGCGGTATTCCAATTTTTCCGCGGACTACCATTGATCGCCAGTACGTACATAGTTAATTCCTTCTTTCTTCTTCTTGCTTCTCTTGTTACAATTACTATAGCATAAAGGCAAAAATGAACAAGTATGCAGTTTTTTCTGTTCTAGTATAAAAAAGATACTAAAAGGAGAAAGTATGAAGAATCAGCAAGACTATGATGTGAAGCTTCCAGCCTCGAACATCTATGAAACAAAGTGTCCGATTATCTATGCGCTGGACTTAATCGGGCAGAAATGGAAGCTGCCCATTCTTTGGTATTTGTTTCAAAAGGATGTTACAAGATACAATGAGCTGAAGCGCAGTGTTAAAGGAATTACAAACATGATGCTTACCAAATCCTTGCAAGAATTGGAAGGTCATGGTCTGGTAAAGCGAGTTCAGTATGCGACCATTCCTCCGAAGGTGGAATATTCCTTAACTGAGCGGGGGCGGGCTTTGATCCCCGCGTTGGACGCCCTATACGCTTGGGGCCAAGAGCAGCTTGAACTGAACAGGCAAGATGCGGGTTTTAACGAACCAGAGAACCGGAGTGCCTGGGGGAGATGACTGAGGCTAGGGTAGATATGGAAAAAGATGCTTCCAGGTGTGGCCTGGAGGCATCTTTTTATTGTTTTATTAGTCTTCAGCGTTTTTTGCCCAAAATGGCTTCCGCCCAGGCTAGACCGCTGGGCGTAGTAGCTAAGCCGCCTTGGGCGGTTTCGCGCAGAGAACAGGGCAGCTGTGCGCCGATGCGTCCCATGGTGTCAATGACCTCGTCCGGGGGGATGACGCTGGCGATGTCCGCTAAAGCTAGCTCTGCCGCCGCTAAGGCATTGGCAGCCGCTCCGGCGTTGCGTTTGACGCAAGGTACTTCCACCAGACCGGCAACTGGATCGCAAACAAGGCCCAGCATGTTTTTTAAAGCAATGGCTACGGCGTGGCCGACTTGACGCGGAGACCCGCCGAGGGCGTCAACCGCCGCGCCTGCCGCCATGGCCGCCGCGCTGCCGCATTCGGCCTGACAGCCTCCGGTGGCTCCGGCCAAAGTGGCCCGTGAGGCGATGACCAAACCAATGCTGCCGGCTGTAATTAAGGCTTTGGCTAGCTGAGTCCTGGTAACGCCATGTTCTTCATGGAGGGTGAAAAGCAAAGCGGGAAGTACGCCGCTGGCGCCGGCGGTCGGTGCGGCGACAATGCGTCCCATGGCGGCATTAGCTTCTCCTACGGCCAAAGCGTACATCAAAGCCTTGCGTAAAGGGGCGCCAGCACAAGAAGGCGTTGGCTGCTCTAAGCGGCAGCTATCGCCGCCGACAAGCCCGCCGACGGAGCGGATACCGCTGAGACCGGTATCAATGGAGGCGCGCATGACATCCAGCAGTTCACTGCTGCGTAATAGCAAGTCTGCTTCGCTGCAGTCCAACTGCCGGCTTTGCCGGCTCAAGCACCAATCTCCAAAAGAAAGCGCGTTTTCCTCGGCTTCCATGAGCCAGGTTGTTAACGAAAGTTTTCTTGGCATAGTTATCCTCCTAAGATAAGGGATCGATGCGGCGTACGGCATCCACTAACGATAAAGCGCTTAATGCGTGAAGTACGTTGTCATTGATGGGTTGATCGGTCTCCAATACCATAAGGGCGGTAGAGCCTTTTTGCTGGCGGGAAACGCGCATGGCCGCGATATTGACATTTTGTTCAAAAAGCACCGTGGTAACCTGTGAAATAGCCCCGGGACGATCCGGATGTATGACAAGCAAAGTCGGCAATTCGCCGCCCATTTCCAGAGCGAAACCGTCGATATCGGTGATTTGCACGCGGCCGCCGCCGATAGAACAGCCGGTAACGCAAGAATGCTGGCCGGAAAGGCCGGTTAATTCCAAGCGGGCCGTATTTGGATGCGCCTGCTCGCCTAAATCAATGAGCTGAAAAGAAAAATCCAGGCCAGCTTCGCCGGCATAGCGAAAAGAATCGGGAATGCGGGCGTCATCGGGAGGCCAGTCTAACAGTCCGGCTACAAGGGCTACATCGGTGCCATGCCCCTTATGGGTCTGGGCAAAAGATCCATGCAAGCCGATCACTGCATGAGTGGCCTGCTCTCCCAATACAAGGCGGGCCAGGCGGCCCAAGCGTACGGCTCCGGCTGTATGAGAGCTGGAAGGCCCGATCATGACGGGTCCTAAAACATCAAATAAATTCATGAGGCAACCTCCTTGAAAGTCTCAAATGTAATCATTACCGCTGTAATCCTTAGTCTTGTCCTCCGATTCTCACCGCGACTCTTGTTAAAGTCAGCTTCTTCGTACCCTCCATTTACTGCCTCTACTCCTGTTCAAAATCCCGTTATTTATGCAAGAGCGTGAGCAAAGCTACCAGCAGCGGCTGATGGAGCAGATAAATTGCCAGCGTATGCCGTCCAAACCACAAAAAACGAGAGGCGCCTGGCGGCTGCGGCAGCAAGGAACGCCGTTCGATATATACTATCCGCCCGGCTACGTGGCCTGCCGCAAACAAACCATACCAGGGAAACAGCGGATAATAATCAAGAGTTGTGAATACAGGCGGCGTGATGCCGAACGGCAAAAGCCAAGACGTGGAGGCGAAAGCAGGTAAGAAGGAGGGCAATGCCGCAGCGCTCGCAGCAAGAGCTGCCGCGTAAGCGAGCGGCAACCGGCGCAGGCCGGGCGTGGTCAGTATCGAGACGCCTAAAAGGTGTAAAATGCCGAAGCGGACATAGGTGTCTGGATCCCACCACCAAGTGCCTGCGGATACGGCGGCTGCGGCTAATAAAATGCGCAGACCGTGGCGCAGAGACGAGCGGCTGAGAGTGGAAGAAACGCCTGCCAGTAAAATAAAGCTTACTGCGGCAAAAACGCCTGTAAAACGCCAAAAGCCTTGATGATAATCAATAGGGTATGAGAAAAGATCCCGCAGATCTACTGAAATATGGAAGAAAATCATGAAGCAAAGCGCGGTGGAGCGCCAAGCGTCAATTTCCCAGATGCGCATAGACACCTTCCTTGCAAAATACGACAAAAACAGACAACATGTATACAGAATAACATATAGAAATAGTTGATTTTTAGTTGAATGAATCTTATAATAAAACTAAGAAAAGTGAAACGCTTCACGTGAAGCCTTTCACTATAAGGAGCGGTAACAAGAGGAAGGAGTGTTCGGTATGAAACTACTGTTGAGAGTGTTCGCAACGTTGTTTTTCGCCATTATTAGCCCTCTTTACGTTCTCTATCTGTTCGTTAGTTTCCTGCTTTCGCCGGTCATGTATGTTCTTTCCGGGCTAGGACACCTGCTGCGCGGGCATCATGGTCCTAAGCACAGCGTTAAAGAATGCTGAGGAACGGGGCGCGGCTGAAAAAGCGCTCAGACGAAGGCTGAACGGAGTCTCAGAGAAAATGAGGCTCCGTTTTGCATTTGCAGAGAGCCATTGCGCCGCAAGGGGAAGCAGTGGTAAAATAAAAGGAAACTATGATTTCAAAATAAAGAGGTGTCCCGCATGCTTTCACGCCGCCGCTTTTTGCAGATGTGTGGTGTATCATTAGCCGCCATGGCGGTAGGAGTTCCTGTTGTTGCCGCCGCAGGCTCCATACCGGTGCTTTTGTATCATCGGATTGGAGATTCGGACGATAAGATTACGGCGAAGACGCAACGCTTTGTTGAAGATCTTGATTTTCTGCAAAAACAGGGATTTAACACCATTAGTTTAAAACAATTTGATCAGGCGGTTTCCGGCAAACGAGATCAATTGCCGGATAATCCTGTGCTGATTACCTTTGACGACGGCTATGCAGATAATTACGAGCATGCGTTTCCAGAATTGCAAAAGAGGGGTATGACAGCTGCCTTCTTTATTATCAGCGATTTTGTCGGGCAAACGGAACGTGTTACTTGGCCGCAAATTCAGGAAATGAAAAAGTATGGTATGGGTATTGGCTCGCATACCTTAAGTCATCGTTTCCTCAATGAACTTCCAGAAAAAGAAGCTATTTTGGAAGTGGAAAAGTCCAAATTCCATATTGAAAATTGGCTGGGCTCTCCCGTGCGTTTCATCGCCTTTCCTGGAGGCTTTTATACGTCGCCTATTTTGGATGCGGTAAAACGCGCTGGTTACTGCGGCGCCTTTTCCGTGCATTACGGGCTTTATCAAGAAGGGGATGTTCCCTATACGATTAAACGCATACCGGTCTTTGCCAAGGATCAGCCGTTATGGTACATTTTGGCGAAACGAGGTCTGCTGCCGCAGATTCTGCCGGTTTAATGTTGAGTTTTCCACCCGCGGGCTTTTGGTCTCGGGTGGTTTTTTTATAAGGAGGGTATATGGACGAAAAAAATATGCAGCGGCTGCTGGCGGCGGCATCTGGACGAGAAGACGCGGATGTCGTTTTAAAGAGTGCGCAAGTTTTCAATGTATTTACCGGTGAGTTTGAAGCTGGCGACGTAGCTCTTTGCGGTGCGTATATTGCCGGTGTTGGAAAGTATAAGGGCAAACGGGAGATCGACTTGGCTGGAAGGTATGTTACCCCTGGTTTTATTGACGGGCATATGCACTTGGAAAGCTCGATGGTGACACCAGGCGAGTTTGCCAGGGCGGTAGTGCCTCAAGGGACGACGGCAGTTGTTGCGGATCCTCACGAAATCGCCAATGTGAGCGGCTTGGCGGGTATTGAATACTTACTGGCGGCTTCAGAGGGATTGCCTTGCAGTGTTTATGTAATGCTACCGTCTTGCGTGCCGGCGACGCACTTGGAGACAGCGGGGGCGAGGCTGGAAGCGGAGGACCTGGCCACGTTGGCCAAGCATCCGCGGGTACTGGGGCTGGGGGAAGTGATGAACTATCCGGCAGTGGTGCAAGGCGAAGAGTCTATGCTGCGCAAACTGCGGCTTTTCGAAGGCAGACCCGTGGACGGACATGCGCCCGGCTTAAGCGGTTTGGCGCTCAATGCCTATGCGGCGGCAGGCATCCATTCGGATCATGAGTGCGCTACAGCGGAGGAAGGCAAAGCTCGTTTGGCTCGTGGGCTGCATTTAATGTTGCGTGAAGGCTCGGCAGCGCATAATTTACTGGATTTATTGCCGGCAGTGAACGCGCAGACGCTATCGCGCTGTCTTTTTGTTACGGATGATCGGCATCCGGCGGATTTGCTCCAGCAGGGTCATGTCAATCATTTGGTGCGCCTAGCGGTGGAGGCGGGAATTAAACCTGCCTGGGCTTTGCAAATGGCGTCGTGGAATGTGGCGCAATATTTTCGTCTGCCCCGCCTTGGGGCGGTGGCTCCAGGGTACCAGGCGGATTTGCTGGTTTTCGAAGATCTCGTTTCCTGGCGGCCTGCGCAGGTGTGGAAACAAGGGCGGATGGCGGCGGAAAAAGGAAAGCCTTTGTTTACCGCAGTTCAGACAGAGGCTGCGGCGGTGCGGCAAACAGTGCGGTTGGCGTCGCTGGAGTCGGCAAATTTGCAGGTGCCAGCGTACGGGAAAAAAGCTCGGGTCATTGACTTAGTGCCGGGGCAAATTGTAACCGGAGGCAGTGAAGTGGCTCTTCCGGTAAAAGAGGGCTGTTTTACGGCCGATACTGCGCAAGATGTGGTGAGGCTTTCTGTATGGGAACGGCATCAGGGCAGTGGTCGTATTGGCTCGGGCTTTCTGCGCGGTTTAGGGCTTCGCAAGGGGGCGCTGGCATCGACGGTGGCTCATGATTCGCACAACTTGATTGTGACGGGCGTTAGCGAAAGGGATATGCTGGTCGCAGCTCGGGAAGTGCAGCGCTTGGGCGGCGGCTTAGCGGCTGTAGCGGACGGAGAGGTAGTGGCCTCTTTGGCTTTGCCCTTGGGGGGCTTGCTGTCGGAGCAGCCGTTAGAGGAAGTACAACGGCAGTTGGAGACGCTGCACGAGGCGGCTCGTTCGCTAGGAGTAAAGCAGGAGCATGATCCCTTTATGACCCTCGCGTTCTTGAGCCTGCCTGTGATTCCCCGTTGGAAGTTAACTGATCTAGGATTGGTTGATGTAGATCGTTTTCAAATTGTGCCTGTTTCTCTTACGGCTGCGGAGTAAGTATTCCATATTCTTTTTGAGCTCCTGCTTTATTTGTAAAAATAAAGCAGGAGCTTTTTTGTTATAACTGGAATAGTATGAAGAAATTATAGTATGAGAAAATCGATGAGAAACAAGCACAACGGTCCAGCATTTTGCGGCGGGAGTTGATGGTGTTATGTGGAATCGAATTTCGTATCGTAATAAATTGTTGCTATGGGTCATGCCGGTGCTGCTTCTGGGTTTAGTCGGCTTGGCCTCTGGCGCCTATTGGTACAATCACAAAGTGGTGGAAGAAAAACTGACTCAAAGTATGCTGGCGACAGCGGAAAAAGCGGCCGCTGGTCTTGAGTTGTGGTGTCGCACGTTGGTCGTGGAACCGGAGACCATTGCAGCGACGCCTGCAGCGAAAGCAATTAATGAAAGTTTTGCACGAATTGATGCGCAGAACTTGAATCGAAAGAAATTTTTACAAGCCCACTACCCAGATTTGTTTTTGGATATTTACGCGGCGAATCGGGAAGGCATATACCACTCCTTGTATTTAGAAGGGACTGAAGGGCGTATCTATGTCGGCAATGTTTGGAGTCGAGAGTATTTTCAGTCCATTATGGCAGGCGGCGGGACGCAGTTAACACCGCCGCTGCTTTCAAGGACGACAGGGAAACCAACTATCTTTGCGGTTGCGCCTATTTTGGATGAGAATGACAAGCCCCAAGGCTTGGTGGGAGCCGGAATCTCATTGGATTATGTAGAAAAAATGGCGCAAAGCATGCGCGTTGGTGAAACCGGCTATGGAATTATTGTCGCGAAAGACGGCACCTTTCTTTATCATCCGCGCCGTGATTTTATCATGGCTAAGCGTATTAGCGAATTCCCTGATGAAACGATTCAAGAGCTGGGACGGCGGATGCTAAGCGGCGGTTCCGGCGTATATCGTTATGAGTTTGAAGGACAGAAAAAGGTCGCTTTTTACGCGGCTGTACCCTTTGCCGGCTGGTCGGTGGCGACTACTATTGAAGAAGCGGAGCTGCTGGCGCCGCTACGGCAGATGCTGCAATTTTTATTGGGCATTACGACGTTGCTATTGGGCGTTGTGGCTCTTATTTTGTGGCTGGCAGCTGGGCGCTTGACGCAGCCGTTGCGGCAGTTGGACCAACAGGCTCGGCGTATTGGCGAAGGAGATTTGGAGACGCCTTTGCTGCGACTGGATTCGGAAGATGAAGTGGGGCGTTTAGCTGCAGCTTTTCGTTATATGGTGGATATGCTGCGGCAGATGATGCGGGAATTAGAGCTAAAAAATCAAGACCTAGCAGAGGCGCGCAATCGTTTAGAGCAGAAGGTTGCGGAAAAGACGCAGGACCTCATGGCTTCCAATGAAGAATTGACGGCCATGAATGAGGCGCAGGAAGATGCTAATAGCCGCTTGGAAGAGGAAGTGGAAATGCGGCGTCAGACCAGCGAACGACTGCAATTGCGAGAACGGCAATATTTGGCGGCGATGGATTTAGTGACGCGTCCTGTCAGCGAAAGCAGTCAGTGTTTGGAGATCATTTTGCGCAATGCCTTAGAATTGGTTGAAGCGCCAAGCGGTTATATCGGCCTTTATGACGCCAATGCGCAGGAATTTGTGCTGCATCATGCCAAAGGCCTGCATGCTCAGCGAATTCAAAAAGCCTTTCCCATGGGAATTGGCATGCAAGGACAGGTCTATGCGAGCGGGGAGCTTTTATATGTAGAGGATTACCGGGTGTACCCAAAGCGCATCAGCGATATGTATTTGTCCAATATGACGAATATTATCATGCTGCCCCTAAAAAACGGTTCTGGCGTCTGCGGCGTATTTGCCGCCAGTTGGGAAGATGAAGTGCACCATATTCAAGAGGAAGATGTGGAAACGCTTCGGCAATTTGCCGACTTGGCCTCGGTGCTGTTGGAACGGGTGCAAGCGCAGGAAGTCATTCGGCATATGGCTTTTCATGATTCGCTTACAGGCTTGCCGAATCGGGCCGGGCTGCAGGAAAAATTGAGAGAGGAGCTTATCCTTAACAATGAAGGAAAGAAAGGAGCGCTTTTCTTTATTGACATGGATGATCTAAAAGCAATTAATGATAATTTTGGACATTCCAGCGGGGATCATGTAATTATTACTGCCGGGAACATTCTGTGTCGGGTTTTGGGCAAGGAAGCTTTTGTTTCGCGATTGGGCGGGGATGAGTTTATCGCTTTGGTTCCTGGCTTGGGACGAAGCGAAGCTGGCTCTGTAGCGGAGCAGGTTATTCGTGAATTAGGTTGTGAGTATGCAGTGGCGGGAAGAAAGGTGCATTTGTCGGCTAGTTTGGGTGTTGTTTTATATCCGGAAGACGGAGAAACCGCGGAAGAACTTCTTAAACGGTCGGACAGCGCCATGTACGCCGCTAAACGGGCTGGAAGAAACTGCTGGCGCTTTTACGAAACCGCCCTGTCGGATGAGGCGTATGAGCGGATGGCCCTGACCAACAGCTTGCGACGGGCTCTGGAAAACAAAGAGCTGTTTTTGCAGTACCAGCCGCAGCTTGATTTGGTTTCAGGCCGTGTGAGCGGTTTTGAAGCGCTGCTGCGTTGGCGAAGTGAAGAGCATGGATTTGTTTCACCAGCTAAATTTATACCTATTGCTGAAGAATGCGGTTTGATTTTGCCGATAGGCGCATGGGTATTGGGAGAAGCGGCTCGTTTTGCGAAACGTTTGGAGGCGAGAGGCTTTGGGGCGGTTCATGTTGCGGTCAATATATCGCCAAAGCAATTGCTGGCTGCGGATTTTGTCGAACAAGTACAGGAGGCCTTGGCGCGTGAAGAGGTTGCTATGGAGCAAATCGTTTTAGAAGTAACCGAGGGGATTATGATTGAATCTATGGAAGAAAGTATCGGCAAGCTGTGGGAATTGCGGAAAATGGGATTGCTGTTAGCCTTGGACGATTTTGGTACAGGTTACTCTTCCTTGACCTATCTGAAACATCTGCCGATCAACATTCTAAAGATGGATAAATCGTTTATTAATGTCGAAGAAATGGAAGGAACCCAGGAAGAAATGATTGCTTCCATTATCTCTTTAGGCCATACGTTAGGCATGGTTTTAGTGGCGGAGGGCGTGGAAACCGAGGTGCAGAAAGAGGTATTAAAGCGGCGCGGCTGCGACTGTTTGCAAGGGTATATTTTCAGCCGCCCTGTAGATGCCGAAGAAGCTTTAAAATTTTTAATGTAAAATATTGCCATGGAAGTTGTTTTCAAAGAAGAAATAAAGGTACATCGCCGATAATAGTCAATAAGGATTTCTATATTGACGCATAAGGAGGCGAAACCATGAATGTTTCTTCAGTAACAAGCAATTGGTGGCAATATCTGCAACGGTTGCAGAATAGCGCTACTGCCGATCAAGAGACCGCTACGCAAACCGCAACTACCACTACAGAAACAAAATCTCGGTATGAAGGTCAGGACAGTGAGACGGCTGCGGCATTCTTCAGCGGACTCATGAGTCAAGGGTTAGTGCCGGTAGCGAACACCACCAGTTCAGACACAACTGGAACCAGCAGCGATAGCAGTTCTTCAGCTACTGTGTCGGCGGTGACATCGGCTTCTAGCACAGGAAGTTCTTCTGATCTGGATTCAATTTTGTCCTCTTTTCTGGATAAGGTTAAATCGGGAACTGTGACGGAGGATGACTTGACTGCGCTGCAGAGCGCGCTAAATGCATCCGGCGACGCCAGTGCGGTAGCTGTACAGCCGCCGCCACCGCCGCAACGTGATAATAGTGATGAATTGGAAGCACTACAAAACCTTCTGGCAAGTTTGAGCGAGTCAAACGAAGAAAGTGATTCTACAGCAGCGGTATCTGGTACAACGGCATCGTCAACTGATTCGACGACGTCTTCTTCTGACTCAACGACATCGACCGATTCGACCAGCAGTACGAGCAGTAACACGTTCAGCTTGGCTTCGTTTTTGCAAAAAGTGGAAGACGGCACCGTCACGGATGATGATTTGAGTGAATTGGCGGACCTTCTTAAAGAGATTGAAGCCGAGAGCCAAGCGGCTTTTATGCCTCCGCCGCCTCCGCCGCCGATGCAAGTGGCGGCCAGCGCCTATGACACCAATCAAAGCTACAGCGTAGCTAGCACGGATAGTACTACTGCTGCGCAGAGCGTATAGCCTTTCGGGGAACGCAGAACGAACAAGAGAACCAGAGTGACCGGAGGGTACGCAAGAGGAATACGAAACAAAGTAGGCATAATAAAAAGCCGCCTTCTGGCGGCTTTTTATTATGCTTTTTTGCTATACCAGGATTTATAAACGAACCGCGAAATACACGAAATACGCGAAATGGTTTAATAGTGTATACTCACAAATCCTCACTCTACTCACTTTACTCCTGTTAAAATTTCCGTACTCCGCAACCCTCAGTCGAACCCTCTGTGACTCCTGTGCGATTTTTCGTTACTTCACTCCCATGCGCAGCAAGATGGTTGCCAGGCGACGCCCCAGAAAGGGAACCTGCTCGGCGTCGGCCAAAGTAAGGCCGCCGCAGGCCAGCAGAATAACGGCATATAAGACTGTCGCTAGGAGAATCAAGGGGAGCAGAAGCCAAGCAAGGGGGATATTATAGGACAGTAAAAAGACGAGAACTTCATAGATTGCAGCAGACATAAGCAGCGTAGCTAGTATGGTTTTTCCCAATTCCGCCCAATCCGTGCGAAACCCGGTGTGACGGGAAATCCAATAGTAGTTGAGCAGGGCGGCAACGCCGAAATCTGCATTCGTAGCCCAGGCGGCGCCGCAGATGCCCAGCGAAGGTATGGCAGTGAGCACATAGTTAAGGACGACCTTTACTACGGCGGCTAGGCCCATGTTGATAACAGGCAGTGTCGGGCGGCCCAGTCCCTGCAGGACGCCGGTAGTGACCTGGTGTACGCCCAAAAGGTAAACGCCAAAGGCCAGCACTTGAATGACGTCTCCGGCTTGTGGCGCGCCATAGACAACCGTGGCTACCGGTACTGCTAAAACGTACAGAGCGCCGGAGGCGGGGAATATAACGAGATTGGTCATGCGTATGGCCGTGGTAATGCGGTTCTGCACTTCCTGCCGTTGCCCCAAGGCAGCGACGGCAGAGACGGAAGGTACAATACTAGTAGCCAGAGCGGCGGTCATCATGGTAGCTAGATTTACCAAAGGGACGCCCATGCCCGTAAGATAGCCAAACAGTTCGGTAGCTTGAGTGATGCTGTAACCGGCCGCTTCCAGACGAACCGGTACGATGAGCAAATCCAAGTTGGCAACGACAGGCAACATTAAGCTGGCTAAGGATACTGGCAAAGCTAATTTGAAAAGACGTTTAAACAATCGCCCCAGGGATTCAGCGGGTGTTGTTGTAGACGAAATAGCTGTCGAGATGGTTTTTTCTTGGCGGCGTAAGCGGGCGTAATAGTAGAGCAATACCGCCAACCCGGCAGCGGCGCCGGCGGCAGCGCCCAAGCTGGCCCCGCCAGCGGCAAAGGCAAGGCCTTGGGGCAACAGCAGGCTGGCAAAAAAAAGCATGGCTAAAACTCGGAAAAGCTGCTCGACGATTTGCGAAACCGCAGTAGGCGTCATGTGTTGCCAGCCTTGCAGATAGCCGCGCAAGCCGGCAATGAGAGTGACCAGAAAGACGGCTGGGGATAAGGCTAGTAGAGAATAATAAGCGCGTCCGTCGCGGATAAAGCCGGCGTCAATGAGCCAGGCGGCCCCCCAGTACATCGCCAAACTCAAAATAAGACCAGTGGCGGTGAGAAAACAAAAAGAAGCTCGGAAAAGCTGCCGTCGTCCCAGAACGTCATTTTTAGCGATTTTTTCGGCGGTGAGGATGGAAATGGCAACAGGGATGCCTGCCGTGGAAAGGCTCAGGGCCAGCAGGTAAAGGGGAAAAGCCATTTGATAGAGGCCGATTCCTTCGCCGCCGAGGACCCGAGAAAGAATAATCCAGTTGAGAGAACCGATGACCTTAACAACCATACCTGCTGCAGTAAGGATCAAAGTACCCTTAAGAAGTCGGTTGCTGGTACTTTTTTCTTGTGTCATGAAGTGCAATCATCCTTTTTGGAAGTCGTTTGAACGCGATTTTTTTGTATAGGTAACATACAGAAAGCAGTATCTGCCGATGCTATATATATAAAACCATGTTTTGGGCGCAATAGGAAGTCTTTTTTTTATTTTCGAGGTTGACTCGATCAAAAGGATGAAGTAATATAAAAACAACGACAATGATAATCAATCTCAAATATGAAATTAAATTATAAACTATGCAGTACTTCGAACAAGAAAAACGAGTAGAAGGAGGAAACAAGATGTCGGTAATGGTGGTTGGAGGCGATTATTTAGGGGTAATTGAAAAAAATCTTTATTCTTTGGGAGTCACTAAGCTAGTTCATATCGATGGGCGCAAACCTATGAAAAGAAACCGCTTAAACATTCCCAAACAAATTTCCTGTGTTTTGGTGTTTACTGATTATGTGAATCATAATATCGTGAAAATTGTTAAAGATGCAGCTAAAACACAAGGAATCCCTTCTTTCTTTACAAAACGCTCTTGGGGAGCGATGGAGGCGGCTTCTATGCACGATGAATTGCTAAAGCTGCAAGAGGCGAATTAAATTACGAAGGAGGCTTTGACATGTCCTTATGGATTCATACGGATTGGCGTGAAGCGGTGGTTCAGATTCACGGCTTAGTGAAGCCTGAGCATGTGGAGGAATTTCGGCAGCGCTTGCTGGCCTGCGTGGCCCAAGGCTATCGCCGCATTGTGTTGCATGCAGAGCAGACCGTATCCAGGGAATGCGAAAAAATGTTAGATGAAGTAGATCATCAATTGATTTGGCTTGGCGGCGCTTTGATTCGAACCTGGGAGGAGCCGGATTTTGCATAAGCCGGAAAAAGATAATGATGAGAACTGCTAGAGAAAGTCTTTGAACTTCGTTTCATGAGTGCATGATACGGAGTTTATTTTATTTGCAGAGGAGTAAAACATATGAAAAAAATTGCAGTAATTTATTGGAGCGGTACCGGGAATACGCAAGCGATGGCGCAGGCTGTAGCAGATGGGGCCAAGCACGACGGAGCGGACGTAGTTCTTTTAGAAGCGTCGGCCGCATCTGCGGCCGACGTTGCTACTGCCGATGCGGTGGCGTTCGGGTGCCCGTCTATGGGGGCGGAAGAATTAGAAGAAACGATAATGGAGCCCTTGGTAGCCGAATGTGAATCGGCGCTTTCCGGCAAATCATTGGCATTGTTTGGCTCTTATGGTTGGGGAAATGGAGAATGGATGCAAGAATGGGAAAGCCGTATGCAAAAAGCAGGTGCGCAAATCGTAGCGGAAGGATTGATTGTTAATGGCGCCCCGGATGCAACTTCTTTAGCACAATGTGAGGCGTTGGGAAGGCAATTGCGCTAACGCCAGATATAGTTATTGGAAGCGTTATTCCTATCAAGGAATAACGCTTTTTTCTTTGCTTCTATGCTACAATAAAAAAACAGTGTATAAAGGCGGAGGAAAAGACAGTGAGTAGTGTAACGCGCTTGCAGGGGTTGGCTTTGTTATTTGCGACAGCGGTGTTGTGGAGCACCAGCGGTATAGGAATAAAATGGGTGGATTGGCATCCCTTGGCGATTGCCGGAGCGCGTAGCGGTATTGCGGCTATCGTAGTTTGGGCGGCGTTTCGCAAAACGGAGCTATATTGGAACCGGTCGTTAGTTATCGGCGGTATTGCCAATGCGCTTACGGTTCTTCTTTTTGTGTCCGCTACCAAGATGACAACGGCAGCTAACGCTATTTTGTTGCAGTATACCTATCCCGTATTTGTCGCCGTGCTGGGAATGATGTTTTTGCAGGAGAAGCCGCGCCGGGCGGATTGGCTGACTATGGGAACTATCTGCGCCGGTATGGTGCTGTTTTTTCAGGAGCAAATGTCCCCGGGACGCTTAGAGGGAAATGTACTGGCTATTGGCAGCGGCGTGACTATGGCCGTAATGGTGGTAGCGCTGCGCAGGCAGAAGGAAGGATCTCCCTGGGGGTCGGTGGTGTTGGGGAACGTGCTGGCTGCGTTATGCGGCTTGCCTTTTTTCTTTGACGGCGGGCCTGGGAAGGAAGGCTGGCTGGTGCTAATCGCCTTAGGCGTGGTACAGCTTGGCTTGTCCCATGTGTTGTATTCTATCGCGATTAAGCAGGTAACCGCCTTAGAGGCGTCCATTGTTACCATGATAGAACCTTTGCTCAATCCCATCTGGGTATTTTTACTCTTAGGAGAGCAGCCTGGCATGTGGTCATTAGGAGGCGGCGGCATTATATTGACGGCAGTGGCGGTGCGATACGCGCTGCCGGAGTTGAGACGAAAGCTGCGCTAAAATTGAGCGTATTCTTAGTGGTTTTTTGGTTTTTGTTTTGCAAAAATGTGCTTGAAAAATCAGAATAAATCCCTTGAAAGAAAGGATTTGTAAAAATAAAGCGAATTAGTATATAGATATACACTTTGCCTGAAAATAGCTTTTGCCAGCCAGGAGGATACTTGTGTGAGCAAAAAGTGGCGGCGCCTGCCAAGCCGGGTTTGGCAGGGTCTGAGTATGCGGAAAAAATTAGGCTTGGTCTTTGCTGTTTTGACGGTAGCGCCCTTGCTGTTGACCACTTTTTTGACATGGCAATCGTATGGGAAAGCTATGCAGGAAACGGTAGTGGAACGGAATCGCCAGTTAGCGGAGCAGATAGGTTCTGATCTGGAGTGGGTTTTTGCGGAAAAAATGCGCTTACTGCGGATGATGGCAAAAACCGCTGCGGTTCGCTCCATGGATGCGGAGCGGCAAAATGAAGCGCTGCGTCAAATGGTGCTGCAGTATCCGGATATACAGCTGGCTGTGGTGGCGGATGCCCAGGGCCATCAGATCGCACGTTGGGATGGACGGATGGAAGAAGCGCAGACCATTTCCTATTGGGATCGGCCTTATTACACAGAAGTTTTGAATACGGGAAATACAGCCATTTCCGATGTGCTGCTGGCGAAAAGTACGCAGAAAATGGGAATTGTTGTAGCAGAGCCTATCATGGTAAATGGTCGTATTGAGGGAGTATTGATCGTTAATATCGAGCTTCGCTCGCTGCTGAACCGTATTGGAGCGACAACGGTAGGAGATTCAGGCTACGCCTATGTGGTAAACCGCCACGGGCGTATGATCATGCATCCCGATTTGGGCCTGATAGCCGAAGGGGTGGACGCATCGGCTTTGCGGCCCGTGCAAGAAGTGTTGGCGGAGCATAATGGTTCCCTTGAATATGAGGATGCAAAAGGCACTGTGTTGTTGGCCAGCTATCGATTTGCACCGACGACCCGCATGGGAGTTGTGGTGCAGCAACCGTTGCAGGAGGCGATGGAGCCGGTTGCCGTCTTGAAATGGGTAGTCTTGGTCATTGCCTTGCTTTCATCCGCATTGGCAGCGGCAGGAGCGCTTGAGTTGGCGCGCACCATGGCTAAGCCGCTGGTGCGTATTTCCGAGGCTACGCGCCGTTTGGCAGCTGGCGATTTGAGCTTTCGCTTGCCGGTAACAAGCAAGGATGAAATCGGGCAATTGGCGGCTAATTTTAACGACATGACCGAGCAGCTATTGCATCGTGACGAGGCTTTAAGTCATATTCAAGGAGAATTGGAGCGGAAGGTAGCGCTGCGTACACGAGAATTGCAAGCGTTAAATGAAGAGTTACGGCGCATTTCCCGGGCTGACGGCTTGACGGGCTTGGCTAATCGACGCTATTTTGATGAGTTTCTACAGCGTGAATGGCTGCGGGCCAGACGAAGCCAAGAATGCATGGCGTTAATCATGATCGATGTGGATGAGTTCAAAAGCTATAATGATTATTATGGACATTTGCGCGGTGATGACTGCTTGCGTTGCATCGGGGCGGCGTTGGTGCAAACCGTCAAACGCAGCAGTGACTTGGTAGCGCGTTATGGCGGCGAGGAGTTTGCCGTGGTTTTACCAGAAACGACAGAAGAGGGGGCCTTGGAGGTGGCGGTGCAGATTCAACAGGCTGTGGCCGCTGCCTGCATTCGCCACGAACGTTCCCATAGCGGCGATTTCATTACCGTTAGTATGGGCATCGCCACGTTTACGCCGCAAGGAGATACAACGCATCAAGAGCTTGTTGCTGTGGCGGACCAGGCCCTGTACCAGGCTAAGCGGCAGGGGCGAAATTGTATTTGCATCGGGAGCCACTAGGCAGGAGCCGATAATTTATGAGCATCTCGCGGCAGCGGGGTGCTTTTTCCGCTATACGTCGTCAGAAAGCCTCGGCAGAGCGCCGCTATGCCTGCGTTTTCTTCCTCGTCTGGCGAAAAAATCTCCCCCGATGCCGGAGCGCTCATTCAATTAGCGGCTTCCTAGAAATGGGGCTTAGTATTTTGGAAAATGATAAGTTAATATGCAAAAGCAGGCTGCGATCGTTCTTTATGTGAACGGTTACAGCCTGCTTTTTTATAAAGACAGTATTTGAAAATTTTATCTCATAACCCTCATGCGTACCCTCTCTTTAAATACCAAAGACGTCGGTTGCCATGCCATCCATGGCGCAACCGACCCTAGCTGCGTCCGGCGCCGTCGTACTCTTGTTTAATTTCTGTTCCTCGTCTTCCCTTCAGCAGCGATAACACAAATTGCTTGAATCTGGCGAATGGGTGATGGGTTTCCAGATGCAAGAAGATGATGGGAATAATGATCAGCGTAAAGACGGTTGAGGATAGCAGGCCGCCGATAAGTACCCAGGCCATGCTGACGCGGGTTTCCGAACCGGCGGTCATGGCTAGCGCCGTGGGCAGCATGCCGACTACCATAGTCAAGGTGGTCATAAATATGGGCTTGAGTCTGGTTTTGCCGGCTTCAATGATGGCGTCCTTGGCGGTGAAGCCTCGTTCCATCAAGGTTAAAGTATAGTCTAAGAGTAACGTGCCGTTTTTAGCGACAAGGCCGTCCATAACCAAAATACCAATCAGCGAATACAGGTTAATGGTATTGCGGGTAAAGGCCAAGAACAGCAGGGAGCCGATCATGCCTAAGGGCAGAGAAAACATGCGGATAAAAGGCGTAGAAAGCGATTCGTAGAGAACCGCTAATAGCATGTAGACCAGCAGTAGCGAGAGGAAGAGGGCTTGCGCCATTTCGCCAAAAGTAGTTTTCATATTATCAGCCTGGCCGGTAAAACGGTAGGTGACGCCGTTGCCCAGTTCATTAGGCGTCAGTTGACGACTGATGTCGTTGAGCACTTCTTGAAGGGCCCGATCAGTGATGTTGGCGGCGATGTTGATAGATTCTTGCTTATCAACGCGGCGCAACATAACCGGGCCAACGCCGTCTTCGATACGGGCTACGTCACTGAGGCGGATAAGCCCTTTGCCTCCTTGGACGGGGATAGAACGGATGTCAGAGGCTCGGAAGCCGTCGCTGCCAGCCAAACGGACGTAGATTTTAGTGTCTTGGCCGTTGTTGTTGGGATCATTGACAAAATACCCGGCTTGAATGCCGGAAATGGCCCCGCTAAAGACGGAGTTGACGTCATTAACCGTCGTATTATAGAAACGCAAGCGTTCTCGGTCGGGAAGAATGCGCAGTTCCGGCGCTCCTTCGCTGTAGGAACTGCGGACATCCTTGATTCCGTTAACTTGGCCTAGCAATTCTTGGACGCGGTAAGAGGCTTTGACTAGGTTATCCAGGTTGCTGCCGCGCAATTCGATTTGGACCGGAGAGCTATTGCCGCCCCCGCCGCCGGTGCCTGTGCCGCCGGAAACGCCAGCGATGGATGATTGAGTCTCACTGACTTGAACGATGGCTTCCGGGTATTTGCTGCGCAGCTCTTTGCGTACCTGGTCCGTGATTTGCCAGACGGTACGGCTGCGATTCTGGCGATCGGAAAGTTGTACGCTGACACTGCCGTAATTGCCGGCGGGAGAGCCGACATTGGAAAGGTAATGAGTGATTTCAGGGATGGTATTTAGGTAGGCTTCGACCACAGCCAGGCGTTGGTTGGTCTGATCGATGTTCTGACCAGTGGGAAACTGCATGTTGACGCGAAAGCTGCCTTCATCGGTTTTAGGCATGTATTCCGCGCCGATGACTCCTAAGGGGATAAGGGAGACGGTAAAGATAAATAAAACTAGGATGGCGGTCAATAGGGTTTTAGGGCGTTCCAGGCTGCGACGCAGCGCTTTTTCGTAGAAGTTGATGACTTTGGCCTCCCAGCGGTCCAGCCGTTCCCAAATGCGCCCGGTAGGCTCTTGCAGGCCGTGGCGGAAGAGGCGAGAGGCCATCATGGGTGTTAATGTGAAGGAGATGAACAGCGAGCAAAGGGTGGCGAAGACGATGGTCAAGCCAAACTGGCGGAAATATTGTCCAGTCATGCCGTTCATAAAAGCAATAGGCATAAAGACAACGACGTCGCACAAGGTAATGGCGATCGCGGCCATGCCGATTTCCGTACGACCGTCCTCAGCGGCTTGAAACGAGTCTTTTTTCATAGCTAAATGCCTATGTATATTTTCAAGGACCACGATGGAATCATCCACAAGGATGCCGATGCAAAGCGCCATGCCCATGAGGGACATCATATTGAAGGTAAAGCCGGCGATGTACATGACGAAGAACGTGGAAATGAGCGAAGTAGGAATGGCCACCAGTACGGCGACGGTAGAGCGCCAGCCTCGCAAAAAGAAGTACAGCACAAGACTGGTGGTGATCAGGCCTTCGATCAAAGCCTCCAAGGTATTGGTTAATGAGTTTTCCACAAAGCGCGATGAGTCGGTAACCATGACGAATCGGTAGTCAGGGTATTCCTTTTCTAGCGACTTTAGCTGCTCCTTAGCGGCTTTGGCGGTGTCGACTAAATTGGCGTCACTGTTCTTATAAACGGCCATGGAAATGACATCTTGGCCATCCGTGCGGGCGTAGCGCGTAACGCGAGCGTCTTGCTCTCTAACAGTAGCCAGGCTGCTTAGAGGAATACTGACGCCGGCGTTATTGCTAACATGAATGCGGGAGAGTTCTTCGGGCGTTGCGTATTGCGCCATCAAACGAACGCTGGTTTCCTGGCGATCATTAAATACGGAGCCTGCAGGAGTGAGAAGATTTTCCTGTTCGATGCGTTTGGCGATCTGCGATAGAGAAATGTTGAAAAAATTGAGCTTGTCCTTCTGGATTTCTACGGCAACTTCCTTATCGCGGCCGCCAAAAAGTTGTACGTCGGAAACGCCGCCGGCGCGCTGCATACGTTCCAGAAAGACATCGTTGGCCAGGCTGTAGATATCGGCCAAGGGCTTATCGGCGATGACGGAGATTTCCATGATTGGCGCCGCGTTGACGTCGCGCTTCATGACCACTGGCTGGTTAATGCCTGTTGGCAGGCGGTTTAATGCGGAATTGACATATTCTGAAGCGTTAATGGCGGCGGTATCCGTATTGGTCCAAAACTCAAATTCTAAGATGATCTGGGCTTTTTCCGGACGGGACACCGAGGTCATGTGCTTGAGATTGGACAAACCGGAAAGAGAGTTTTCCAGAGGCTTAATGACAGTCTGCTCAATTTCCTCCGTGCCGGCGCCGGGATAGTTTACCGTTACGGTGACATAAGGAATATTGAGGGCCGGCAGTAACTCCACGCCGATGCGCCAAAAGCTGAACAGGCCCAGTACGACTAAGAGCATGACGATCATGGAAATGCCGATCGGCTTTTGAATAGAAAAGCGGGTCAGGTTCATGACGCGTCACCTGCCGCGTTTAGAGTTACCGGATGCGGCGAGATTACCATATCCGGGCGCAGACGGGAAAGGTTGGAAACGGCAATATTGTCTCCTTCTTGTAAGCCCTGAAGGATTTCTAGCTGCCGGTCGCCGCGGGCGCCTACCTGCACCGTGCGCTGTTCGATTTTGTTATTGCCGTTGATGACAAACACATAGGTTTGGCCGTTCTTTTCTAATAGAGCTTCCTTGGGAATGACCAAAGCCTGTTGGCGAAGGGGTAATTGTAAAACTACGCGGGAAAAGAGACCGCCGCGCAGAGTGGCCGGCAAGGGGGGCAAAAGGGAAATGCGCAAAGAAAACGCCAGTGTCTGGGTATCAATAGACGGGCTGATGTAGGTAATGGTCCCCGGCAGAGATTGGCCCAGCGCTTCTAGCTGCACTTGTACCGGCATGCCCAGGGAAAGGGCGGCTAAATCGCTTTCAGCTACTTGGCAGTCGACATACATTTGGCTGTTGTCAACAATGCTCAGCAGTTTTTGGCCTGCAGCTGCCAGATTGCCCACTTCCGCCTGACGATAGCCGATGGTGCCGGAGCGAGGCGCGCGCAGCAGCAGATCAGAACGCTGTTTTTCCATGGCTTGTACGGTATGTTGCGCTTTTTGAGCTGCCGCCTGGGAGGACTGAATAGAGGCGGCCTGGCCGTTTTGCATTTGGTTAGCAAGGGCGTCTAAGGCGCCTTTGGCGTCGGCGGTTTGCTGCTGGATAGATTCCAACTGTTCCAGAGAAATGCCGCCTACATTGTAGAGGCGTTGGGAACGTTGTTCTGTTGCTGCCGCTTTGCGGTAATCCGCCTGGGCCTTTTCGTAGTTGGCATAGAAAGAGGCTTGGGTTGTAATGGCGTCTGCAGAGGCTTGGCTGTAAGCCGCTTGGTTCTGGGCAATCGAAATATCCGCATCTTGCGTATCTTGAACCAGTAAAATATCTCCTTCCGCGACTTGCTGCCCTAGCTCCACATTAACCGCTAGAATCCGTCCTTGGTATTTTGCGGCTAAATCGACTTGGGAGAGAGGAACCGTTTGTCCGGTTAAGGAAATGCGCTTGTAAAGATCAGCGCGGCTGATGGTGAGCATGTCAACGGTGGTCTGCTGTTTGCCGCTGGTGTCGCGCGGCGCGTCTTTGGCGGTAAGTAGGTAAATTCCTCCGGCCAATACCAGTAACAGCAGAAAAAAGCCAAGGCCTTTTTGGGCCTGTTTATTTGTATGTAAGATGGTTTTTAGTTTTGCTACGTTCATGGGATCATTGCTCCTCTCCGGTGATTTTCATTTTTATCATAGCATTGAATAGAGACGCAAACAATAAGTTGCTTAAGCAACTAAAATCAAAAACTAACATAGAACTGGAGATTAATGGTAAATTATTGATTTTACGCTTATCTTACCACAAAAACGTGACGGTTTTGTGACAATGCGTAGACAGAAAAACGAAAAACCGATCTTATTACCGGCAAGCGGCAATAAGATCGGTTTCATTCTTTAAAGCAAGCGAGAAGTTAGACTTTAAACTCGTGTACTCTGGCGGAAAGCTGCTCCGCCAGTTGGGCTAATTCACGTCCGGCCGAGGCCACTTCATCCATCGAAGAAGCTTGCTCTTCCATGGCGGAGGATACCTGCTGGATTTCGCTGTTAATATGGTGAGTCGCTTCGTCAATTTGCGCTGCCGAATCGACGATGCTTTGGGATCCCTTAGCGGTTTCATCGACGGCGCGGCTGATTTCCTGCATTTCTGCAGCTAGGTTTTCAATGGAGGCGACAATTTCGGAGAATTGTCTGCCTGCGGCGTCAACGCTAGTGGCGCCATCCAACAGAACGGAACTTGCATTATTCGTAGTAGCAAGCGCTTGGGTCATGCTGCGTTCGTTTTCGGCAATCAATTCACCGATATTACCGGCTGCTTTGGCGCTGTCTTCGGCTAATTTGCGTACTTCTTCGGCAACGACGGCAAAGCCGCGTCCGGCTTCGCCGGCCCGGGCCGCTTCAATTGCTGCGTTTAGCGCCAAGAGATTAGTCTGGTCGGCAATGGCGGTAATGACGCCGACAATTTCCGCGATCTTTTTAGAGCCTGCTTCTAGCTGGGTCATTGTTTCTTTGACGGCTGCGGAATTTTGAGCGGCGTCTTGGATTTTATGTACGGCTTCCCGAACGGCGGCGCCGCCGTCTTCGGCCGTTTTGGCGGCTGCGGCCGCTTCTTGAGCTAGATTTTCTACGGTAGCCGAAACTTCCTGGGTGCTGGCGGAAATTTCTTGAATGGCTGCCGAGGTTTTTTCTACGTGCCGCTGCTGGCATTGGGCCGCTTCGGCGACAATGGACAGAGAGGCTGTAATTTGCTGCGCTGCTTCAGCGCATTGCGCTTCGTTAGCGGTTAATTCTTCCGCCGCAGCGGCAACTTGATCCGCGGAAGTGATGGAAGTGCTCACTAAATGACGCAGTTTTCCTTGCATACCGTTAAAAGAATGGGTTAGCTGGCCGATTTCGTCTTGCCCTTCAATAGCGAGGTCTTTACCGGATAAATCGCCTGCAGCTACATCGCCGGCGCGGCGAGTAACCGCTTGCAGGGAAGAAGAAATATGTCCTGCTAACCAGAAGGAAAAACAAGCGCCGCAGAAAAGAGCGGCCAGGGAAAAGCCCAACAGCAGCCAACGGCTGCGCGAAGTCATGGCTTCGGCGCGTTCTTTGGCGATAAGAGCGCTTTGTTCGGCGTGATCATTTAAAGTGAGCAGCAGTTCATTAGCTTTATCTAGATTAGGCTGCGCTTGAGAAAAGTAAGTAGACCAAGCGGCTGCGTGTTGTCCTGAGTTTCGCAGCTCAAAAGCGTTCTGGCGGGCGGTAAGCGCTTTTTGATTGGCCTCTTTTGCTTGTGTCAGCAAATTTCGGTCTTCCGGACTTAAGTCGACTTTTTCCAAACGAGCGATAAGCTCTGTACGGGTTTGCGAATATTTCTCCGATTTTTTTAGTAAGTCCGTCTGCTGTTCTTGGTTTAAGGGCGCTAACAAATAGGTGGTAATCGATACTTCAATGCCGCGGGTATAGGTGCGAATGGCGTTGACCAAGGACGCTTGCTGCATTTCCTTGGCGTGCAGTGAATTCAATTCCTCCGTCAACTGATTCGTTACATAGAGTCCTACCGCGCTGCTTAAAACCAGAAATAGTCCCAACAGTCCAGCGACGCTAAGCACTTTTAAACGTATGTTCCAATCGTGAAAAGCTGACATAGTTGAACACCTCCAGGCGTAAAGCCAATTTAATGAATATCGGGTAACGAGAGCAGGCAGTCAACTATTTGTCCATCAAATTGGCTGTCGCGTCCCTGTTGGATAATGGAAAGAGCCTGTTCCGTTGACAGGGCTGTACGGTAGACTCGGTGTGCGGTGAGCGCTTCAAAAACATCGGCTACACTAAGAATGCGCGCTAGAAAAGGAATTTCGTCACCGCTGCGTTTGGTAGGATAGCCGTTGCCGTTCATCCACTCGTGATGGTAGAGAACATAGTCGGCAAGGTGTGCAAAACGGTTCACTTTGCACAGCACATCGTAGCCGATGCGCGGGTGTTCCTGAATTTGCAAGCGTTCTGTTTCGGTAAGACGGCCTGGCTTTAAGAGAACAGACTCCGGGATGCCGATTTTCCCGATGTCGTGCAAAAGAGCGGCCGTAGAAAGATCATCCAACTGAGAGGAAGATAAGCCTAACTGTTGTCCCAACTTAAGGGCGATGGCGCAGGTATTGGCGGAATGACGTCCTGTATAGGCATCACGTTTTTCAATGAGTTCTGCAAAAGCGAAAATGGTTTGTGTAAAGGTCGTTTCGTTATCTTGCTGCAAGGTCAAAGTAGCGGTAGTATCTAGATCTACCTCAAGCACATAGGCAATTTCACCGTTGCCGGCAAAGACGGGAATGGCTGTTTGCTCCAGCCGGACTAAACGCTGGTCTTCTGTAAAGTTCAGCTTTTCTTGCTTTTCCACGCGTCCGCTGGCAAATGCCTGCGCAACGGCGCACTGCGGACACGGTTCGGGACGTCCGATCCATTCGTAGCAGCGCCGGGCGTACGCTTCCGGCGGTGTTGGACCGTTGCTGCGGACAGCCGCGGCGTTGCGGTATAGTATGTAATAATTACGGTCTATTTTTGAGACCGGACAAGGAAATTGATCGAGGAGGCTTTCCGCTATGGGCAGCGGTAAGGACATAAAAGAAGCGGGCATACCTATTTCTCCTGCTGAAATGTGTAGAATCATTAAAAAAATGTTGAAAAAAGAAGCTCGTATTGTGTGCCACAATAAGAGCTTCGCAGAGTATAAATTAGTAAATATATGTTCAGTATAGCATACATAGGATGATTGAACTAGAAAACAGAGGCGAAAATACCAAAGAAGTACTATTCGGAATTAACAGAAAAGATGGCGGGCGCTTATTCATAACGCAAAGCGTCAATGGGATCTAAGAGCGCGGCTTTTCTAGCGGGATAGATACCGAAGAAAAGGCCGATCAAGACCGTAATACCGAAAGAGGCGCCGATGGAGAGGGGCGAAATAACGGTTTGCCAGCCGACAACGGAAGTAATGACATACGCAGCGCCGATGCCTAAAAAGATACCGACTAAGCCGCCGCTAACGCTGACCACCATAGCTTCAATGAGAAATTGCAACAAAATATTGCCATAGGTGGCGCCAATGGCTTTACGAATACCAATTTCCCGTGTGCGTTCGGTGACCGATACCAACATGATGTTCATAATGCCAATGCCGCCGACCAGTAGGGAAATGGCCGCAATAGCTCCTAGGAAAATAGTAATGGTGCCGGTTGTTTCCTGCATGGTGCTCATTAATGCCGTCAAATTACGTACCGTAAAGTCATTTTCCGCGGCTGCCGTTAAGCGATGGCGCGAACGCAAAAGAGCGGTAATATCTTCTTGGGCTTTGTCTAATAAATCTTCACTTTCCATTTGAACGCTGATCGAGTGGATATAGGTAATGCCCAGCAGTCGTTCCTGGGCGGTTGTAATAGGAATGATGGCAATGTCATCTTGATCTTGTCCCATGGAAGACTGGCCCTTGGCGTCTAGGACGCCGATGACGCGGAAAGGGGCCTTGTCAATGCGAATCATCTTGCCAACGGCGGAAGCGTTGCCAAAAAGATTGGTGGCAACTGTATTGCCCAGCACCACTACCCGGGCCCGGTCAGCTTCGTCTCGGCTGCTGATGAAGGAGCCCGAGGCCAGTGTATAGCTGCGGATGGCTTGTTGGTCCGGCGTCGTGCCTTGCACCGAGGTTTTCCAGTTTTGATTGCCGTAAACCAATTGATAGGAGGAACTGACTGCCGGCGCAACATTGGCGATACCGCTGACCGATTTTCCAATGGCTTTGGCGTCGCTGTAAGTAAGGGTGATGTTGGAACCAGCTGCTTGGCGTACGCCGCCGCCGGCGGAAGAACTGGCGCCAGGCATGACGACAAGAAGATTGCTGCCTAGGCTGGAAATCGAAGATTGGACTTTTTGCTGCACTCCAAGACCAATGGAAATCATGGCAATAACGGCGCCGACGCCAATGATAATGCCCAGCATGGTCAGGGCGGTGCGCAGTTTATTGGCAATTAGGCCTTCCCAGGCAATGAGTATGCTTTCCCAAAACATAGTTAGGCCTCCTTTCCGCGCTGTGTGTCTTGCACGACTTGGCCGTCGCGCATTTGAACGGTGCGCAGCGCATAGGCGGCAATATCCGGCTCATGAGTGACCATGATTAGTGTTCGGCCTTGCTGATGCAAGGCGGTGAAAATATCCATAATTTCCAAGCTGGATTTGGTATCTAAGTTGCCGGTGGGCTCGTCGGCAATGAGAATGGGCGGATCGTTAACAAGAGCCCTGGCGATGGCGACCCGCTGGCGTTGGCCGCCGGAGAGCTCATTCGGCCGATGGTGCATGCGATCGGCGAGGCCGACTTTTTCCAAATGATGTGCTGCGCGCGCTAGTCTTTCTTTTTTTGGCGCATTAGCATACACCAAAGGCAGGGCCACATTTTGCAGGGCCGACATGCGCGGCAGCAGATTGAAGTTTTGGAAAACAAAGCCCAATTTGGCGTTGCGCACAGCGGCAAGAGCGGATTCGTCCAATGTGGCTACTTCCTTGCCTTCCAACTGATAAGAGCCGCTCGTGGGGCGGTCCAGGCAGCCGACAATATTCATTAGCGTGGACTTGCCGGAGCCGGAAGAACCGATAATGGCGACAAATTCGCCTGTATCAATTTGCAAGCTGACATGGTTTAGGGCATGAACGGAGGTATCGCCCATATGATACGTTTTGGTGATGTCCTTCAAAACAATAATACTCATGACGCGCTCCTTAAATGCGAGGCGGCGGTCCCTGATTGCCGCTGGCGGTTTTGGCCTTGACCGTGGGCAAGACGACTTGCATTCCTTCTTCCAAACCGCTAATGATTTCAATTTTCTCGTCGTTGCTCAGGCCGGTTTCAACGGCTAAAGTGACTATTTTCCCGTCTTGCAGCACTTGCACGGTTTTGCGGCCGTTTTCTTCTTTGATAGCGCCGGACGGAACGGCAAGTACTTGCTCACGTTGCGAAATAAGAATGGTTACCCGCGCGGTCATGGTGGGGAATAACAGGCCTTCAGCCGAGTCTACATCTACATAGACCGGATAGTAAATGACATTGGATGACGTAGTGGCGCTGCGGGAAATATTGCTTACAACGCCAGTAAAGGTTCGGTTGGGGTAAGCGTCAACGGTAAAAGACACCTGTTGTCCGTTTTGCACCTTGCCGATGTCGGTTTCGTCCACCATAACCTTGATTTGCATTTTAGACATGTCGGCAATGGTCATGATAACTTGAGGCGTAGAAATACCTTGAGCCACTGTTTGACCTGCCGGCGTAGGCTTGCCGACAACCAGGCCGGTAATAGGGGAGGTAATAACATAGTAGCCGAGCTGGGAAGCGTAGTTGTCGTAGTTAGCTTTAGCTACAAGATAATTGGTGCGGTCCGCATCAAGCTGTTGTTCTGATTCGCCCCCCCCTGAGGCGAGCTGGCGGCTGCGGGCGTAAATGGATTCGTAGTTGGCAAGCTGCGCCCGGTATTGAGCCACTTGCGCTTGGAGGCTGCTGTCGTCAAGAACGACCAACACCTGTCCGGCGGAGACCCAGTCATTTTCTTTTACCCGCAGTTCCCGGATCAAGCCGGTTACGCGCGAAGAAATATCGACAGAGTTGACAGCGGAAATGGTGCCTGTAGCGGATACTGCGCTTTGAATGGTTTCGCGGCTGACGGATATTGTGTTGACGCTGGGAACGGAGGCCGCTTTTTGGCGCTCTTGATACCACCAGGCGCCGCCTGCTGCAAAAACGACAATAAGGGCCAAGGCAATAAATTTTTTAGGAACGGCGTGAAGCGGATTTTTAATGATGGCCACCTCCTGATAAAATGGCCGCATAGCGGCAGGGTACTTATGTATATCTTGAATTATGAATCTTCATTGTTACAGTTTTGTGTCTGTTCTGTGTCGGTCCTCTGATATTTCGCGCTAAGCCTTCGAGATGGTTGATTTTGCCTGCTGAGAACCGTATGCTAAGTAGTAGAAGATGCAAAAGGAGCGTTGTCATATGGAACGAACCATCTTGGTAGTGGATGATGAAGAGCGGATGCGCAAGCTAATCGGAGATTTTTTGCGGCGCGAAGGCTATCAGATAGTAGAAGCTGGCGATGGCCGACAGGCTCTGGAACGGTTGAGCACGGAAAAAGTGGATTTGGTGATTTTAGATGTAATGATGCCGGAACAGGACGGTTGGACCGTGTGCCGCGAGCTTCGCCGTACCAGCGACATCCCGGTAATTATGCTGACAGCGCGCAGCGAAGAGATGGACCAGCTCTTTGCCTTTGAACTGGGAGCGGACGAATATGTGACGAAGCCCTTTAGCCCCAAAATTTTGACGGCTCGCGTTAATGCGCTGTTTCGCCGCTTGGATGGCGGCGGGAGAGCTATGCTGCCGGGCGGCCTTAGTATTGACGCGGCGGCTAGACAGGTATTTGTTGACGGACAGCCGTTGGAACTTAGTCCCAAGGAATATGAGCTGCTCAACTATTTAGTGGAACATCGGGGGAAAGCGCTCAGTCGTCAACAGATTTTAAACCAAGTTTGGAATTATGACTACTATGGAGACTTGCGTACCGTTGATACTCATATTACCCGTTTGCGAGGCAAGCTGGGCGATCAAGCCGCCTTGGTGCAAACCATTCGCGGCTATGGCTATCGTTTTGAGGGGGAACGCTAATGGTTTCCATACGTACAAAGCTTTTTGTTTCCTTATTAGCGCTGGTGTCTTTTTTTGGAATTCTTGTTTGGATTGTTATTGACTTTGGCTTGGAGCGTTACTACTTATGGCAAAAAGAGTCGGTTCTGTTAGTCAGCAGCCGGGCGGTGGCGGACCAATATGACGGCGATCCGGAACATATTGAACTGGAGCTAGAGCGTTTGGCAAGTACCTTGGGCGCTGGCGTCGTTATTTTGGACAAGGATAAAAATGTAAAATATACTTCCTTTGGTCCTCTGCGCGTGCGGCGCATGACCGGAAGCATAGGACCCAATGCCAATGAGGAACTGCATGGACCGCCTAAGCATATCGATAAAGATCGACATTGGGTGGATGAGCATACCGTGGTGGAAACACAGCAGGATTTAGATCTAAAGATTGACTTTCTTGTATGGCGTCATTGGCTGCCTAACGGCGATTCGTTTATTGTGAGACAGCCGCTGGCTCCTATATCGGAAAGCGCAAATTTGGCAGCGCAGTTTATGATTTTTGCAGGCTTGATTGCGCTTTTAGCGGGAAGCTGCTGGGCGTTTCTTTTTTCCCGCCGTTTTACGGCTCCTATTTTAGAGCTGAATCGTATTGCTCAGAGCATGGCTAGACTCGATTTTTCCCAAAAGTGGACAACCCAGCGCCGAGATGAGCTGGGGGAATTGGGAAGCAGCATTAATCACTTGTCAAAACAGTTGGGGGAATCAATGGATCGATTGCAGGAGCAAAACCGTCAATTACAGGAAGATGTGGAAAAAGAACGACGCTTGGATCGGATGCGCAAGGATTTTGTTTCTGCAGTATCCCATGAGTTGAAGACTCCTTTGGCTTTGATTCTGGGTTATGCTGAGGGCTTGCAGGAACATGTGGTTATCGACGAGGAAAGTCAGCGTTACTATTGCTCCGTTATTGCCGATGAGGCGCAGAAGATGGATAAGCTGGTCAAGAGCTTGCTGAATCTGTCGCAATTGGAGAGCGGCGCCGGACATTTGCAATGGGAAGAGTTTGATCTGGCCGGTTTGGCGGTGGATGTGGCTCAAAAATATAAAGCCTTGTTAGCGGAAAAAGAGATTGATTTGACCGTGGATGCGGCAGTCCCTTGCTTTGTGTATGGAGACGTCTTGGGGGCCGAGCAAATTATAACTAATTTCCTTACTAACGCTTTTTCTCATGCTGATGGCGAGCGTAAAGTTCGTCTTTGGCTGGAGCCGACGGAGCGGCATTGGAGGCTCCAGGTGGAGAATACGGGGAAGTCTATCCCGGAAGATAGTCTGGATAAAATTTGGACCAGCTTTTATAAGGTAGATAAGGCTCGCACCCGTCAATACGGCGGCCACGGTCTAGGGTTGTCCATTGTCCGCGCCATCCAGGAAGCCCATGGCAACGCCTTTGGTGCAGAGAACACGCCGCAAGGAGTGCTCTTCTGGGCTGATTTCGACGAAATCGAGCAGATACCTGCAGATGAGGAGATTTCTTCCGGTGAGGAGAAGCAATAAAAGCAGGTTCACAGCGCCTTTTGACGCTGTGAACCTGCTGATTTATGGAGACCTTCGCTTACTCCATTTGCTTGCTCAACATTTCGTTCTCCGTAACTCGTGTTAGCGGATAAAATTAGTGAAGATTTTCTTTTCTGCACTTGGCGGCGGAACCAATTCTTTGGAGGCGTCCAACGCTTTGAGCAGCCAGGCCATGTTGCGGCCAAGAACGCGCAGTAGTTGCAAGCCTTCTTCATCCTGCAACACTTCGCCGGGCGTTGTGCCGTGAGCGATGTTCCAATAATTGGAGCCGGGGAGCAGCATTTCAGAATAGGTGATATAGTGGTTTAAGGCGTCAAAGGTGCTGCTACCGCCGCTGCGGCGTACGGCGACAACGCTGGCGCCTACCTTGTGGCGCAGCAGACCGCCGTTGACACCGGCCACATAGAAGGCTCGATCCAGAAAGCATTTCATGGTGGCGCCGATGCCAGCGTAATGAACCGGCGAGCCTAAGAGGATGCCATCAGCTTCTTTCATCTTTTGAATCCAACTGTTGAGCTCATCTCCAGGCAAAACGCATTGTTCGTTTTTGTTTCTGGCGCAGCCGTTACAGGCCGTACAGCCTCGGAGGCTACTGCTTCCGACCTGGACGATTTCAAACTCGATGCCGGCGGCACTAAGCTCTTGGCCTACAACTTGCAGAGAATGAAAGGTATTTCCTTCTTTGTGGGGGCTGCCGTTAAAGGCGACTACTTTCATGAGAAAACCTCCTTGGCCGGCCTTTTTTGGAAGGACCTGGCGTTTTCTTTTTTACAGTCTTACTTTATAATAAGAAGATATGAGGTGCAAGAACGCACTTTTTGGTGACCTAAGGAGGTAATGGTAACATGGGAACGTTAATTTACTTCGCCGCGGTGACGGTGATGTTGTATTTGGGAGAATGGCTGGGCAGCCGGGGAGGGCAGTTGGCCCTGCGTATGGCCATGAACCGGGAAGAGGCTTCCTGGCGACCGACGCTGGTGCGCACCGCGATGAGCGCGCCGCCGCTTTCCACTTTTGAACGGGGTTTGTTTATTGTGTTGATTATGGCGGTCTTGTTCGCCATTCCCTCGGAAACCTTAATTGAGAGGGTCTTTCTCTTTTTCTTCTGCGGTTTGGCGTATTCGCTGCTGCAATTGGGCTTTAGCCTGCTCAAAGGATATTGGTCGGTGAAAGACGCCGGCGATAACATGACCGAAGAAGAGCAGCGCTACTACGCCACGCAGATGGTCATGGAGAGGGGCATGCAGGCGATCGAAGAAGAAAAGAAAAAAGAAAAACTGCAAAACTCCGCTAAAGAAGAATAACCAAGGCCGCGCTAAAAGCGCGGCCCTTTTTTACGGAAGGGATGATTATACCCCTCCATTTACTCCCTCTACTCTTGTTCAAAAATTCGCGCCTTTGTCATTCTGCAGGGATGGCGCGGAACTATGTCGAAAAACAGCAAAGAAAGCAAAGGAGGCGGGCGCATGCAGGATGACGGATTCCGTTATTTGTCGAGAAACTTCATTTGCCTTTGGGCGGCGAATTTTCTCTATTTCGGCAGCTTTTATCTGCTGTTGCCTACCTTATCTCCGTATGCTGCCGCCTTGGGGGCTTCGACCTTTCAAGTGGGCTTGGTAATGGGTTTTTTTACGTTTGCATCGGTTACGATTCGGCCGCAATGCGGCGTGTTGGCCGGGACCTACGGGCGGCGGCCGGTAATGCTGGCGGGGGCAGGCTTCTTTTCTTTAGTCTTTTTTCTTTATGCCTTAGTGGATAACGTATATGTTCTCTATGCCGTGCGGGCTTTGCACGGTTTAGGACATGCCGCTTTTTTAGCGGCTGCCGCCGCGTATATCGCCGATTTAGCGCCGGTAGAAAGGCGGGGCGAGGTCATTGGCTATTACAGCCTGTCTAATATTATCTCGATGGCGGTGTTTCCTGCAGCAGGCGTTGCCTGGATGAAATACAGCCAAGATGATTTTGCCGGTTTGGTTTGGGGAGGCGGTGCAATTGCGCTGGTGGCCTGGGCGTTTGTGGCGGGGCTGCGGGAGTGTTCCACCCAAGAGTCGCGCCGGCCCGGAGCGCCCCTGAAGCAGGTGGCTGCTCGCAGGGAGGTATGGGCGTCTTCGTTAGCTTTATGGAGCGGCGCTTTGTGTTACGGCGTAGTGATTACTTTTTTACCGCTTTTCGCGCCGGCGCGAGGCATTGAAGATTTTGGCGTTTTTTTCAGCGTCTATGCTGTCAGTACCGTCGTCAGCCGAGCCGTGGCCGGCAAGCTCTCTGACCGGATCGGGCGCAAGAAGGTGATTGTGCCGTTTATGCTGGTTATGGCGGCGGCGATGCTCTTTTTGGCGCAAGTGACCAGCGTGTGGGATCTGGCCGTGGCGGGTGCGCTGTTTGGCTTTGGCTTGGGGGCGTACTTCCCTGTGCTGAACGCCTTGGTCGTGGATCATACTCCGATGCGAGATCGGGGGACGGCGCTAGGTTTTTTTACATCCTTCATGGATGTAGGTATTGCCAGCGGTGCGGTGGTGTTGGGCTTTGCCGGAGAATATCTGGGGTATGATGCCATGTTTTTCTGGGGGGCGGGGATTCTGTTTTTGACGGTTTTTGTGTTCGCCAATGCGGTAAAAAGCGAGAGGAAGTGAAATGATGCAAGAATATAAGCGTTCTGTTTGCCCTTACGATTGTCCCGATGCCTGCTCTCTGCTGGTGAAGGTGGAAAACGGACGGGCAATAGAAGTGGTTGGTGAGCCGCAGCATCCGATTACGCAGGGGAAACTCTGTCCGAAAATGCGGGATTATCCGGCGACTGTATATTCGCCAGAACGGATTTTGACGCCATTGCGGCGCACTGGCGCTAAGGGGAGCGGCGCCTTTACCCCGATTTCCTGGGAAGAGGCGATAGCGAGTATTGCCGAACAGTGGCGCGGCTTGGTGGCGCAGTACGGCGGCGAAGCTATTTTGCCGTTTTCTTACGCCGGGACGATGGGCGTGGTGCAGCGAAACGCCGGACATGCTTTCTTTCATCGCTTGGGGGCGTCGCAATTGGAGCGCACTCTGTGCTCGCCGGCCAAGGATTACGGTTGGCGGGCTATTATGGGCGGTACCAAAGGGATGCGGGTGCAGGAGACGGCGCATAGTGATTTGATTGTCATTTGGGGCGCTAACGCCGCGGCTACGTCTGTGCATTTTCTTCATTTTGTCCAACAGGCTAAGAAAAAAGGCGCTAAGGTCTGGCTGATCGATACGTATGAAACGCCGACGGCGGCGGTGGCGGATCGGGTCATTCGGCTGCAGCCTGGCAGTGATGCCGCGTTGGCTTTGGGGCTGGTGCGGCTGCTTGACGAGGAAGGCTTGAGCGATGAAGCTTTTTTAGAAGAGCATGTTCAAGGATATGAGAAGCTGCGCCAGGAGACGCTGCCGGATTATACGGCGGAGAAGGTGGCGGCTTTAACCGGCGTGACGCCGCAAGAACAGCTGGAGCTGGCGCAGGCTTTAGGGCGGGCGAAAGCGCCTTTAATCCGCATGGGCAGCGGCATGACGCGCTATGGCAACGGCGCCATGACTATACGGGCTATTCTTTGCGTGCCTGCCTGGCTGGGCGCTTGGCGGCATTTGGGCGGCGGCGCTTATGGCGATCTCAGTACAGGCGCTGCTGTCGATAAAGACGTAGTTTTGAGACCGGATCTTTTAAACCCGGCGACGCGCAGCATCAACATTAATCAATTGGGAGACGCTCTGACCAAAATGGAGCCGCCGGTTCGTTCCTTGTACGTCTACCACTGCAATCCTGCAGCGGTGGTGGCGGATCAAAATAAGGTGCTGGCCGGTTTGCGGCGAGACGATTTATTTACGGTGGTGCATGAACGCTTTTTGACGGATACCGCTCTTTTTGCGGACATTGTTCTGCCGGCGACAACGTCGTTGGAGCAGGACGATTTGTTTACCTGTTACGGGCATTACTTTGTACAGCGTTCGCCGGCGGCCATTGATCCTGTAGGCGAAGCAAAATCGAACTGGGATGTTTTTCGACTGCTTGCGGAAGCCATGGGCTTTGCCGATTTGTATGAGAAAACAGCGGTACAGATGGTGGACGCCGTTTTGGAACGGCCTACTCCTTGGCTGGAAGCGGCGGGAGTAGAAAAAATCCGCCAGGGAGAATTTGCGGAGCTGCCGCTTCCTGCGGAGTACAAGCTGCAATATTTTACTCCCTCTGGAAAAATCGAAGTGTGGAATCCTTTGGAACAAGAACCGTTGCCCCGCTGGCTGCCGCCTCATAGCGACGAGGGAGATTTATGGCTGATGACGGCGCCGAGCGTGTATGGACTCAATTCTTCTTTTCGCGAACAGCCGCGGTTGATGCAGCTGCGGGGGAAGATGAGCCTTTTGATGCATCCGGCGGATGCTGCGAAAAGAAAGCTGCAGGACGGGATGCTGGTGGAAGCTTGGAATGAACGCGGGAAGGTTTTGTTTACGCTGGCGGTGACGGACAAAGCGCAGCCAGGGGTGGTGGTGGCCGAAGGCGTGTGGAAGCTGGCGGATGCGCCCGGTTCGAATACGGTGAACGCCTTGACCTCGCAGCGCTTGACAGATCGAGCGGCGGGAAGCACGTTCTATGATACGAAAGTGTTTGTGCGCCAAGGCATGTGAAATGGTTCTTTTAAACATAAATACTTATTTTTTCTAGGCATAGCAGTTGCTTTCGGTATACTGAAAAGCATGGACAAAGGTTTTTGCAAGTAGAAAACGGAAGGAGCAGAACCTCTATGCAGAAAAATGAGGAATGGAGTTCCCCAAAATCTTTGGATTTTGAAGAGATTGACGCGGGGCTGGGAACCCGAGAAGCCATCGCGGAAGCGCGGCGTTGTTTGAACTGCCCCAAGCCGTTATGTCGCACAGGATGTCCGATTGAAAATGATATTCCTGGATTTATTCAGGCGTTATCCAAAGGAAACATAGGCGATGCTAGGGATATTTTGGCGCTGAGGAGCAATTTGCCTGCCGTTTGCGGCCGCGTTTGTCCGCATGAGAAGCAGTGCGAGGCGCATTGTGTGCTGATGAAAAAAGGCCAGGGCATCGCTATTGGCAAATTAGAACGCTTTGTGGCCGATTTTGACGCGGAAATGAATCTGGAACGTCGCCAAATACCGCTGAAAACAGAAGGTAAAGTAGCGGTGATTGGTTCCGGTCCTGCGGGACTGACCGTCGCCGGCGATTTGGCTAAGGAAGGCTTTCATGTGGTGGTGTACGAAGCTGAAGGAGAAGCTGGCGGGGTGCTGCTATACGGCATTCCTCAGTTTCGTTTACCAAAGCAGGTAGTGCGTCGCGAGGTGGAGCGCATTGCTTCGTTGGGAGTTACCTTTATTACTCGCTGCTTGGTGGGCGTTGATGTGACCGTAGACCAGCTTTTTGCGCAGGGATTTGATGCTATCTTTATCGGTACCGGTACGGCTTTGGCGAAGGAATTGGATTTGCCGGGCAAGGAGCTCCAAGGCATTGTGCAGTCCAGCTATTTCTTGCGGACTGCTACTTTGTGCCATGAAGGGGAGCTTCCAGAAAGAGAAGTCCCCGTGACCAAGGGAGAGCAAGTGCTGGTAATTGGCGCTGGCAATGTGGCTATGGATGCGGCGCGGACGGCGTTGCGTCTAGGGGCGGCTCGGGTAGGCGTTGTTTATCGGCGAACCGTAGCGGAAATGACAGCCCTCCAGGCGGAGTATGAGGCTGCGCTGGCGGAAGGGGTGGAATTTTCCTGGCAAACAGCTCCTAAAGCCTATGTGGGAGAAGCGGGACGTCTGACCGGCCTTGAGGTGGAACAGGATGGTGGGGTGAAAATTCTGTCGGCGGACAAGGTGCTCTTGGCGATCGGATCTCGTCCGGCGGCGCGCATTGTGTCTTCGACAACCGGTATTGAGGTTCAGCCGTCTGGGTATGTTATCACTAAGGAAAAGCCCTACGGCATGACCACGCGCCAAGGCGTTTTTGCCGGCGGTGACGTGGTGCATCAGCCGGCAACCGTGGTGCTAGCTATGAAAGAGGCCAAAAAAGTGGCGCAAGGCATCGCCGCCTATGTGCGAGCGGTGAAGCTGCTGCAGCCGTGAGATTGAAAAAGAGCGCTTCGATGCATTGCATCGGAGCGCTCTTTTTTATGAGATGCATCTACTCTTGTTTCCTTACAAATAGCTGTACAACAGCATGATGTTGAGGACGCTGACAATAGCGCCCACGAGCAGCAGCAGCCATTTAGTGGTAGGGCGGTTGGCGTAGTCGCCCATTACCTTTTTGGAAGAGGTTAGATAGATCTGCAGAAAAATCGTCCAGGGCAGTTGGATGCTCAGCAGCATCTGGGAATAAATAAGGCCTTGGAAGGGATCGGAAACGAAAAAGATGATGATTAGCGCTGCGATCAGTGTCAGTAAGACGCCAGCGCGGGTTTGGTTGCTGGCAGTGTCGTAGGCTTCGCCGAAAATGCCAGCGAAAATGGAGCCGCCAGCCATGCCGGCGGTAATGCTTGAGGAAAAACCGGCAAAGAGCAAAGCTACTGCAAAGACGAGGGCGGCGTGGCTTCCTAAGAGCGGTTCTAGCATAACCTGGGCTTGCTCAAGAGCGTCAACAGCGACTCCTGCCTGAAAAAAGGTGGTGGCGGCGACCAAAATCATGGCGCTGTTAATAGCCCAACCTAAGATCATGGAAAAGAGCGTGTCCAAGAACTCGAAACGAAGCTGCTTGCGGATGATTACCGGATTTTCCAGGTTCCATTGTCGGCTTTGGATGATCTCAGAATGTAAAAAAAGGTTATGCGGCATGACTACGGCGCCGAGGACACTCATGACTACCGGCAAGGAGCCTTCGGGAATGACGGGAGTAACCCAGCCGGCGGCGGCGCTGGACCAAGAAATATCTACCAGGCTGAGCTCAAAGAGAAAAGACAGGCCAATGATGGAGACAAAGCCGATAATCCACTTTTCCAGCCGTCTGTAGGAATTGGTGCCCAGCATGAACAAAACTCCCAATGTGGAAAGAATCGCGCCGTCGCGAATGCTGAGGCCGAAGAGCATGTTAAAAGCGATAGCAGCGCCTAAAATTTCCGCCATGGCGGTGGAAATGGACGCCAATACGGCGGAAGAAAGAAGCGGTCGAGAGAGCCAGGGCGGCAGGTGTTTTGTAGCCGCTTCGGAGAGGCAGAGACCTGTGGCAATGCCTAAATGAGCGACATTATGCTGCAATAGGATGAGCATGATGGTGGAGAGTGTGACCATCCAAAGCAGCAGATAACCGTAGTCAGCGCCGGCGGCGACATTAGAGGCCCAATTGCCGGGGTCAATAAAGCCAACGGTAACTAAAATTCCAGGGCCTAGGTAGCGCAGCAGCTCACGGGCGTGCTGCAGGGATGTGCGTGAAAATGAGTTGTTCATTGAAATACCTCGGATTTTCAAAGAGTAGATTCATTTGCTTTTTTTGCTAGCGCAGCTTCTTGGTCTGCAGTTAAAGCTTGGTTTTGTCCGGGAAGCAGCAAAAAGACGCTTTCGCCGATGCGAATCTTGCTTTTAAAAGGGAGCAGCACCTTTAGGTGCGGTACGGCCTTGTACCAGTGCTGACTGTCTGGCCGCTGGTAATACGTGCCATTTTTTGATTTCAAGTCTTCCAGCAATATCGGCGCGCCGTCCCCTAGGTTGGGCAACAGACGGGCATGAACTTTGGAGACTTGAAGATCGTCAAGCAGTATTTGCGCCGCTTGCGGATCTCGGCCCAAGGCTAAGCCTTCTAAGGGCAGCAGCCAAGGCGGTTTCTGATTGTCCGGCACTAGAAGCTGTATTTGAATGGAGACTGGCAGTTCAGGCGGTTTGGCCTGTGCAAGGGAAGGAGAAGAGGCGCCGCTAAGGGCCGCCTCGGCGGGAGCTTCCGGTGGCGTGGATAGAGGCGGCGTGGTTGTGAAGGCTTCCGCTGTTTCTTCGTCAAATTCGTGCGCCGCTTGCGGTTCTTCTCCGGGGAGCGAATCGTCTAAAGCCGGAAAGACAAAAAGCGGCGGCAAAAGCGTCAAACTCAGGGACCATAGCCAATAGGGACGCTTGTAAAGCGTTTTAGCCAGACGGTAAAAGAGATAGGGAGCGAAGAAGGGGTAACTTATAGGGAAAAATAAGCCCAACGCCAGCCAGGGCGACAGTCCCAATTGGCGGCAAAGAAGTACCAGGGCATAACCTGGAATCAGGTGCGGCACCCAGTCCGCATCGGTGTTGAATTTTAAGGATAAGCGGTATAACAACCAAGATTGAAAAAAATAAGCGCTAATAAAAGAAACGGAGGAACCATAAAATACCAGCTGAAAATAATCGCTTTCTTCCATGGAAGCTGTCCTCCTGTCAATATCAGTCTTTTAACGTACGAGGAATGTTTATGTTGCGTGGATATACTTTTGCAATTCTACACAGGACTACGTTTCCCTGCTCGGAATGACCGAGAACCTGGTTGTATTTTATGAAAAAAGTCTCGCTTTTTTGCCGTAGCGAGACTTTAAAAGGATTGCTAATTTCTTTGCCGTAAGCGGTCTTTTTGTACGTAGATCCAACTAGTCAATAGCAGGAAAAGCAGCGCTGTTGTCCAAAAGACGGAACTGGAGCCTAGGGTGATGGCGAGAAAGCCGCCGACTACGGGGCCGATCATGTTGCCGACGAGAGCGGCGGAGCTTGTGACGCCAAAGGCTAGGCCGCGCTGGTCCGGAGGGATGAGTAGATACGCCAGAGCGTTGACTGTTGGGAGCATAGCTCCCATGAAGAGACCGCCCAGAGCTCGGGCCAGGCCTAAAGAAAGTACGCTTCCAGCTAAGCCTTGCAGGACAAAAGAGAATGCGCTTAGAAGGCTGGCGGCCAGCAGTGTTGTTTCATAGCGCCAATACTGACTGAGGCGTCCCATGGCGGCGGAGGAAATCGCGCTGGCCAGCGCGGCGGCTGCCACAACCGCGCCGACGGCACTGGCTACATAGGCGGGGTCTACAGCCATGCGCTGCACATATAACGGCAAAATGGGGGAAATGACCTGAATTGCAAATTGAATGAGGAACATAATTACCAGCATAGCTCGCAGTCCGGGGATGGCAATCATGGCGCGAATTTGGCTGCCTATGGAAGGGCGTTTGGCGGAGCTTTGCGGCTGAAAGTCTTCCTGTACGCCTAGATGAATAATAATCAGAGACAAGATGGATAAGGCGGCAAAGGACATGAAGGATTCGGAATAGCCGAGCGTATCAGCGATAAAGCCTCCAAAAAGAGGACCAAAGGCGGCCCCGGCAATCATGGCGGTTTGATATACGCTCATGGTAAAATCAATGTGTTCCTTCGGGGTGATGCTGGTGACCAAAGCCAGTACGGCTGCGGTGAAGCCGCCGAATAGTCCCTGCAAGGCTCGCAGTACGAGCATTTCATAGACAGAGCTGGCGTAGGCCATTGCTAGCATGACTAGAAAGAAAGCGACAGTTACGCGCTCTAGCATGAGCTTGCGGCCTTTGCGGTCTGCGTAGGAGCCCCAATGGGGGCCGGAAATAGCGGCAAATAGCGGCGCGATCCCTAAAAGAAGCCCGGCCCACCATTCTTGAGCGGCCGGATCGCTAATGCCTAATTGTTCAACATATAAAGGGAGAAAGGCCAGAACGCCGGTAATGGCTCCCATGCCGCTGAATTGGGCGAACCACAGGGCGGCTAGATTTTTTTTCCACTGGGGCCAGGCGAAAAACATAGTAATACCTCCATGAGGGGCTTATTCATCGTTAGTATAGCAGACAAAAGACGGTCTGTCGCGGGAAGAAGCCAAAGCGCTAAGCAGGTAAGAAGCTCTTAGAGGGAGAATATTATAAAAGTTAGGCAACTTTTCAAAGGACATAGGAGAGAAACAGTGCATGGTAGAACGTGAACGAAGATATAGAAGACAGGGAACGCAAAACGGTTATGGCCAAACAACAGGCGGGCCGCCGCAGCGGCCTAGGAAAAAACCGTTGCAATTGCGTTTGGCGGTATGCTTGCTGCTGCTGTTGCTGTTGTTGATAGTAGCGGCAGGGCGTGTAGCCTGGATTCAAGTGGTTCAAGGCGGCGATATGAAGGAAAAGGCGATAGCCCAGTTGGAGGTCAGTCGCGATATGCAGTCGCCGCGAGGTTCGATTTGCGACCGAAACGGCAATGAGCTGGCAGTCAGCGTAGTAACGAAATCATTATATGCAAACCCGGATGAATTGCGCAAAAATCAAGCTGACATCGACAGTATTGTAGGCGGTTTGGCGCCTATTTTAGGCATTGACCCTAAAGAAATGAAAGAGGATTTGCTGCTGCCGGAACGCAAATTTGTTTGGCTAAAGCGGCGGATGGATGCGCCGGTAGCCACCCAAGCGGCGGCGTTTATCAAGCAGTACCAATTGCCTGGTTTTGGTTTTCTGGAAGAAAATAAGCGTTATTATCCCAATGATAAGCTAGCGGCGCAGCTCTTGGGTTTTGTGGGCAGCGATGATCAAGGCTTGGAAGGTTTAGAAGCGAAACTGGATACATTGCTGAAAGGAAATAAGAAAAAGCAAAATATCTTTACAGATAATCAGGGGCGGCCTATTTTTCAATCGGTATTTTCTTTGAAAACACCGGAAGAAGGTCGTAAAGTGCTGCTGACGATTGACCAAAACATCCAGTTTATTGTGGAACAGAGCTTGGATAAGGCCATGGCGGCCACCGGATCGGCCGCAGCCACCGCTATTGTTATGGACCCGAAGACCGGCGATGTGTTGGCCATGGTCAGCCGGCCTACGTACAATCCCAATCAATTTTGGAAGGGCGGGCCGGGAGAGTGGCGCAATCGGGCTGTTGCCAACGTATATGAACCGGGATCAACCTTTAAGAGCATTGTTGTGGCGGCCGCCCTGAATGAAGGAACCGTCCATCCCGGGCAATGGTTTCAGGATAATGGCATGATTGAAGTATCCGGGAGGCGCATTCAAAACTGGAGCGGCGAGTCGTATGGGGCGGTTTCGCTAGAGGAAGTTATTAAGCAATCCTTGAATACAGGATTTGTGCAAATTGGGTTGGGCCTTGGCGGCGAGAGACTGACGCGCTACGCGCGGGAGTTCGGTTTTGGACGTCCTACCGGCATTGGTTTGGCTGGTGAAGAAGAGGGAATTTTATTTGAACCTAAAGATATGCGTGATTCTGATATTGCTACTATGGCCATCGGTCAAAGTATTGCGGTGACGCCGCTGCAATTGGTGACGGCAGTAAGTGCGCTGGCCAATGACGGCGTGCTGTTAAAGCCGCATATTATCAAAGAGGTGCAAAATGGCGACGGCTCGGTGCAGCAAGCATACGCTACCGAAGTTGTGCGCCGCGTGATTCGTTCCGAAACAGCCCAAACGCTCAAAGGGCTTTTGGAAAAAGTCGTTTCTGAAGGCGGCGGCAGCAAAGCCGCTGTTAAAGGGTACCGCATTGCCGGGAAAACAGGAACGGCGGAAAAATTGCGTGAAGATGGCGGCGGTTATTACCAAGGTCGATATATCGCTTCTTTTGCGGGCTTTGCGCCAGTCGAAGATCCGCGTATCGCGGTGTTGGTAGTGCTGGACGATCCCCGGGGTATTTATTACGGAGGGCAGATTGCCGCACCGGTGGCTGGTGAAATTTTTAGCCAAATTTTTCGGTACTTGAATATTTTGCCCAGCGGCGTATTGCTTCCTGAAGAAAAGAAGAAGCCGTCTTCTGCGCCGCAGCCGGCGAGGCCGCCGGCCGCGCCTTTACCGCCGTTGCCGGCGGGACAGGTGCGCATGCCCAATTTACAAGGAAAAACGATGCGGCAAGCAGCGGCGTTGCTGCATAAGGAAGGTCTCTTTTTCAGACCCGCCGGAGGCGGTTTAGCGGTTAGTCAGGATGTGCCGCCGGGAACGCCTGTGCCTGTGGGCACTGAGATTGGCGTTTCCTTTAGCGAAAATTGATGACCAACCGCAAACAAGCGGGTATAATGGAGAATCATAGCAAGTGACTGTAGCAGGCCGAAATTACGGCAGATGGGAAAGAAGAGGAAGAAGATGCACGAGGTCAGTTTGGCTCAAGGAATTCTAGATGTGGTGCGGCGGCATGCGGAGGCTTCCGAAAGCCAAGGAAGCATTCGTCGGATTAAGCTGCGAATCGGAGCCTATACGCAGGTGGATGTACCGTCGCTTCTAACGGCGTTTCAAGCGGTGGCGGACCAGACGCCGGCGGCGGAGGCTGAACTTTTGATAGAACGCGTTCCGGTTCGGCTGCGCTGTCGAGAGTGCGGCGGAGAATGTGAAATACAGGGACGAGGGCTTGTATGCGCTCATTGTTCTTCTCTGGCGGTGGATATGTTGAGCGGCAGAGAAATGCAAGTGGAATATCTGGAGGTGGATTAAAATGGAAATCAAAGTTATGAGCAATATCTTGGAAAAAAATGAAGCCGTTGCGACCCGCATGCGGCAACGCTTTGCGGAAAAAGGTATTCTGGTGTTGAATTTGATGGGGTCTCCCGGCTGCGGCAAAACGACGCTGCTGGAAAATACCATTGCCGCCCTTAAGGCGCGTTTGCGCGTGGCGGTTATTGAAGGCGATTTATTTACCGATAAAGATGCTATGCGCATAGAACAGCTGCATGTGCCGGTAATTCAAATTAACACCGAAGGCGGCTGCCATTTGGAAGCGTCGATGGTGGAAGAGGCGGTTAATTCTCTTAACCTCGACGAACTGGACTTGGTGCTGGTGGAGAATGTGGGGAATTTAGTTTGCCCTGCGGAGTTTGATATCGGCGAAGATGCTAAGATCGTAGTTCTCAGCGTGACGGAAGGCGACGACAAACCGGCGAAATACCCGATTGCCTTTAATGTGTCGAAGGCGGCGGTTATTAATAAAATGGATTTATTGCCGCATACGTCGTTTGATATGGAACTGGCGGAGCATGATATTAAAAGCGCCAATAGCGACATCCTTCTTTTTAAAACCTCCTGCCGCGGCGGGCAAACAACCGGGTTGAGTTCTTGGCTCAATTGGGTCAAGGACGAAGTGCGCCGGAAAAAGCAGCAGGTCAAGGGGGAGTAGTCATGACGCGCCAGGCGGTTTGGGCGGAAGTGGATTTGGGAGCTATCAAAGAGAATGTGCGGCAGATTCGCAGTACGTTACGCACGGGAGTGCAGTTTTGCGCCGTTGTGAAGGCTGATGCCTACGGGCATGGCGCTGTCCCTGTGGCAAAAGCAGTGCTGGAAGCCGGGGCGGATCGCCTGGCGGTAGCGATGCTACAAGAGGCGGTCGAATTGCGGCAGGCCGGTATTGAAGTTCCCATTCTGATTCTAGGCTATACGCCGCCGGAGGAAGCGGCGCAGGTCGTGGCGCAAAAGGTTACCGCCGCTGTATATTCGTTAGAAACAGCGCAGGCATTGTCGTGCGCTGCGCAAAAACTAGGCTGCAAGGCAGTGGTGCATCTGAAAGTCGATACCGGCATGGGACGCATCGGCGTTCAGCCGGAAGAAGCCGGATCTTTTGCGGCGCAAGTAGCTGCGCTTCCTGGCATTGAAGTGGAGGGCGTTTTTTCGCATTTTGCAACGGCGGATTGTGAAGATAAGAGCTACGCCCATGAGCAATTTCGGCGCTTTCAAGAGGCGCTGCAAAATATAGACGCTTACGGTGTCAAGGTAGCCGTCCGCCATATCGCTAACAGCGCGGCTACGCTGGAATTGCCGGAGTATCACTTGGATATGGTACGGCCGGGGATCATTCTGTATGGAATTTGGCCGTCGGAAGAAGTAAAGCGTTCCCTGCCGCTAAGACCGGCAATGTCCTGGAAAGCCTGCGTCAGTCATGTGAAGTGCATAGCGCCGGGAAGTCCCGTTAGCTACGGCTGCACCTATAAGGCCTCTCGGGAGACTTGCATTGCCACCTTGCCTGTAGGCTATGCGGATGGCTGGACGAGACTTTTAGCCGGCAAGGCGGCGGTTTCTTTAGGCGGGCTGAGGGCGCCGATAGTAGGGCGGATTTGTATGGACCAGTGCATGGTGGCCTTGCCCGCAGAGTCGAAGATAGCGGTCGGAGAAACCGCGCTGCTTTTTGGGGCGGCAGGGCCGACCGTGGAAGAAGTAGCCGCCTGGTTGGGGACGATCCCTTATGAAATTGTGTGCATGGTTGGGAAACGGGTGCCGAGACGCTATCAAGCTTGACTGCTTCTTGCGGCAATGAAAAGCTCATGGTACGATAAACTAAATGATTGCAATACGAACGGAGGCGGCAGGATGGACCAAATGGAACAGGATTGGGAAGCGTTTAAACAGAAATTTAATGCCAAAGCCGGTATTGATTTGAATTATTACAAACGGGCGCAGATGCAACGGCGCATTACGAACTTGATGACTCGTCACGGTCATAGCAGCTATACCGCTTTTTTTTCTCAGTTGGAAAAAGATCCGAAAGCTTACAAAGAATTTGTTGAGTACATCACTATTAACGTGACGGAATTTTTTCGGACGCCGGAGAAGTTTGAGGAATTGGAGAAAAAGGTGCTCGCAGACTTGCTGCAGCGCAGTCCGAAACTCAATATCTGGAGCGCCGGTTGTTCTATGGGGGCGGAACCTTACTCGCTATCCATGATCTTAGCCGATTTAACGCCTAATGCGCGGCATCGCATTTTGGCAACGGATTTGGATGAAGAGGTGTTGGGTAAGGCCAGGGAAGGCAAGTTCAGCGCGAACGAATACAAGAATATTTCCACCCATCGAGCTTCTAAATATTTTACGAAAGAAGGCGACCGCTATGTAGTGGTCCCTGATATCCGTTCGAGAGTGGAATTTAAGAAACACAATTTGCTGCTGGATAAATTTGAGAGCGGCTTTGATCTTATTCTTTGCCGTAATGTAGTAATTTATTTTACGGAAGAAGCCAAGGACGCTCTATATCGACGTTTCCTAGAAGCGTTGAAGCCGGGCGGCGTTCTTTTCGTCGGCGGTACGGAAGCTATCTTGAATTTCCGCGACATCGGCTATCAAAGCTATATGCCTTTCTTCTACCAAAAGCCGTTTTAAGCGGAACGAGAGATTTACGAACAAGAGAACCAGAGTGACCAGAGGGTTACGCTGAGGGATTGAAAACAGTAAAGACACACAGGCTCTGGCGCAAGCTGGGGCCTGTGTCTTTTGATATGCCAGAATTTATAAGATGAATTGGCGGGGCGTTAGTAACGAACCGCGAAATACACGAAATACGCGAAAGGGTTTTTCAAGGGACAGGAGCTTCTGTATAAATGGCGGCATAACTTTATTTTCCGTAACTCTTCGTCGTACCCTCCGCGACTCCCGCGACTCTTATTTAATCTTAGTACTCTCTGGCTTTTCTCTGCTGCTGAGTGGCGTATCCTTCGCTATGCCCTCAGATTCTCCGGTTCTCTTATGTATTTCTTGCGGGCGTGTTTTGTACAGTTTGTCTGCCATTTTCAGACTGCCTGTTTTTTTCCGCCGTGGGAGTTGTTTCGCCCTCGGGGGAGTAGTATAATGGGAAAACCGGGCAAATCGTCCTGAACGATGACAAGTCGTAATGGGTCCACGGCAGTGGGCCTTTTTTCTATCTATACGTGACTGGTAAAAAATGAAAGGGGTCGAAGGCGTGGCAGCAGTAAGTAGGAGGAATAGAAATATATGAGCGTGAAGGAGATGCAGGCGCTAAAAAAGGGGTATTTTGTCAAGGAAGCCGGCAATGTTCTGGGGACTGGGAAAATCAAGGATATACGAGCAGGCAGCGTGGTGGTGGAGTTCTTTTCTTCGCCTGTTAGTCGCCAGGATGTAGAAATCCCTTTTGAGTCGCTTCGTCCATTAGGACGGTTGCAGCCTAAAACGCGTTGCTTTGTATACATAGAAGCGCTGGGGCGTTGGTACGCAGGCAGGGTAGAACAATTTGACGCAGCCAGCGGCGAATATCAAGTGAAATTTCCGGAAGGGACGCTGCCGGGCAATTTGCGCATGTTGCCTGTGCCGACGGAAGATGTGTATGTGCGCTGGAACCGGCCTCTTGGAGACGCAGTCTCCATGCTGGCGGAAACGCTGCAAGAGACGGCTTTTTTGCGTGAAACCAGGGCGTCTTTTGTGAGAGGGCTTTTAGAACAGAGAGCGGCGACACGAGGCGTTACAGGTCTTTTGTCCGCCAAAGTACAGGTAGTTCCAGAACAGATTGAAGCGGTGTGGGAGCTTGTTAGCGGCGTTTCTCAGCGGCGGGTGCTGGCAGCGCCTCCTGGCTGGGGGAAAACGATAGCTGCCGGTGCGGTGGTGCGCCAATTTTTGCTGGATGACCCTGCAGGCAAAGTGTTGTTGGTGGTGCCTCCGCTGATGGTTGCTTTCTGGGAAGAAATGCTGCGTAAACATTTTTACTTGCAACCGAACGACCCGCGCTTAAAGCTGATTGCCGCTGATCGGGCGGTGACGGCTAAAGACTTTGTTTTGAAGCAGCGCCCAGGCTTGGTCGTTTTTGATGACGCGCAACTTGTGGCCGCGGATGTATTAACGAAAGACGAAGCGGCGCAGCGGCGTTACCGTTTTTATGCGGCTGTCGCGCAACAGGCCGAGCGGGTGCTCTTGACAACACCATTGGCCTCGCAAGAACAGGAAGCTTTATATTGGGCGATGTTTCACTTGGTGGATCGAGACGCCTATCCGTTGGAACAGTTACCGGAGGCGGCAGCGCTCTGGGGGAAAAAGGCAGAGCCGCGCTTGTTGGAAATTGGCGGGGTCGAATTGCCGCTAGGCCGACAGACCGGGAAGGTAAAAGTGCTGCAAGTGGCGGGAGAAGCCGCGGAAGAACTGGAAGAAACGCTGGAACAATGGCGTTTGCTCATGAAAAAAGCGATGGAGAGCGATGCGGATCTGGCGCAGCATCGCCAATTGGTGGAAGTTCTATATTTGGCGTTTGCGGAATGCGCCGGCAGCAGCTACAAGTTGTTAAAAGAATTAGTAGGATGCCGTTTGGGACGGCAGACGCCGGCGCAGCTGGAAGAAGAGCTGCCGAAAACTTGGCTGCATTTGTGTCGGAAGATGCCCTTGTTAGAGGGAGAAGAAGCTCTCTTGCAGCGCCTTGACGCATTGACGCCCGACTCTGACGAAGCTGAACCTAGATTGGCTTCATTGGCTGCCTATATCAAGACGCTGCCGAAGGCTCGCAAGGTGGCCATCTTTACGCGTTTTGCCGCCACTTGTCAGACGGTAACTGAAGAATTGAGCAAGCTTTTGGGGGCTAAAGCCGTGGCGCAAGTGCACCGGGCGCAAACGGTTCGCGAGGTCCAAGCGGCGCAAGTGCGCTTTCGGGATGAGGCTTCCTGCCAAGTGCTGGTGTTGGATCCGCGGGGCGAAGACTATTGCGACTTGGGTCACGCCCAGATGGTGGTGCATTTTGATTTGCCCTTTGATTTGCGTCGTCTAGAACGGCGCATGTCGCGAGTGGAACGGCGTAATCGTTCGGAAACTTTGCAAACCGTAGTTGTTCTCGGTTCGGGCGGCGATTATTCTCTGGCCAATGTTTGGTGCGAGGTACTGGAAGAAGAGTTGTCTTTTTTTCGCCAGTCTCTTCACAACATAGATGGCTGGGCGAGAAAGGTAGCTACGCCGTTGGTGCGTAAGTCGCTTCTTGAAGAAGGCTATGAAGGTCTTTTAGATGCCGCCGCAAACTTGGAAGAGGCTTTTGGTCAATGGCAAGCCTCTCGTCCGGCTGCGCAAGCGACGGCTGGTTGGGGCGAAGCGGCCCTCGCGTATGATAATGATTGCGATGGTCAGCGTCAAGCCTTTGAACCTTGGATTGCCATGGCGCTGGGGCTAGGTCGTCAAGGGCCTCGTTATACCGCAACAAGCGATACGGTGTTGATGCCCTTTGATTGGCTCAGCCGCATGCAAGAAGATTTGCAGCGGCCGCTGCCGTATGACCGGAGCGAGTCTTTGCAGATTCCAGAAGCTGCGGTAGTTCGTTCAGGTCAGTCTTTTTTGGATACGGTGTCGCGCTACTTGGATTGGGATGACCGAGGGCAAACTTTTGCTTTTTGGCGTCCGGAGGCGCGGTGGAGCGAGGAAAAAGGCGATGAATGGGCTGGGTTTTGCTATGAATATACGCTGGAAGCGGATATGAAGCTTGTTAAAGGCTTTTTAAAGAAGTTGGGCCTGCCGGAACGTTTGTGGAAAACGCTCCGTCGCCGTGCGGATGGCTTTTTGGCGCCGTTGACGGTGCGGTTATATTTGGATCAGCAAGGACGGCGTGTGCGCCATCCGGAGCTTTTGGAAATTTTAGATCAGCCCTTTAGCAAGGCCCGTGATATTAACTTGATTAAGGGGCGGGTCAAACAGCTTCATGAGGTAATTGGCGTTGAGGATTGGAAGGATGCTTGCGGTAAAACCTACGAAGCTTCCTTGAAACTGTTGGAAAAAGACGCCTGGTATCAGGAGTTGGTACCGGCTGCGTGTGAAGCGCTGGAAAAAGACACGGCTCAGCGAGCTAAAGCTTGGAATGAAGCAGGCCGAACAGACTTGGCGGAGCAGGAAATTGCTCTTTCCCGGGCGCTGGCGGCGGGTATGAAGAAGCCGGCTGTGCGCCTCTTGGCGGCAGGCTGCATTATTGTCTCTGGCCGCAAACCTTAAATCGAAAAATCTCCTTGCTCGCAGTTTCAAAAACTGCAGGCAAGGAGATTTTTTACTATGGCTGAAAGTATAAGCTGTTGTGCTTGGAAAGGCAATGACGTTAAGGGGGGAGCGAGCCTGAATAAAAAGGCGGCGGCCATTGTGTTTGATACAAGATTTGCGCGCACCTCGAAAAAACTGGCTAAGTCGGCAGTTTCTTAACTCGCTGTGCTCAAACAGGCGAAACTGTGATCCCCCTTAGCCGGTTTTTCCGTCCTGCGGACCGGCTTACTCCAATAAAAGTCTCAAACACAATGGCAGCCGCCGTCGCAGCCCTCAGTCGTACCCTCCCTTGACTCCCTCTACTCTTGTTTAAAAAGTGCTTCGTTGTTTTTGAACCATCGTCATGGCGCAAAATGAATATTTTGTAAAAAATGGAAAAGCGGCTTAAAAAGCCGCTTTTCTTGTAGTATAGTGAAAGTATGAAATCAAAAAGGGGGCGGACCGATGAAAAAATGGTGGCGGCTGGCGATTTTGCTTGTAGGCTTTGCGATTTTGGGCGGCAGTGTTTTCGTAGTTCAGGCGGCGGTGGCAGTAGAAAATGACTGGTTGTGTCTGCCCTATGAACGATTAGGGCCGATCAGAGCTTCGGCTAAAGAGGAAGATTTGCTGCAGTTGTTTGGCGCTGAGCAGGTGCAGCGCAGGACCATTTATGTGGCGGAAGGAACTGAAAAACGGGATGTATCGGTCATTTATCCTTATAGTGTTAACGAAATAATCTTGTTTTGGCGGAACAATCAATACGGGCAGGTGTTGTCGCACGCTTGGGTGAAAAAAGAGGGAACGTCTTGGCGGACGGCGGAAAATATTACCGTCGGTACGCCCTTGGAAGAGCTGAATCGTTTGAACGGCCAGCCTTTCCGTATTGTCGGTTTCGGCTGGGACTACGGCGGCTATATTCCGGTGCGTCAGGAAGGAAGGCTGATTCAGCAAAAAGGCTTGTGCCTGCGCTTGGCCCCGGTGCGGCAGCTGCCACGCGGGTATTACGGCGACGGAGTGAAAGTATCTTCTGAGGACCCGGAATTATTGCCGGATGCGGTGAGAGTAGTATCCTTTGAAGTGACCCTGAACGAAAAATAACGAGGAACGAACAAGAGGACCGGAGTAATCGGAGGGCGTGCTGAGGGTACGGACTTTAAGCACTTGCTCCAATAAAAAATCTCCTTGCTCGCAGGTGAAAAACTGCAGGCAAGGAGATTTTTGTAATTTCAAATACAAATTTCTAAAACCCTCTGTGGTGTCCTCTGGTATTCTCGCGACTTTTGTTCAATCCGTATTCTCTGGCTTTTCTCTGTTCCTCAGTTACTCTGAGTTCCGTTCCCTCCTCAGAATTTACGGAACAGGCCGACTACATGGCCGAGAATGTCCACATGCTCTGGACGGATGGGCTCCATGGCGTCGTTTTCCGGTTTGAGTAGAATCTGCTTGCCGTCTTTCCAGAAGCGCTTGACGGTGGCTTCTTCGCCGTCGACTAAGGCCACGACAATATCGCCGTTTTTGGCGCTGTCACAGGGGCGGACGAGGAGGAAGTCACCGTCATGAATACCGACATTGATCATACTCTCGCCGCTGACGGTGAGCATGAACAGGTCCTCGTTGCCTCGGCCTAATAAGGATGCGGGCAAGGGAAACGTATCTTCAATATTTTCTTCCGCCAGAACGGGCAAGCCAGCGGTAACACGGCCTACTAAAGGAACGGGAATCATTTCCTTTTGCCGCCAGGGAGATTCGGCAACAAGTTCAATAGCGCGGGGCTTGGTAGGATCCCGGCGGATGAGGCCGTCTTCTTCCAGACGGTTTAAGTAGCCATGGACTGTGGAACTGGAGCTGAGTCCGACAGCGGAGCCGATCTCGCGGATGGAAGGGGGATAGCCGTTGGTCCGCAGTCGTTCGCGGATAAAGCTGAGAATTTCAGCCGGCTTGTCGCCGGTGCGCTTGCGTGGCATCAGGCTCACCTCGTTATTCTTGAATTTTTTTTCAGTATATCAGAAAATGCCTTGCTTTTCAAACTCTTGTTCGCATTACACCTGCAGGTAAGAAGCATGACAGCGGCGAATTGGCAATAGTAGGCAGTTAATGAAGGAGGACTTATTATGGTCCATACGCATCTTGTTTTTGATACAGGCATTGGGCGGCGGAAGCCGGAAAATATTGTGCATAAGGAAGCGTCTTGTCCGTTTTGCGATCGCCGCGGCCTAAGTGGCATTTTGGCGGAAGAGGGCCCGGTCCTTTGGCTTAAAAACAAATATCCTGTTTTTCCGGATGCTTACCAGACGGTGCTGGTGGAAAGCTATACTTGCGAAGAAGAGTTATCAACCTATGCACCGGATCATTTACAGGCAGTGGTCGGCTTTGGCCTTGAAAAGTGGCGCGAATTGTCTCGGAGCGGGCAATTTCGGTCCGTTTTGTTTTTCAAGAATCATGGTCCTTGCTCCGGGGGGTCTATGCGGCATCCCCATATGCAGATTGTCGGTTTGGATCATATTGACTATCAGCACAGCATGGAGGAGGAAGCGTTTCATGGCATTCCTATCTGGCAGAATGGCGAGGTAGAAGTGAATCTGTCTACACGTCCGAGGGTAGGTTTCTTTGAATTTAATATTTTGTTGCAGAAAGAAGGGGCGATTGCTCCGTTTGCCCATGGTATTCAGTCTGTGGCGCATTATATTTTGAATCATTTTCATCGACATTGCAGCAGCTATAATTTGTTCTTTTATGAATGCGGCGGTGCGGTGCGGGCGAAAATGATGCCGCGTTTTGTCTTGTCGCCAGTTTATGTAGGTTACGGAATTCCGCAGGTTTCCAGTCAGGTGGAAGAGGTGGCGGAATTTGTGCGTACCCTGTATTTTGCCAAAAAAACATATTGAACTTGCTTTTGAGGCGCTTTTTGCAAAGAGGTCTTTCTGGCGCGAAGAAGAAAGCTGCTAAGCCGTTTGTATACGTGTTGTATATTAAATGCAAAATTCTTGAAAAATAGTTTTGTCGTATTATGTAGTTTTTTGATTAGGCTCCTTTCATACTAGAAGCAGAAACTGGAACGGGCGTACCTGGCAGAAGCACGGCTGGTTTCCCAACTATTTTATAAGGGGGCGTACGCATGGCAGAAGAAAAGAAATCTGGCGGTATTGGTCTTACTACACAAATCTTCATCGGTCTCATTTTAGGCGTTCTTTTCGGCTATCTCTTTCCTTCCTACGGTGAACAGCTTAAACCCATTGGCGACATCTTTATTCGTATGATTAAGATGATCGTGGTGCCGTTGATCTTCAGTTCGTTGATCATGGGCATTGCGGGCACAGGCGACTTCAAAAAATTGGGTCGTTTGGGCGCGAAATCCATTTTGTGGTTTGAATTGGCAACCACGGTGGCTCTTTTTGTAGGTCTGCTGGTAGTTAACGTCTTTGAACCCGGCGTAGGCGTGCAGATCGTTTCGAGCGATGCTGCATCAGCTGCGGCTGCTGCAAAAAAATCCATCGATATGACGGACATGCTGATTAAATTGGTTCCTACTAATGCGGTAGATGCGGCGGCGCGCGGCGATATGCTGCAAATTATCGTGTTTTCCTGTTTCTTTGGCGTAGCAACAGCTGCAATGGGCGAAAAGGGCAAACCGGTTTTGCAAGTCGCCACCAGCATTGCGGAAGTTATGTTCAAATTTACCCACTACGTCATGTGCTTGGCGCCGATCGGTATTTTTGCCATGATCGCGTTCACGGTTGGCAAATTCGGCCTGGGCATGCTGATTCCGTTGATGAAACTGATCGGCTCCTTGTATTTCGCTCTGATCTTCTTCCTCTTCTTGGTCTTCTTGATGGCGACGATTATCTTCCGGATCAACTTCTTCCAGTTGCTGCGGGCCATTAAAGATCCTCTCATGTTGGCCTTCTCAACAGCTTCCAGCGAAGCGGCTTTGCCGTCGGCGATGGAAAAACTGGAGAAATTCGGTGTTCCACGTCATATCATCACCTTTGTGTTGCCTACAGGTTATACCTTTAACTTGGACGGCTCCACTCTCTACAGCGCTTTGGCAGTTGTTTTTATTGCCCAGGTGTACGGTATTCACTTCCCGATTGAAACCCAGTTGCTGATGGTTATCACCTTGATGCTTTCCACTAAAGGTATCGCTGCTGTTCCGGGGGCATCCCTCATCGTTATCGCCGGTACTGCTGCTGCTTTCGGATTGCCTGTTGAAGGTATCGCCATTATCCTCGGCGTGGACCGCATTCTCGACATGGCTCGTACCGCCTGCAACTTGGTTGGTAACTGCGTAGCTGCTGTTGTTGTGGCCCGTTGGGAAAACGAACTGCCTGACGAAGTGCTGAAGGTAGCTTACACGAAAGATTATAGTGACTAAATTCCTGTAAAAAAGGAATTTACCAACTTTATCACGAAAAGATGTGGACAGGGGACCTCTAAGGCGCCCCTGGCCACATCTTTTTTCATGCACAGGGGACGCAGATTTAAAATCGTTCGAAGCTTTTTGACAATGCCTGGCGGAAAAAGCTCCGTTTTGGCGTGAGATGTGAATAATTAGTAGTCCCTGTAGGAGGAAGAATGTTAGGATCGTCATATCTGTCCTTGTGGCAAACAATGCTGCTTGTGACAACTTTCTTTGCCCTTGGCGGCATGATCACCGTACATCCTTTCAACAGCCCCTTTCAGCTGTCCTTTGCCCCGGTGATTTTTAGCTCTTTGTTAATGTACTTTCGCCGTCTTTCGGTGGAATATACCGCTTTTTTCGGCAGCATTGTCATGGTCATTTTGCGGGTAGTAACGGATGTATCCACCTCCAATATGGAACTCATGGAAATTTTGCTGGAGCGGGCGCCGACCTTTTTCTTTTATATTATCTACTCTATTGGTTTTAATTTGACTCGAGTAAGAGATCAGCGGGACAATGTGCTGATGACCGTCATGCTGCTGACTCTTTGTGATGGCTTTTCCAATGCAGCGGAGCTGGCTATGCGGGGCGAACTTTTCAGTCGTCCCGTTGATGTGACCTTTGGCATTTTGGCGGGCGTGGCTATTGCCAGGGCGGTGATGGCGGTCTTCATCTGCTACGGCCTGCGGGAAGCTCAGGCGGTGGCGTTGGCGGAAGAACAAGTGGCTCATTACAATGAGTTGACCCTGCTGATTGCCCAGCTCAAGGCGGAGTTGTTTTATTTGCGCAAATCCTCCCGGGATATTGAGCAGGTTATGGTGGATAGTTACGGCTTGTATCAGGAGATGCAGAATTGCCAGTGCCGGGAGCAAGAACGCCAATTGTTGGTAGCGGATCAGGCTCTGGCGATTGCTCGTAATATTCACGAAGTAAAAAAAGATTACCAGAGAGTTGTCGCTGGCATTGAAAAGGTACTGGAACCATCCGAAGGCGATCGCAAGAGCTTATTATCCGGCATCTTTCAGCTGATTGAGCAAAACGCCAGGCGGGTGCTGGCGCAGCGTGGGGCTGACGTCTCGTTGCAGTTTGAATGTCGTCAGGATTTTTGGACGGATCAGCACTATGTTATTGTGTCGATTTTGAACAATTTACTGATTAACGCCATTGAAGCCTGCGGCGATAAAGGGGCGATTCAAGTCAGTGAATCCATAGAAAAGGATACGGTTATTTTTGAAGTGCAAGACAGCGGCTGCGGTATTGCGGAGGCGGACCGGGAGCTTATTTTTCAGCCGGGTTATTCGACCAAGTTTGATCGCCGTACTGGCGCTATGTCTACCGGCTTGGGCTTGTCTCATGTACAGAATCTGACCAAGCTTCTGGGGGGGCAAGTGGTGGTGACATCCGGCGAGACCGGAGGAGCTCATTTTTATATTTCAATCCCAACTGTTCGGTTGATTGCCTGATGGTTGCGACAAAAAGGACAAAGGTGGCGAAACGATGACATTGCGTTTGGTGATTGTAGACGACGATGCAGGGGTGCGCCGGATTTTGAAAAACATTATTGCCGAGTACCGCCTGGGAACGGTGCTGGGCGAGTGTAGCGACGGACTTTCGGCGGAAAGAGTCATTGCAGACTTTCAACCGGACTTGGCTTTGGTGGACTTGCTGCTTCCAGGGCAAGACGGTTTGACCTTGATTGATCATGTAAGCCCTTCCTTGCCCAATACGACCTTTATTATGATTTCTCAAAGCGAAAGCCAGCAAATGATTACGAAGGCATACGAACGAGGCGTTAGCTTTTTCATTCGCAAACCCATCAATGTGGTGGAAGTAGTAAAGGTTATTGAGCGGGTAGGGGAAAGTCAACGTTTGCGGCAAGCCTTGTCGTTGATTTCTGAAACGGCGACCCGAATTACCGGGCCGGTGCAGGGCGGACATGGAGAAAATGCGGAAAACACCCTGCGCTCTCGCGTTTATCGCAGTTTTTCCGATGTAGGTATTTTGGGAGAGACCGGCGCAAAAACGATTTTTCAAATGATTGAGCATATTGCGCCTCTTCTGGCGGACGGAACCAGCGAGTATCAGTTGAGTGACATGTATCAGCAAATTTCGGAAAAAACTTCTACCGATACCAAAACCATAGAGCAGCGCGTCCGGCGGACGATTACTAAAGCGTTGCAAAATATGGCGAATCTCGGTGCGGAAGATTATGATAACGAAAAGTTTCAGACCTACAGTACGGCTCTTTTTGATTTTAAGGAAGTGCGCCAGGAAATGAACTACATTCAAGGGAAAAGTCCGTATCACGGGAAAATCAGCGTGCGCAAATTTTTAGAGGGACTTATCTATTTAGCGCAGGATTAGAAAACTTGTATGGAAGTTTTCATGACGTGTTTCCTATTTCTTTTTTTGCAGGGCAGGATTTGCCGGAAGACAGCGCGAAGCAGACAAAACGGTCACAATCTTGTGCAAGGAGGGGACTGCTATGGAAATCGCAGGCAAGACGATTATCCGGGAAGAGGTATTTGCACAGCTGGCGCTGGGCGCCATGGAAAAGCTGGAGGTTATGCCGGTAGCGGCAGCCGAGGGGACGCTGCTGGAAAAGGCCAAGGCGCTTTTAAGCCGCATGGGACCCCGAATTGTGGTTAAAAAAGACGAGGAAAACCGAACGGTGATTTTGGAGCTAGGCATTGCCGTGCCTTATGGGACCTTTATTCCAGAGATTGCTGCGCGCATTCGTCAACAGGTGGCTGCTGAAATTCGCAAGGTAACCTGCTGGGAAGTAGAACGTATAGATGTGCTTGTGGAGCGCTTGGTTTTTACGGCGACGCCGGGAAAGGAAGATTGGCCCGAATGGCCGCCGGTTATGTAGAGACGAAGGAGGAGTATGATGGGACAGGGAACAAAACCTACAGTGGGCTTTATCGGTATTGGCGTGATGGGAAAAAGTATGGCCGGACATTTGCTGGCCGCTGGCTATCCCTTAGTTGTCTATAACCGGACGAAAGCAAAAGCGGAAGCGCTATTGGAGCAGGGAGCCTCTTGGGCTGAATGCCCGGGAGCCGTAGCGAAAGCGTGTGACGTGGTTATTACCATGGTTGGCTATCCTAAGGATGTGGAAGAAACCTATTTTGGGGAAAATGGTTTAATTGCTAAAGGACGCCAGGGAGCGCTTTTTATTGATATGACTACTTCTAGTCCGGCTTTGGCGCGACGTATTGCTGTTGCGGCCAAGAACGCCGGCATGGCGGCCCTGGATGCGCCGGTATCGGGAGGCGACGTTGGCGCTCGCGAAGCGCGGCTGGCGATTATGGTCGGCGGTGAGCAGGCGGACTTTGAACGGGCTAAGCCTATTTTTGACTTGTTGGGTACGAATGTGGTTCATCAAGGAGAGGCAGGCGCGGGGCAGCATACGAAGATGTGCAACCAAATCGTTATTGCCGGCAATATGGTTGGCGTTTGCGAAGCGCTGGCTTATGCTAAAACCGCCGGCTTGGAGCCGGAAAAGGTTTTGGGCGTTATTGGCAGCGGCGCTGCCGGGAGCTGGTCGCTGAGCAATTTGGGACCGCGCATGTTGAGCGGCGATTTTGCCCCTGGATTTTATGTGAAGCATTTTATTAAAGATATGACGATTGCCTTGGAAGAAGCGGCGGCAATGGGCCTAGACACGCCAGGCTTAGCTCTAACGAAGTCCCTTTATGAGCGCTTGGCGGCGCTGGGCGAGGCCGATAGCGGCACGCAGGCTTTATACAAACTATATGTAAGGGAGGATGTGCCATGTTAAAGGAATTAGTAGCAAAATCACGTAGTTACCGGCGCTTTGACGAAGCGGTAAAAATCAGCCGCCAGACGCTGGTGGAGCTGGTTGATTTGGCTCGCCTTTCTCCGTCCGGCGCCAATATGCAGCCGCTGAAGTTTTACGTTTCGGCGGATGCGGAAAAAAATGAGAGCATTTTTCCTACCCTTGGCTGGGCAGGGTATTTGAAAGAGTGGGCCGGTCCGGAAGCAGGGGAACGTCCTACCGGCTATATTTTGGTTCTTAAGGACAAGAGCATTGCTCATGTGGCTGGCATTGATCACGGCATTGCCGCGCAAAGCATTATGCTGGGGGCTGTGGAAAAAGGTTTGGGCGGTTGTTATATCGGTAATATTGATCGGCCGCGGCTGTTCCAAGTTACCGGCTTGTCGCCGGATGACTATGAAATTCTGCTGGTGCTGGCTTTAGGCAAGCCTGTAGAACAGGTTGTCGTGGATGACATTAATGAAAACGGCGATGTGAAATACTGGCGTGACGCTTCCGGCGTGCATCATGTGCCGAAACGGACGCTGCAAGATCTGGTGGTTGGCTGATGCTTTGGTATGTGATTGCAGCGCTTTTAAGCGCAGGCGTGTATAGCTATGGAGGGGAGTTCGGCTTGACTCCTTTGTGGAAATGGATCGGGATCGGTCTAGTGTGGTGCGCAGCGGTGCACTTCGCGGGGCTTGGCAAGGAGGGGTATTATCATAAAAAGTGGTATAAGCTTTTTTAAGCTCATTTTGTTGGTGGCTTTGATGTGCCTAACGGGAGGCGGAGCGGCGATAGCTGCACCGCCTCCTCCTGCCGTTATAGCCGAAGCGGCGGTGGTGGTAGATGGAAGCAGCGGGAAAACCTTGTTTGCCAAGAACGCCGATAAGGTAATGTATCCGGCGAGTACGACAAAAATTATGACTTGCTTGGTGGCCTTGGAGCGAGGAAATTTGGACAGCGTGGTGACAGTTGGCTGGCGGGCCGCTAGCACGGATGAGTCTTCGCTGGGCTTGCGTGCGGGCGATAAGCTGACCTTGCGTGAATTGCTTATGGGGATGATGGTTGTTTCCGGTAACGATGCTGCAGAGGCTGTGGCGGAACATGTCGGCGGCGGTTCAAGGTCTCGCTTTATTCAATGGATGAATGAAAAGGCGGACTCCCTAGGAATGTCTCAAACGCATTTCAGTAATCCCCATGGGCTGCCGGATCCTGTAAATCATTTTACAACGGCGGCGGATTTAGCTAAGTTAACCTTGGCGGCGCAACAAGAACCGGAATTTCGGCGTATTGTGGCGACGAATGAACGGAATGTTACTTTTTTGAACCGGCGACCGGTATTTGTGCGTAATACTAATCGCCTTCTGCGAACCTTTCCAGGGGCTGATGGCGTGAAAACGGGCTATACTGACGCTGCCGGCGAATGCCTTGTGGCTTCCGCTACTCGTCAGGGAAAGTCGGTGGTAGCAGTGATTCTTAACAGTGATTTGCGATGGGAAGAGGCTAAGTATTTGCTGGAATACGGCTTTGCGTCGCTTTAATAGCAGAGGAATAGATGATGAATAACCTATTGGAAGTAAAAAACTTAGAGGTAACGATCGGCGAAAAAGCGTTGTTGCAGGATATTTCTTTTGTCGTAACCTCCGGGGATAGTGTGGCGGTGGCCGGACCCTCCGGCTGCGGCAAATCTACGCTTTTGCGTACTTTATGCCTTTTGACGCCTCCTAGCGGCGGTGAAGTGTTTTTTGCAGGTAAGGAATTTCGCAGCTACGCGCCTGCGGATTTGCGGCGGCGTATTGGCTATGTGCCGCAAAAAGCAGTGCTTTTTGGTAAAACCGTAGAAGAAGATTTGGCCTATCCCTTTCAAATTGCCAAGCAAAAACCGGATGAAGGGCGGATGAAAAAATTGTTGGCGGCCGTAGGGCTGACTGCAGCTTTTTTTAACGCTAAAACCGAGACGTTGTCCGGCGGTGAGGCGCAACGCGTGGCGCTGGTGCGTTCGCTCTTGGCGCAGCCGCAAGTGCTGCTGTTGGATGAAAGCACCTCCGCGTTGGATGTGACGGCGACGGCGCAGGTAGAAGAGCTGCTGCAGCAGTTGCGCCGCGAGGAAGGGTTAACTCTTTTATGGGTGTCTCATCAAGAAGCGCAGGTGCGGCGTGTGGCGTCTCAGGTGCTGGGGCTGCGCAGCGGAACGGCGGTATTTTGGGATCGCGTAGAGAAGTGGCCTGCGGGAGGTGTGGTATGAGCAATGAAGCGCTGATTTTATCATACGGCCTGATTTTGTTGGCCATGGCGTTGTCGCATCGGGAAAAGCTGGGCTTGGGCAAAGAAATGTTGATTGGCAGTCTGCGGGCGGTGGTGCAGCTGCTGGTAATCGGCATGGTCCTGTCCTTTTTGTTTGATGCTGACCATCCTGCGCTGACGACACTGCTCTTGTGCGTTATGCTTTATACGGCTTCCGGCGTATCGGCCCAACGCGGCAAGGAAGTTCCGGGAGCTAGGCGAATTGCCTGCATTTCCATTGCGATATCCATGGCGGTAACATTAGGAACGTTGGTGCTTTGCGGCGCTATTACCTACCGGCCTAGTGAAGTGGTGCCGGTAGGAGGTATGGTAGCAGGACAGTCCATGGTGGCTGTGGGGTTGTTGTTGCGAACCTTGGCCGGATCTTTTGCCTCGCGCCGGGCGGAAGTGGAAGCTAGGCTGGCTTTGGGGGCGGCGCCCAAGGAAGCGGCGGCCGTCATTATTCGGGACAGTTTGCATACCGCTAGCGCTCCCATGGTGGATGCTATGAAAACAGTAGGCTTAGTACAGCTTCCGGGTATGATGACAGGCCTAATTCTAGCGGGAGTAGCGCCAACAGAAGCGATAAAATATCAGATTATGGTGACCTTTATGCTCACCGGCGCCGTTGTGACGGCTTCCTATGCGGCTGCGTATCAAGCGTATCAAGGATTTTTTGGCTTGTATGGATCGGTGCGGCAAGAAACCGGCAAATAGAAGGCAAAAGGGCGCTCATAGGACGGAGGGTGGATTGACAGAAGGGACCTTCATGAGAGAAAATAATAAGATAGGTGCAGTATTTCCTGAATACGTACGGGTGGCAAGGAGTTTAAAGGAATGAATGACATCTTTCTTTCTTTCGTATCTTACTTATGGAGCATAGGGATTAAAAGCAATGTGGAAGTTCTTGCAGTTGTACTACTCCCGGAAATAGCTCTGTTGGGACTTATTTATTTTATTTTTATGCATGTAGAAGAATTAGGCTTAGCTGATTTTTGGGAGCAGGAACAACGCTTGCTGGGAGAACGATTGGCGAGGTATAATCTTCAACATGAGCGGCGAGTCCGCGAATTAAATGGCTCTAAAGGCGATGGTGAGCAGCCTGCAAGGACTCTTGGAGGAGAAGCGGCAGGCGCCGCTTATACGCAGGATCAGCTTGTTAAGGACGTGGTTGGTTACCTTCGCGATGAGGAAAACAAATAAGGGGGTTCCTTAAAGGATGGAAAAGAGAACGTACATACGCTGGCTATGCACGGTCATGACGGCGGTTTGCCTTTTGGCGGGCTTGCCGACAGCGGCTTGGGCGAAAACCATTTTGTTTGTGCCGCAGGACAATCGGCCGGTGAGTTTTAGAGAGGCTGTAGAAACAGCGCAGGCTGCTGGGTTTGAGGTGCTGACGCCGCCGGAAGATTTGCTGGCCAGCCGGGGACGCGAAGGAAATCCCGAAGCGGTTTGGGACTGGGTGATGGCTAACGGCAAAAGCGTAGATGCTATGGTTTTGTCGGCTGATACTTTGGTTTACGGCGGTTTGGTGGATTCACGCATTCATCAGCTTGGTTCGGATCTGCTCTGGGTGAGACAGGCTCGCTTTGATAAGCTGAAAAAACTCAACCCGACGGCGAGACAATATGTATTTGCGACAATTATGAGGACGCCGCGCATGACTGCTGGCGGCGTAGAACCCTCGTATTATGAAAAATATGGTCCCAATATTTTTGAGCTGACGGTTCTACAGGACAAGGAAACGGTCCTGGGACTGACGAGCGAAGAGAAGCGTCAGTTGAAAAAGTTGAAAGAAACCATTCCTCAGGATGCCTTGGAAGATTGGTTTTCGCGACGAGACAAAAACTTCCAGGTCAACCGAAACTTTGTGGATAAAACCATCAAAGGGGATATTCAATATTTGCTATTAGGGCGGGATGATACTGCGCCTTTTTCTCAAACGCACAAGGAAGCCAGATTGCTGGTGAACCAGGCGGCGAAGCTGCCGGCCAGCCGTTTTGCTTCGTTCCCTGGCGCGGATCAACTGGGTATGCTGCTGTTGACCCGGGCGATTAACGACTTGGAGCATCGCGTGCCGGTGGTTTCAGTACAATATGCTTTAGGTACGGGGCCCAAATCACTGCCAACTTACGAAGATCAGCCGATAGGCAAGAGTATCGTGGACCAGATTGTTTCAGCGGGAGGCATTGTGCTGCCGCAGCCGCAAAAACCGGATTTAGTACTGGCGGTGCATACTTCGCCGGATGGTCACACAGATGAAGCCGAATGGGTCAGCAATATTACCTACGCCAGCGCGGGAACAAAGCAGTTTGTGGCTAATGTTGCCAAAGATCTTGCCAAAGGGCAGGCGGTGGCTATCGGGAATATTTCTTTTGTAAACGGTTCGGATAATTCGTTGATGCAGGAATTGAGCGAGCAGAAGCTGCTGGGCAAACTGACAGCGTATTCCGGCTGGAATACGCCGAGCAATACCTTGGGCTTCGCTATTTCTCAAGGCATGTTGGCGCCGCAGATGACGACAGCGTCAAGGCAGAAACTGCTGGCGGAACGCTATTTGGATGATTGGGCGTATCAGGCCAACATTCGCAGTCAGCTGAATCGGGAAATCGTTTACGCTAAAGGCGGCAGCCTGGTGCAACTGGATGCTCTTGAGGGAGAATTGACTGTAGCGGCGCAGAAGAAACTGCGTGAATTCGCCAAACAGCATTTGGACTTTTTGAAGCCGGAACAAGTGCAAGTGAGCTTCCCTTGGAACCGGATGTTTGAAATTGATGTGCGGATTACACCGCCGCAAAAATAAGAAACGACTCTGACAGGCGTCCTTAAAGGGCGTCTGTTTTTTCTTCTTCTCTTTGAAATTTCCAAAGGAGAAAGTCTCTCGGACAGTGAATTGATATACGATATCAAGACGGTAAAAAGGAGAAATAAACGATGTCGCATGTGCACGGAGTGTTAGTATTGGTTGCGTTGCTGTGGGGGCTCAATCCGCCGGTAATGAAATTGGGATTGGAAGAAGTGCCCCCTATGGCGTATAATGCCATTCGCATGCTGGCGGCCTTGGCGGTGGGGTGGATTGTCTTCCGGCGGGCGGCGGTATGGCTGCCTTTAAGGCGTGAGGACTTGCGGCTGCTGGCGGTGTCCAGTTTCGGCTTTTTCTCGTTTCAGATTTTTTTTACCTTTGGCGTACAACTGACGACGGCCGGAAATGCCTCTTTGATTTTAGGGTTGCTCCCTGTGAGTGTGGCGATCATCAATCGCATACATGGCCTGGAGGGCATTCGGCGCTTGACGGTGGCGGGGATTGTTGTTTCTCTGCTGGGCGTGCTGGTTATGGTTTGGGGGGCTGGCAAGGAGTTTAGTTTGGCAGGACCGCATGTATTGGGAGGCTTGCTTTTGCTTTGCGCTCAGCTAGGCTATGGATACTATACGGTTTTTTCCCGGCTGCTGCTCGTGCGATATTCGCCGTACCAGGTTACGGCGTACGTGATCTTGACGACGACGATCTTATTTGTACTAGTGGCGTTGCCGGATATGCTGGCGGTGGATTGGTCTGCGCTGTCGACGGTGGCCTGGAGCAGCGTCCTTTATTCCGGCGTGTTTCCGCTTAGTCTGGCCAATGGTCTTTGGGTATGGGATACTGGCAAGGTGGGGAGTACAACGGCCTCTCTTTATAATAATTTGGCGCCGGTCTTCGCCGTGGCGGCGGGATATGCATTTCTGGGCGAAGCCTTCGGCGGCGTCCAAGTATTGGGCGCGGGAGTTATTTTTGCCGGTCTGTATTTGACGCGCTGGGCCCAAAGGCGCCCGTGATAATGGAAAAATAAGGATTGCCAATAGCGGCGCCCTTTATTTTTTATGGAAATTTATAAGTTTTTGTTCCACTTTTGGGCAGGGGGGCGTGATTCTTTTGGAGAAACCTAAACTGCAAAATAAGTTTGATGATTCGAACAATAAACAGGGGAAGGAATGAAGCAAGAACATGAAAGAGAGGCGTGTTTTAGCGGCGGCGGTCGCGGTTATCGCGGCTGTAATGGCGGCTGTGGCGCAACAGGCAGGTTTGTGGGCGGTCGTGCTGGCTACAGTAGCAGGGGGGATTGGCGTTTTTTATTTGAGCGGAAGCAGAGGCGGTGCGGAGACCGTTTCTAAACCGCTTGTCGGAGTGGCTGTTAGCGAGAAAAAGCAAGGGTATGGCAATGACTTATATTCCTTGGCGGAGACGATGGGATTTATTTCTCAGCAATTGGTTTGGTTAGTAGGGAAAAGCACAACGGCTTTGCAGCAGTTGAGCGTACATACGCAGAAAGTGGCTGATGCCAGTCATCACAACGCCAGTGGTTTAGAGGAGGCCTCGGCCAGCACCGAAGAAATGGCCGCCTCGGCGGAACTTGTCAGCGTGTCCAGCGGTGAAGCCCTAGAAGAATGTCGCCGATCGACGCAGCTTGCCGTAGGCAATCGGCAGGAGGTGCGCGCGTTGGCGTCGGATATGCTGCAGGTGGCGCATATTGTGGAAGAGGCTTCGAAGTCTATAGGGCAATTGGAGGAAGCGTCCCGCCGTATTGTGGATAGTGTTGGCAGCATACATGCTATTGCGGATCAAACTAATCTTTTGGCTCTAAATGCGGCTATTGAGGCGGCTCGAGCCGGTGAGCAGGGGCGCGGTTTTGCGGTAGTAGCGGAAGAAGTACGCAAGCTGGCTGGTGAAAGCGCTGTTATCAGCAAGGAGATCGCTACGACCGTCGGAGAAATGGCCCAGCGTACGCAGGCTGTGACACAGGCTATGCAAGGAGCGCAAACGGCGTTGCAAGGCGTGGATGAAGCGGCTGGGCGTTCGGAAAAAGCGTTGGATGAAATCGTAGCTTCTATGGGAGGCATTGAAAAATCAGTGGAGCGTTTGGCACAGGCTTCGGATGAGCAGCGTCACGGAGCTGCGGAGATGGCGACTGTGCTGGAGGAACTTAGCCGCGCCACTGTGGAGATTGCTGCGAGTACGCAAGAAGCCTTGGATAGCGTTACTTCCCAGGAAAAAACAGCGGAAGAAATCTTGCAGCAGGCGAAGAAGATGGCGGAATCGGTAGACGGCATGCAGGAATTCGCCAGCCATTTTAAGCAGTCTGAGGATTTGATTTTTGCAGTTAATCCTTTCGCAGCGCCCCAGGTGATTCGCGAGCGTTATGTGCCGGTTTTAGAGGAAGTAGCTCGGCAGGTGGGTAAAAAAGCCAGAGTAATTATTGTTTCAGATTATGACGCCCTGGGACGCGCCTTGGCTAACGGCACCGCCGACATTGGATGGTTTTCGCCATTTGCCTATATTGCAGCCAGGGAGCGTCATGGAGTGCGACCGCTTGTGACGCCTGTCGTCAACGGCAGTCCTTCTTACCATGGTTTGATTATTGCTCGTAAGGACAGACGGCTTCAGACATTGGAATCCTTGGACGGCAAGCGCTTTGCTTTTGTAGACCCGCAGTCCGCATCAGGTTATGTATATCCTAAAGCCATGTTGCTGGAACAAGGGAAGAACCCGGAACGCTTTTTCGGTGAAACGCGCTTTTTGGGTAGCCATAACCGGGTGATTGACGCCGTCTTGTCAGGACAAATGGATGCTGGCGCTACTTATACGGAAGCGATGGATGCGGCGCGTGCGGCGGGTTCGGCGGTACATGAATTGATGGAAGTGGCCCGAACGGAGGCCATTCCTAAAGACGCTATTGCAGCCCGGGCTGACGTGGATAAAGAATTGACGCAGGCTATCAGCGAAGCGTTTGTTCGTTTAAGCTCAGCGGGAGGTCAGGAGTTGCTGCGCAAAAGTCAAATCGACGGCTTTGTACGTAGTGATGACGCGGCATATGATGTCATTCGCCGAGCGGCTAAGGTAACGCAGTAATTAAAAGAATAGCAAAGCCCGCTGACAGGCAGTTGTCAGCGGGTTTTGCTATTCTAGAATAAAGCAGAAGCTCTTACTGGAGCGGAAGGACTTCCGCTCCAAGGCGGCGAAAAGAAAAAAGAAACTACGTTCGCATTCGGAGGTGGAGTATGCGCTTTTTACATACATCGGATTGGCATTTAGGCCGTCTGTTTCACGGCGTGCATTTAACGGAGGATCAGGCTTATGTTTTGGAACAACTGGTGGCTTTAGCCAAAGAAGCCAAGGTAGACGCCGTACTCGTAGCCGGAGATATTTATGACCGGGCGGTGCCACCGGCGGAAGCAGTGGAACTTTTGAACGAGGTACTGCGTAAGTTGGTGTTGGAGTGCGCTTTGCCGACGGTATTGATCGCCGGCAATCACGACAGTCCGGAGCGGCTGGGTTTTGGGAGCGCTCTTTTGGCGCGCCAGGGGTTGCATGTGGCAGGCCCGCTGCAGGCGCGGCAGCCTGCGCTTATCTTAGAAGACATGGCCGGTCCTGTGCATATTTTATCCTTGCCTTATGCCGAGCCGGCGGCCGTTCGCTACGCTTTGGGGGAGGAAGCGGCCGATCATGATGCGGCTCTGCACTGCCAAATAGCGGCTGCCTTGGCAAACGTGCCGCAGGGAGTCCGCAAGGTGGCGGTAGCGCATGCTTTTGTGGCTGGCGGAGCGGCCAGCGATTCGGAACGTCCCTTGTCCGTGGGCGGCAGCGGTATGGTGGGGGCGGACGCTTTTGCGGCCTTTGACTATACGGCATTAGGCCATTTACACGGCTGTCAGCAAAGCGGCCATAAGGTTCGCTATTCCGGTTCGCTGCTGAAATACTCTTTTCAAGAGGCGGAGCAGACTAAGGGCGTTCATTTGGTGGATCTGGCGGCGGATGGCGCTGTATCGGTGGAAACGGTGCGCTTGACGCCGCGGCGTGATGTGGTGTGCTGGCAGGGAAACTTCCAGGAGCTGTTGGCTCGGTCTAAGTGCAGCGATTATTTGATGGTGACCCTAACAGACGATGCGCCGGTGCTTGACGCCAAGGGGCGGCTGCAGCAGCATCATCCGGAAATTCTGCATTTAGAATACGCCCGCTTGCAAAAGCTGAAGGAGCAGCAAGGCGTGCAGGATCATCGCCGTTTGGGACCGGAAGAGCTGTTTGCCTGCTTTTTCCGTGAAGTGGCTGGGCGGGAATGGAAGCGCGAAGAAGAGGCGCTTTTTGCCGCTTTAGTAGAAGAAGAATATCGGCGGCAGCGGGAGGTGGGCTTATGAGGCCGTTATGGCTGCGCATACAGGCCTTTGGCGCTTATGCGGCGTCGCAGACGTTGGATTTTTCTTGTTTAGGAGATGTGCGTTTATTTTTGATTCACGGGCCGACCGGCGCTGGAAAAACGACCGTGTTGGACGCGATTTGCTTTGCTTTATACGGCAGCGCCAGCGGCGATTTGCGAGAGGTGCGCCATTTGCGCAGCGACTATGCGTCGCCTCAAGAGGCTACCGAGGTGGAGCTTCGTTTTGCTGTGGGCGAGCGTATTTTGCGCGTGCAGCGGCGGCCGGAGCAGCAGCGTCCGAAATTGCGGGGCGAAGGCTTTCGTCAGATTCCGGCGGAAGCGATTTTATATGAAGAGGGGCCGGACGGGGAGAAACTTCTGGCCTCTCGCTGGCAGGATGTTACGCGCCGTGTGGAGGAGATCTTAGGCTTTCAAGCGGCTCAGTTCCGGCAAGTGGTGCTGCTGCCGCAGGGGCAATTCCGGCAATTGTTGGTGGCTGGCTCTAAAGAGCGAGAAGAAATCTTGCAAAACCTCTTTCGCACGGAATTGTACGCACGCTTGGAGCAAGGACTGAAAGAGAAAGCACAAAGCGGCGCGAAGCGTTTTCAGGCGCTGCGCGATGAAGAAACCTGGCTGCTGGCGGAAGCGGGGGCGGAGTCAAAAACAGCTCTGCAGGAGCGTTGCGTGACGGCGCAGCAGGCAGCGGCAGAAGCGGAGCTTCGCCTAAGGGACGGGCAACAGGCGGCGGAAGAACGACGTATGGAGTTGGCGGCGGCGCAGCAAGCGGCAGATCGTTTTACGGAAAAAGAAGCTGCCGACCAAGAGGTGTTGCAATTACTGGCAGGCGGTGAAGAGGCGGCAAAGCTGGCGGCTCGGTTAGAAGCGGCGCAGCAAGCGGCCTCTTTGGAGGATCTCTGGCGGCAATGGCAGCAGTTAGCGCAAGAGGCGGCATCTCAAGAAAAAGAAAGCAGGCGTGCAGAGGAACATGCTTCTGCCGCGGCAACGGCGAAGGAAGCCGCTCGGGATGCTTGGGAAAAGCTGCAGCCCCAAGAAGCGGTTTTGCGGCAACTTCAAGCTAGGCAATTGGAACTGGAAGGGCAGGCGCAAGAGTACGAACGCTGGCAAACAGCGCGTCAGCAGGCGGCGGAGCTAGAATCGGCTTGGATTCAAGCCCAAGAACGGGCGGTGCGGCAAGAAGAACGGCTGCAACAGCGGCAACGCGCCTGGACGGAGTTGGAAACGAAGCAGCAAAGCTTAACCATGGCGGGTGAGAAAGCGCCGCAACTGGAGCGAGAAGCGGCCAGGCTGCAAAGCCGGCTGTCTATTTTGCAGCGCCTGACGGAACTGCGCGTGAAGCTGACAGAACAGGCGCGGCGTCAGCACGAGCATTCGGTAACGCTGCAAAATGCCTGTGCCAGCGAGGAAAGCGCCAGGCGAACCTTAGCGGCGCTGCGGCAGCAATGGCAGAAACAGCAAGCTGCGCTGCTGGCGGCTGAACTGGAGGCGGGAGAGCCTTGTCCGGTTTGCGGCGCGCTGGAACATCCCCAAAAAGCTTCTTTTGCAGGAATGCTGCAGCCGCAGGATGTGGAGCAGGCCGAAGCGGCGTGGTTGAAATGGCAGCAGGCGCATAGTAAGGCGTTAGCGCAGGCGGCGCAGCAGGAAGCGGCGCAAAAGCTGCTGGCGGAGCAGGAAAACGAGTGCTTGCAGGAACTGGGGGAGCAGCAGGACTTGTCCCTTCTGGAAGCGAAGGCGGAGGCGCAACAAGCGGCGGAGCTGGCGCAACAGGCGCAGCAAGCTTTGGAAGAAGCAGCCCGGTGCGCTGCGAAACGACAAGGAGAGCAGGAAAAACTGCTTCAAGTCGAAAGAGAGCGTGAAGCGGCGGTTTTTGCTAGAGAAAAAGCCGGCAGCGCCTTAGAGGCGGCCAAGGCGGTGCTGCAGGAATGTTCCAAGCGAGTACCGGAAGCGTTACGTCAGGAAGGCGCGCTGGCGGCGGCGCGGCGCGCTTGCACCCAGCAACTGGAGCAAGTGCAGATTTCTTTAGTCCAGGCGGAGAAGCGCCTCCACGAAACGGCGCAGCATTTTGAAACAGCGCAGGCTTTGTCTAAGCAGGCTCAGACGGCGGCAGCAGCCGCGGCGGCGAGGCTGGAGGAAGGAAACGTTTTTTGGCTGCAACGCTTGCAGCAGAGCGGTTTTGCGGGACAGGAAGCTTTTGAACAGTCACGGGCCGCCGAAGCGCAGCGGCGTTTGTGGGGGCAGCAGCTTGAAGCAAGGCGGCAAAAAGAGGCAGCGTCGCAGGAACGTGTGCGGCGGGCCCAGGAAGCGGTAGCCGGGCTGACGCCGCCGAATTTGGCGGCGTTTGTGGCCGCGCAGGAACAAGCCGCGGCTGTGGAGGCGGCCTTGAGGGAAACAAAAGTTCGCTTGGAAGAAGCCTGGAAACGGGACCAGGAACGAGTGACACGTTTGCAAAGCATCGCCAAAGAATTAGCGGCTGTGGAGGAAGCGCAAGGCGCAGTAGCGGCGTTAGCGGCGATGGCGGGAGGCGGCAACGCTTTGAACTTGACCTTTCAGCGTTATGTGCTGCGCACGCTGCTGGATGATGTGGTGGAAGAAGCGAATGCGCGTCTTTCCTTAATGAGCCGGGGTCGTTATGCTCTGCAGCGTTCCAGCGTGCTAGCGGACGCCCGCAAGGCTGGCGGCTTGGATTTAGAGGTGTTTGACAGCTATACGGGCGTGCCCAGGCCGGTGGGAACCTTGTCCGGCGGCGAAAGTTTTCTGGCGTCTTTGGCGCTGGCCCTGGGGCTTTCCGATGTGGTGCAGGCCTATGCGGGGGGCATGCGCCTGGACACGATTTTAGTGGATGAGGGATTTGGCACCCTCGACCCGGAAGCCCTGGAACTGGCTATGCGAGCGTTAGTGGATCTACAGAGCGGCGGACGGCTGGTAGGAATTATTTCTCATGTGCCGGAGTTGAAGGAGCGGATTGGCGCGCGCCTGGAGGTCATTCCCGGCGAGCGGGGCAGTCGCGCGGTTTTTCATTTACCCTAGGGCTAAAGGTTTAAGGAGGAACATGCATGAAGCTAAGAGTGGTTATGGGGCGCGCCGGGAGCGGAAAGACCCATTTGTGCTTGGAAGAGATACGCCGCAAGCTACTGGCTCAGCCGGAGGGAGCGCCCTTAGTGCTGCTGCTGCCGGAACACGCCACGTATCAGGTGGAGCGGGAACTGGCGGCGACGCCGGGCTTGCAGGGATTTATTCGCGCTCATGTGTTGGGCTTCCGGCGTTTGTCCTATCGGGTGTTGCAGGAAACCGGCGGCGCGGCGCGGCCTCAATTGGATGAGCTGGGGAAAACGCTGCTGGTCACGCGCCTGTTGCGGCAACTGGAGCCGCAGCTGCGTTCCTTCGGGCGGGCGGCGAGGCAGCGCGGCTTTGCCATGCAGGCTATGGGACTTTTGGAAGAATGCAAAACCTATCGCCTGCCGCCGGAAGCCTTGCAGACAGCGGCCCGGACGGAACAGCGGCAAGGACGCTCTTTGCTGGCGGACAAACTACATGACTTGGCGCTTCTTTATACGGAGTTTTCGCAGTCCTTGCAGGAACGCTATCATGATGCGCAAGACCGCATGACGATGTTGGCGGAACGGGCCCAAGAGTCGGCGCTGCTGCGAGGCTGCGAGGTTTGGGTTGATGGCTTTGCCTGGTTCAATCCGCAGGAGCTGGCAGTCTTGGGCGCGATTTTGCCGCTAGCCGCAGAGGTGACCGTAACACTGTGCCTTGACGGCGCGGAACTTGCGCGATATGAAGCGGAAACGTCCTTGTTTCACAGGCAATGGCGGACGAGGGAAGATTTGCGGCGTTTGGCAGCGCAGTTGGGCGCCCAGTATGAAGAAGTCAATCTGGAAAAACAATGGCGTTTTGACAGCGGCGCATTGCAGCATTTAGAAGAGCGTTTTTTCCGCTTTCCTGTGCGCTCCTTGCCGGAAGCGCCTCAGGGCGTAGTTCTTGTAGAAGCGGCGAATGGGCGCGCCGCGGCGGCGGGCATTGCTAGAGACATGCTGCGCTTGGTGCGCGAAGAGGGCTGGCGTTGGCGCGATATAGCCGTGCTGGTGCGTGACGAAGAGTATCGGGATTGGCTGGAGGCCGCGTTAACGGATTACGGCATTCCTTACTTTAGCGACCAGCCCAGGCAGGCGCAGCATCACCCTTTGGCGGAGCTTATTCGTTCCGCCCTGGAAGTCGTTATGGGAAATTGGGGTTATGAGGCTATTTTCCGTTGCCTGAAAACAGATTTTTTTCCGTTAGAGCGAGCTGCAGTGGATAAATTGGAAAACTATGTCTTGTGCTTTGGCTTGCGCGGCCGCCGCTGGACGCAAGAGGAGCCTTGGCGTTATTGGCGGCGTCTGGCTTTGGCGGAGGAGGACGAAGGCTTGGATGAAGCAAGTCAAGAAGAATTGGCTTGTCTCGATAACTGGCGGCGTCAAGCGGCGCAACCGCTGGCGGAGCTGGAAATGTCTCTGGGCCGGGCCTCTACCGTGCGAGCCCAGGCAACGGCTTTGTTCCAGTTTTTGGAGCGCTTGGAAGCGCCTCTGCGTTTAGAAGAATGGGCGCAGCGAGCCGAGGAGCTGCAAGAACTGGATGAAGCGCTGGAACACAGACAGTTTTGGGGGCAGACGGTGGCTTTGTTAGAACAACTAGTGGAGGTTCTAGGGGATGAATCTCTGCCGCCGGAGGAGTTTGCGGCTCTTTTGCAGGAAGGGCTGGAAGCTATGACTCTTAGTCTGGTGCCTCCCGGTTTGGACCATGTAGTGCTGGCGACGCTGGGCAATACAAGTCTGGCCAACGTGAAGGCCGTATATCTTCCCGGCGTCAACGAAGGCGCTCTGCCTAGGAGAGCCAGGGAAGAGGGGCTTTTGAGCGACAGCGAGCGGCGGGCGTTGCGCGGCGCCGGGCTGGAGCTCGCGCCGGGAGCGCAGGCGGATATGCTCGGAGAGCGATTTTTAGTATATACGGCGTTGAGTCGTTCTTGCCGTTATTTATGGCTCAGTTACGCTTTGGCTGATGCAGAGGGGAAAAGTCAAGCGCCTTCCTTGATTGTACGCCGCCTGCGCGAATTGTGGCCGCAGCTGCCGCTGCAAAGCTTGCCGCTGGATATTCCGGCAGGCGAGGAGGCTGCTTATGCAGTACAGCCGGAACAAGCCTTGGCGGCTTTGCCGGGCGTGCTGCGGCGCTATCGGGAAAGCGGCGAATTAGCGCCGCTTTGGCGGGAAGTGTATAATTGGGGGCTTCGCTGCCGCCCAGAGGAGTTGCGGCGCTATTTGACAGGCTTATTCCATGATAATCGCGAACGGCTGCTGCCGCCGGAATTAGCGCAGCGTCTGTTTTTGCGCGGTCAGCGCCTCAGCGGCAGCGTGACGCGCTTTGAGGCCTTTCAAGCCTGCCCGTTTCGGCATTTCGCGCGCTATGGCTTAGGCTTGCGGCAACGTTCCGTCTTTCGCTTGGCGGCGCCCGATTTGGGGCAGTTTCTGCATGCGTCCTTGAAAGAATATGGTGAACGCTTAGCGGCCAAAGGGCAAAGCTGGGCGGACCCGGGAGACGACGAGCGCGTGGCTTTGTGTGAAGAAGTAGTGAATGCGTTGGCGCCGAGGCTGCAAAATGAAATTTTGCTCAGTTCCGGCCAGCACAGGCACCTGCTGCGCCGCTTAGGACGCACGGTGCGCCGAGCGGCGAAACAATTGAGCGATTTTGCGGCGGCCGGCAGTTTTAAGACTTGCTGGCTGGAGCAGTGCTTTGGCCGTGGCGAGCAGGCGCTGCCGCCATTGACGTTTCATTTGCCCGGAGGGCAGCGTTTGGATATTTCCGGGCAGATTGACCGGGTAGATAGCGCCGAGCAAGATGGCCTTCGCTATTTGCTTGTGATTGACTATAAGTCCGGCAAGGCGGGACTGAATCTCGATCAGATTTACTATGGACTGCGCCTGCAGCTTCTGACCTACTTGCTGGTGGCGCTCGAAGCCGGCCGCAGCGTATTTGGCCAGGAATGTCTGCCTGCAGGGATGCTGTACTATTTCTTGCAGGATCCGGCCGTGAGCGGCGAGGGGCCGAAAAGCGAAGCGGAAATTGAAGCGGAAGTGGCTAAAAAATTGAAACTGCCCGGCTGGACGCTGCAGGAACCCCAGGTGTCCCGGCTGCTGGATTCGTCGATTGAGGGCAGCTGGTCTAAGTTTTTATCCATATCCTTAAAAAAAGACGGCGACTATCATCCGACCTGTTTGCGTCAAGTGCGCTCGGCGGAACAGTTTGGGGCGTTATTGCTGCATGCGCGCAAGGTATTGCAGGAAACTGGTGAGGCTATTTTAGAGGGTCAGGTGACGCCGGCGCCCTATGAGCTGGAAGGGCAGAGTCCGTGCCTGTGGTGCGAGTATCGCAGCGTTTGTCAGTTTGACAAAGCCATTGAAGGCCAAGCTTGCCGTTTGCTGAAAAAAATGAAGGAAGATGAAGTATGGCTGCGCTTGCTGCCAACAGGAAGGGAGAATCAAGCATGAGCTGGTCAGAGAGACAGCGCCGGGCGATTGAAGCGAGGCGTAAAAATTTGCTGGTTTCGGCGGCGGCTGGCTCCGGCAAGACCGCGGTGCTGGTGGAACGAGTCATTCAGCGCATGCTGGATGTCGCAGACCCTTTGGATATCGACAGACTGTTAGTCGTTACCTTTACCAATGCGGCGGCCTTGGAAATGAGAGAGCGCATTGCCGCGGCGCTGGGGAAAGAGCTGAGCCGTCAGGATTTGCCGACAGACAGGCTGGAACGTCTGGAACGGCAGTTGGCGTTGTTAGGCTCGGCTTCTATTTCGACCATTCATTCTTTTTGTCAGTCTGTAGTGCGGCAGCATTTTCACCAATTGGATTTGGATCCGCGTTTTCGCGTGGCTTCGCAGGCGGAGGCGGATTTGCTGCGCCGCGATGTTCTGGAAGAGGTGCTAGAAAAACGCTATGCTGCAGATGATCCGGCAATGTTCCTGTTGGCGGATTGCTATGGCGGCGAGCGGGATGATGCGGAGCTGGGCGCGATGATTGTGGAGCTCTACGAGTTTTCACGCTCGCTTCCAGAACCGGAGCTCTGGCTGCAAGGCTGTCTGGATGTATTTGCGCCGCCGGAGCTAGTTTCCTTTGATGAACTGCCGCAGGCCAAACTGTTGCTGCGCCAGGCGAAACTGCGCCTGGGAACACTGGCTGTGGCGGCTGCGGACTTGCTGGAATTGGCGGAATTGGCTGGCGAAAAAGAAGTGCAACTGGCGCAGGAGTATGCGGCAGTTATTGCCGAGCTGCAGGCAGCTTCCACTTGGAGCGAGCTGGAGCGCGCCTGCAGGCAAGGCGAAAAAACCGCCTATACCCGCCTGAGCGGCGGCAAAAAAGATCCTGCCGGGCAAGAGGCGCGGGACGCGTTTAAGCAGGAGCGGGATCAGTTGAAAAAGCAGCTGGAAAAAGTCTATGTCTTAGTTGATCGGCCCGGGGAGGAGCTTTTAGAGGACTTGCGTCACTGCCAGCCGTTAATGGCGGCGCTGGTGGCGGTGACCTTGGAGTTTGCCTCCGCCTTTCGCGAAGCGAAGGCTAGTCGTAATTTGCTGGATTTCGGAGATTTGGAACATTTTTGTTTGGCGGTTTTGCGCGACGGCGAGGGCCCTTCGGCGGCGGCGCTGGACTTGCAAGAACGCTTTCAGGAAGTGATGGTCGACGAATATCAGGATACGAACGGCGTGCAGGAAGCCATTTTGCAATGTCTGTGTCCGGTAGCGAGCGGCCGGCTGTTTTTAGTAGGCGATGTGAAGCAAAGCATTTACCGTTTTCGCCTGGCGGAGCCGGAGTTGTTTCGCGAAAAATATGAAAGCTATCCAGCGTTGGGCGAGGGCTATGAACGAATTGATCTGGCGCAAAATTTTCGCAGCCGCGCCAACGTGCTGGCAGGGGTCAATTATCTTTTTCGACAGTTGATGGAACCGCAGGTGGCGGAGCTAGCGTATGGGGAAGCTGAATTTCTGCGGCCGGGGCTGCCGTATCCTCCTTGCGAAGGGAAAAGTTTGGACGGACCGAATGAGCTTTGGCTGCTGGAGGAGACAGGGCAAGAGGCGACAGAAAGCGAAGAGGACGGCGCGGGTGAAGAACTGCCGGAAGGCTTTGCTGCCGAAGCGGCTCTGATTGCCAGACGCTTGCAAAAGCTGCATGAAGAGCAAGTGCAGGTATATGATAAGGGGCTGGGCGGTTATCGGGCGTTGGCTTGGCGGGATGTAGTAGTGTTGTTGCGTTCCGTGCGGGCTAAGGGACCGGTGCTGCTGGAGGCATTGCGCGAAGCAGGTATTCCTGCGTACGCGGATGTGGATGAAGGATATTTCCGAGAGATCGAAGTAGAGGTGCTGTTGGCTGCCTTGGCGGTAGTGGACAACCCTCGTCAAGATATTCCCTTGGCTGCGTTTTTGCGGTCCCCCTTAGTGGGCTGTAAAGCGGAAGAGTTGGCCGAAATTCGTCTTGCTGGCGCCGAGCGAAGCGATTTGTGGGATGCGGTAACGGTTTTCGCGGAGTTGGAAACAGAAGCAGGCCATAAAGCGGCGCGCGCCCAGGAGCTTTTGGAAGGCTGGCGTCGGTTGGCGCGGCGGCGAGGCGTGCCGGAGCTGCTTTTGCGCATGTACCGCGATACGGGGTATTACGAGTACGTAGGCGGCTTGCCTGGGGGCGCGCTGCGGCAAGCCAACCTGCGCGCTCTTTATGATCGGGCGCGGCAGTTTGAGAACACCCATTATCGAGGCCTTTTCCGCTTTTTGCGTTTTGTGGAGGATCTGCGCGAAGGCGGCGCTGATATGGCGGTGGCTCGAATTTTGGGGGAGCAAGAAAATGTTGTGCGGGTTATGACCATCCACAAAAGCAAAGGGCTCGAGTTTCCGGTAGTGGTTGTGGCCGATGCGGGCAAGCAGTTTAACCTGCAGGACTTGAAAAAGCCGGTTCTTTTTCATAAAACTCAGGGGTTGGGGCCGCAAGTTATTGATGTAAAGACGCGTTACCGTTACCCTGGCGCGGCTCGTAAGGCCGTAGCTCATTGCTTGGAAATGGAGACGAAAGCCGAAGAGTTGCGTGTCTTATATGTGGCTCTTACGCGGGCGCGGGAAAAATTGATTTTAACGGGACGCCTCAAGCACGCAGACAAGGCGGCCGCCAACTGGTGCCGGCAAAGCTGTCGCAGGGAAGAGTTGCTGCCAGCCGGCTTGATTGCTGAAGCCAAAGGCTATTTGGACTGGCTGGGGCCGGCTTTAGTGCGGCACCAAGCTGCCGGAGATTTGCGTCGTTTGGGTGGTGCGCCCCAAGACGAATGCCTGTTACCGGACGAAAGCCTTTGGGGGATTCATATTTGTCCGCCTGCAGCGGCGGAGGCTGCTGGTGAGGCGGCCTTGCCTGACGATTGGTCTTGTTTAGAAGAAGGCCAGCCGTTGCCTGGCGGCGAAGAGGCTCGAACCGCAGCCTGCCTGGAGTGGCAATATCCTTGGCAGGATACGGTCGGCAAGGCGGCTAAGCTGTCGGTAACGGAAATAAAGCGCCGTTTTGCCGATGTAGACGAAAGCGCTCGCCCTTGGCCGGCGCGGTCTGGTTCGGTATATGACCGGCCGATTTTTTTGCAGGCGCAGCAAGGGCCGAAGGGCGGCGAATACGGTGTCTGGATGCATACGGTGATGCAGCATTTGCCGCTAGAGGGCAGGCTGAATGAGGAACAGGTGCAGTCTGTTTTGGAAGAATTAGTTGCCAAGGAAGTGCTGCTGCCGGAGCAGGCGTCAGCCTTGGAAGCATCGAAAATTGCCGCCTTTTTGGCTTCCTCCCTGGGAAGCCGCTTGCTGGCGTCCGCGCAAGTTCGACGGGAGGTTCCTTTTAGCGTTCTGTTGCCGGCGGAAGAATTTTATCCTGAAGTGGCCGGTCAGGAAGAAACTGTCTTTGTGCAAGGCGTGGCGGACTTGTTGTTTAAAGAAGGCGACGCTTGGATTTTGGTAGACTATAAAAGTGATCGAGGTTTGTCGCCGGCAGAATTGGCAAGCCGCTATCGTTTGCAGTTGGAGCTCTACGCCCGAGCCTTGGGCGGCATTCTGCGGCAGCCTGTCAAAGAGTGCTGGCTGTACTCCTTCGCACTGGGGGAAACCATTCTTTTAGAGAATGAGGATTGAACAAGAGTCGCGAGAGGGTATGCAGGAGGGGGCGAAATTTAACAAGAGTAGAGTGAGTAGAGAGAGGGTGCGCAGGCGGCGGTTACTATATTTGAGAATTTTATTAAAACAAGACAGTCAGGCGTAATAATCTGATATAGCAAAAACAGAGTCCGTGAAAGATTGCTTTCATGGACTCTGTTTTTTAAAAGTCATTAAATTATAAAACCCGTAATCCTCGGTCGTACCCTCCGATTACTCCCTCTACTCTTGTTCAAATGCCGTGGTCTCGTGCCTCTCACGTTCCCCGGGTCAGCACGTCGAGGAGCACGCCGGCGAAGAAGAGCAGGCTTAAAAGGCTATTGCAGTGAAAAAAGGCTACCTGACTGCGGGACAGATCCGCCGGACTTACCAGGTGGTGCTGCCACCAAAGCGGAAAAGCGGCGGCGCCAAGGGCCGCCCAGTACCAGGGACCCAGCGCTAAAAGCCAGCCGGTAATTACGAAAAAACTGGCGGCGAAGACATGGAAAAAGGCGGCCAGGCGCAGTGAGTGAGCGAGGCCAAAGCGGGCGGGAATAGAGTACAGTCCGGCTTGACGGTCAAATTCCATATCGCTGCAGGCGTAGATGATATCAAAACCGGCTACCCAGAAGAGGACGCCACCCCACAAAGAAAGAGCGGGCGTGCTGAGCGTGTCAGCGATAGCGGCCCAAGCGCAAAGAGGCGCTAGGCCCAATGTACCGCCGAGAAAGAGATGGCATAGCCAGGTGAAACGCTTCGTGTAGGAGTAGAAGGTAAGACAAAAGACGACTGGCAGCAGCAATTTTACAGCCAGCGAGCTGAGTTGAAATGCAGCCAGAGCCAAGAGCAGCAGGGAAAGGATCGTGTAGAGGGACACCGCACCAAGGCTTAAGCGTTTTTGCGGTAGAGCGCGATCAGCGGTACGGGGGTTGGCGGCGTCGATGCGCCGATCCGCTAAGCGGTTAAAGGACATGGCGGCGGTACGCGCGCCCGCCATGGCGATGGTAATCCAAAAAAGATCATGAAGCGAAGGGATACGCTGGGCGGTTAACAACGCGCCCGCATAGGCGAAAGGCAACGCGAATAAAGTGTGTTTAAACTTAATCATTTCCAGAAAAATGCGCAATGTCTGCATATCAAACCTCGCTTTTAACGGCTGTAACAATGGAGACGATGCCGTTTGTTAAATTTTTCCCTGAAATAGTTGCAGCGCCCAGCTGGTCCAGAATTTGAGAAATTGCTTCGCCCGAAGGAAGGGTATGAAGCGATTCCGGCAGCCAGCGCTGAAAGGTGACGGGAAGGCCAAGGTATAAGCTTCCTGCCAGGGGCAGTACATGCTCAAAATAAAAATGAAATAGCGGCGTCAGAAAAGTATCCGAGGGTTGAGAAAGTTCTAGCAGCAGTAGTTTGCCTCCGGGACGAAGTACGCGGAGCATTTCTCGTAGCGCCTGTTCCGTACCGGCGACACTGTACAAGCCAAAGGCGATGGAGACGCCATCAAAGGAAGCGTCGCCAAACGGCAGGTGCAGTACATTGCCATGAACCCAGGAAACTTGGCGGCAGCGAGGATGATAGCGGAGATTTGCTTCCGCTTCGCGCAGCATGTTGGCGGAAAAGTCCAACCCGGTAATACGGCCTATTTCGTCGCAATGACGTAGCAATTCTTGCGTCAGGCGTCCAGTGCCGCAGCAGACATCCAACAGTTTTGCCTGCGGCGGGAAGTCGGCTTGTTCCACCGCTTTGCGTCGCCAATATTGATCGTGAAAAAAGCTGATCATGCGGTTAAGGCAGTTGTAGCGAGGAGCGATGGACTGGAAAATGGCATGCATTTTTTCTTCTTTGCGGTAAAAATGAAAGCATTGCATAGCAAATCCCTCCTGCTTGTGATGTCGGAAAAAATCCGACATATATTGGAACTGACTACTGGAACGTAATGACAAATGAAAAGCTATCTTTTATAATATAGGGAAATAAACTCTGTAAAAAGAGCTGTATTGGGCAGCATCTTTTATAGATTCAACGAAGCGTTCCTGAAGACGGAGTTATTCTATTAGTCTCAGCATACACGAAACAGGCTTTTTTTTGCAAGCGGCAACACCTGTTGGAAAGGAGCCGGCCATGGGCATGCAAGGTTGGTTGTCCGGTTCGCACGGCGATGCGTGGGTAGCGCAGCTGGAGCGTATCGAATGGAAAGAAAATGAACTATTGCTGCTCTTAGCAGCGTCTGCTTCACGGGCTGCGTTGCCGGCGGTATGGCAATGGGCCCGTGACAAAGGCGTGGCTTTAGCGGGTTCTTTATTTCCTGCTCTCATTCAAGGAGAGCGCGTTGCCAAGGAAGGGGCCTGCTGGCTGAGGCTGTCTCTGGCTGCACCGCTTTTGCCGTTGTATCCTAAACAAGAGGAGCCGCCTTGGCGGCATGACGTGCAAAATACGACTGCTTTTTTGCTGTTTAATTGCCAGCGCGGCGAAACAGAGCATTTACTGGACGTTTTATACGATTATCTGGGGCATTCGATTCGCTGCATTGGTGCTGTGGGTGAATGCGACTTGCCGAAAACAGATACTGGTTTGTTTACGCAGGATGGGTGGTGCGAGGCTGTCGGCTTGGCCGTATTTGCCACCTGTGGACTTCAGACTTCACGCGGTTATGGCTTTAGTAGTCTGCCTGATGTATTGGTCGTGACCAAGGCGGAGAAAAATCGTATTTTGGAGCTGAATTGGCAGACAGCGCAGGCCGCTTACCAGGGAGTGTTGGCGGCGCATGGCCTAGCATTGGATGATTTTGGTCATTATCCGCTGGGCATTGTGCGTGAAGAAAGCGTAGATTTGGTACGCAGCATTGTAGAAATGACAGAAGACGGCGGCTTGATTTGCGCTGGTGAAGTGCCGGAAAATGCCGTTCTTAGCGTGCTTGTCGCCGAGGAAGAGGCTATGGCGGCCTCGGCGGCTGCCGCTGCGGAAGAAGTTGAAGTTACTGCGGCGCAAGGGGCCTTGATCGTAAATTGTTATGCCAGAGCGCAACTGGAAGGACCCATATTTACAAAAGAACTTTCGGCCATTCGGCAAAATCTGCAACGGCGAAATCCGAAACTGGATGCTCTTTACGGAGTATTGAGCTATGGGGAAATTGTCTTGCCGTCAGACGGAATCTTGGAATTATGCAATAAAACCGTTGTTATTGGAGTGATGGTATGAAGCCGGTACAAGGGCTCCAGATGGTGAGGGAATTAGCGGTTTTGTATGAATTGTCTCTGGCAGTAGGCCGGACGTTGGAATTGGAGGATAATTGCGCCCGGTTTCTGCAGGTATTATTGCGGCGGAAGGCCTTTCGGTACGGAGCGGTCTGGTTGAACGACGGAGAGCAGGAACGGGCTCGCTTGATTTACGGGTATCCAAATTATTATGTGGAAAATGTGATGGGTGTTTTGCCTGCGCCTGCTAAAGCTTGCATAGACAATGGTGAAGGCTTGGTAATTACAGCGCAGATGCCTGGCTTTGATGAATTGGTGCAGGAACGGCAGATCGACGGCGGTTGTTATTTCTTGTATCCTTTGGGGAAATTGGGAGTGCTTAAGCTCTACAGCGCTCAGGAAGCGCTGGCGGAGAATGAAACGCTACAGCGCATGCTGACGCAAGTGATGCAAAAATTTGCTGTATCTCTTGAGGCTTGCCTGCTTTTTGAACGGCTGCGCGAGGAGGCGGAAGAGCGCCGTCAAGCAGAGGAAGAAGTGCGTTCTTTCAATAATCAATTAGAACAGCGTGTGGCCAAACGGACGGCGCAGCTATTGGAGGCTAACGCCAAGCTGCGTCAGGAAATCACAGAGCGCAAGCGCGTGGAAGAACAATTGCGCATTTATAGCGAAAAAGATGCCTTAACCGGTTTGGCCAATCGTTCTCGTTTTGAGCGATTGCGTCAGGAATTGGAGGAAATGACCCAAGGGACTTTAGGGGTTTTAGCTATTGATGTCAACGATTTGAAGCTGGTTAACGATCTGGAAGGCCACGAGGCGGGGGATGAGTTGTTGCGCCGAGTTAGCGGCGTATTACAAGATGCCTTTGGTGAGGCGGAAGTGTTAGCGCGTGTTGGCGGCGATGAATTTATAGCGTTGTATTGTGATGAACCGGAAGAGTTGATGAAGCAGAAAGCGGAAATACTTGCCCAAAAAGCCAAGGCAGCGCGTGTTTCTTTGTCGGTGGGCTGGTCTTGGGGTGATTTGTCTCAGACGGTCAGTCAGAGCTTGCTGCAGGCTGCGGACAGTGCTATGTATGCGGAAAAATACAAATTTACGTCGCAGTATGATCAGGGCGGGCTGGCCAGACTGCGGCGCATGCTGGAGGTTGGCAGCCGTTGGACAGGACCTCATGTACAGCGGCTGGAGGGGATTTTAGTTCGCTTTGGTCGTTACCTGCAGCTTTCGGACAGTGAAGAATCATTGCGTTTGCTAGCGATGTTTCACGATGTAGGGACGCTGCTGCTGCCGGAGGTACTGGTAAACAAGGACGCTGTATATACGCCGGAAGAACGTGCTTTGATGGAAAGTCATGCGGAAAAGGGGGCTCAGCTGGCGCAGATGATGCCGGAATTAGCTCCGTTAGCAAACCTTATCTTGCATCATCATGAACGGTGGGACGGAGCCGGGTATCCGGGCAAGCTGCAAAGGGAAGAAATTCCCTATCTCAGCAGGGTGCTGGCTGTGGCGGATGCGTATGAATCTATGACCGGGACGCGCGTGCATCGGGAGCCGTTAAATCGGGCGCAGGCCTTGGCGGAGTTAGAACGTTGCTCCGGCAGCCAATTTGATCCGCATGTGGTAAAGGCGTTTCAGGAGATGCTGTCTTTTGATGAAGGATAATGTAGCCTGCTTGTCATTTTTTGTATTTTGTATTACACTCTAAACAAGTGAAAATTCAAAAAAATTATTTGATAAGCAGGGGGAAAAACAGATGGCAATAAAGAAATTTGAGACTCACCATTTGGTGACCGGAGCTGATACCAATCATCATGGCACATTGTTTGCCGGCCGCGGCGCTGCGTGGTTCGTGGAAGCCGGCTTTGTCGCCGCCGCCAGCATGACTTGTACGGCGGAGACTGTATGCGCTACAGTACATGGCATGGTCTTTAATCGTCCGGTAAAAAAAGGAAGCATTCTGCGTTTTGACAGCCGGGTCGTGTATACCGGTCGTTCCAGCTTAGTCGTATATGTCGATGTGGTAACCGCCGACAAGGAAGAGTTTGTAGTTGACGGCTTTTTGACCTTTATTCATGTCGATGAAACCGGCCATTCGGCGCCGCACGGCATTGTGGTGGAGCCGGAGACTGAGGAAGAAAAGGAGCTCTATGAACGGGCCAGTAAACTCACAAGACCGCAAAATCGCAGCGGTCATTAATAAACAGTTTCGCCAGTTGCTTAGGCAAGGGCGCCTCTTAGGACGCGCTCTTGCCTACCCTAACTTCCGTTTGTTTTTTTGCGGCCAAGGGCTGTCTTTATTGGGTACGTGGGTGCAAAGCATTGCTATGAGCTGGCTGGTGTATCGCCTGACTGGTTCTGGCTTGCTATTGGGTTTGGTAAGTTTTTCCGGACAGATTCCTAGCTTGCTTTTTTCGCCATTTATCGGCGTCTGGGTGGATCGCCTGCCGCGAAGGCAGGTGCTTGTTGCCACCCAGGCGCTTTCTTTATTGCAGGCGCTTATATTGGCTTGGTTGGTTTGGACAGGAACCGCGGAAATTTGGCATTTGTTGGCGCTGAGCTTGCTCTTGGGCTGCATCAATGCGGCTGATATGCCGGCGCGGCAGGCCTTGGTCGTGGAGTTAGTGGAAGCGCGTGAAGATCGGGGGAACGCCATTGCTTTAAACTCCGTCATGTTCAATGCGACCCGTTTAGTGGGGCCGGCGTTGGGAGGGCTTTTAATTCCCCTGGTTGGCGAAGCGGTCTGCTTTGCGTTGAACGCGGTAAGCTATCTTTTTTCTCTAGTTTCCTTGCTGGTGTTGCAGCTGGCTGCAGCAGAGAAAGAAACGGAGAAAAAAAGCTGGCGCCGAGGTTTTTGGGACGGTTGGAATTATACCTTCGGGCATCCGCCTATTCGCCAATTGTTGCAGCTTTTGGCGTTGATGAGCCTTTCCGCTATGCCGTATACTGTGCTTTTGCCGGTGCTGGCAGTACGTTATTTTGGCGGTGGTGCGCCGCTGTTGGGAACGCTAATGGCTATGGCCGGAGCCGGCTCGTTATGCGGAGCGCTTATTTTGGCTTTTCGCCGCAGTATCGTCGGGTTGGAGCGCTGGGTTGGCGCGGCGGCTCTTTTGGCGGCTTTGAGCCTGCTGTCGCTTTCTGTAGGCGTGCCTGTGGAGGTAGCAAGCGTGCTGCTGTTTGCTTTAGGAGTGGGTCTGCTTTTTTTGATCGTCGGCGTCAATACCTTGTTGCAGCATATGGTTCCAGATCGTTTGCGGGGACGGGTTATGGGATTTTACAACATGTCTTTTTTGGGTTTAGTTCCTCTAGGCGGTATTGCCGCAGGGCAGGGGGCGGACTTGTTTGGCGTTTTGGCTATGCTCCAATATTGCGGTTGGGCATGCTTAGTTGGGGCAATTCTTTTTCTGCGGCAATTACCTTCCTTTCAAGGCAAGGCTTGTCAGATTTATCAAGACTCCGGTCACTTGGGGCCAGATGAAAAATGTTGAGGATGGACAAACTGTAATTAGCCTGTCACGAAGTTGTCACAGTCATTGTCTATACTAGATACAAGAGCAAAAGAAAGGGTGTTGAGAATGAATTTGGAAAGACTGCGGCCGACAGTGACTTTATTGGCGTTAAGTCTTTTTGTAATTTCCTTAGTGACAGGATTGGTTTTGTGGCTCGTGCCTGGTCGTGGAGCTTTTTTGGGCCTGTCCAAGGGGATTTATAAGGACGTTCATATTTACTTAAGTCTGGGAGTGACTGTCATCGTCGTAATCCATGGCTGGCTGAATCGCCAGGCTTTAAGCCGATACTTAGGTTTAAGTCGGGCTGCTTGTTGGCAAGCTGGCGCGGTAACGGCGCTGCTGTTGGCGGCTGTAGTTGGGATGAAATCGTTTTAAAAAGCCGCGCAAGCGGCTTTTTCTATATAGCATAACTTATAAAACGAACCGCGAACTACACGAAAAACGCGAAAGGGGAGTTCAAGAGCTTATGACTTTCCCTTTTTTTCTTCTCCTGCGTACCCTCTCGCGACTCCGGTTCTCTTGTTCAATATTTTCACTGTTCTGTGTTCCGTTTTTTGCTAAGGACCGCGCAAGCGGTTTTTTTATTTGGCAGGAAAGCTTGAAATTTTGCAGAATATATCTTTAAGAATCATTTTTCTTAAAAAATCTCTACAAAGGCGGTGCGGAGAATGAATTTACCAGAACAGTATCAACAGTTTTATGCTAAGATCCGCAGCACCATCCCGGAAGGCCGTATTTTTACGGATCCGGTGCGGACCCTGGCTTATGGCACTGATGCCAGCTTTTATCGTTTGATTCCTAAAATCGTGGTAAAAGTGAGGACCGTGCCGGAAGTTATCGCGGTCATTCATGCAGCTCATTTGCACAAAGTACCTCTTACGTTTCGAGCGGCAGGAACCAGCTTGTCCGGGCAGGCAGTGACCGATTCGGTTTTGGTCATGCTCACCGGCGCCTGGGGGCGCTACGAAATCTTGGAAAATGGCGAAAAAATCGTGTTGGAGCCGGGGATTATCGGTGCAGAGGCCAACATGTATCTCAAACCGTTTGATCGTAAGATCGGCCCGGACCCGGCTTCGATCAACGCGGCCATGATCGGCGGCATTGCCGCCAATAACGCCAGCGGCATGTGCTGCGGCACCAGCGACAATAGCTATAAGACGGTTGCGTCTATGAAGATTATTTTTCCAGATGGCACGCTTCTTGATACCGGCGACGAAGCTTCTAAAAACGCTTTTCGTCAAAGCCATAAAGAATTGTTGGCGGAAATTGAGCTGCTTCGGGATGAAATTGCCGCGCAGCCGGAGCTGGTAGAGCGCATTCGTCATAAATTCAAAATCAAGAATACTACCGGCTACAGCCTTAATGCGTTTGTAGACTATCAAGACGTCTTTGATATTTTGAATCACCTCTTTATCGGCTCTGAAGGAACCTTGGGCTTTATTGCGGAAATCACCTATCGCACGGTAGTGGAGCAGGAGCACAAGGCATCGGCAATGATTTTCTTCCCCGATATTGGTACGGCTTGTCAAGGGGTCATGCGCCTTTACAGGCCGTTGGTGTCGGCTACGGAGATGGTGGATCGCATCGGCTTGCGTTCTGTGGAGGACGAGCCGGGTATGCCGGCGTACCTCAAGGAATTTGGGGAAGAGGTAACCGCCATTTTGGTGGAAGTGCGAGCCAACGATCATGAAGAGCTGCATCGCTGTATTGACGGCGTTAAAGAACGGCTGGAAGGCATCCCGACAGTGATGCCTATTGAGTTTACCACCGTGAAAGCGGAGTATGAGCGTTATTGGGACATCCGTAAAAATGTATTCCCCGCTGTAGGCAATGTGCGACCAGCGGGCACGACGGTGCTGATTGAAGATGTAGCTTTCCCGCTGGAACATTTGGCGGAAGCTACTCTCGACTTGCGGCGCGCAATGGACAAGCATGGTTATCACGAGGGCATTATTTACGGACATGCGTTGGACGGCAATCTGCACTTTGTTTTTTCTCAGGATTTTTCCAATGAAACGGAAATCAAGCGTTATGCAGATTTGATGGACGATGTGGCGGAATTGGTGGTGCATCGCTATAACGGTTCGTTGAAGGCGGAGCATGGCACAGGCCGGAATATGGCGCCGTATGTGGAAATGGAATGGGGCCGTCAAGCATACCAATTTATGCGACGCATTAAAACGCTTTTTGATCCCGAAGGACTGATTAACCCGGATGTAATCATCACTGATAAAGCCAACTTGCATTTGGAAAACATCAAACCGGCTGTGGTGGCGCATCCTCTCATCGATAAATGTATTGAATGCGGCTATTGCGAAAGCAATTGTCCGTCCCGCAACTTGACAGTTACGCCGCGGCAACGCATTGTACTGCAACGGGAAATCGCGCGGCTGCAGCAAAGCGGCCAGAATCCGCAGCGTTTGGCGGAACTGCTGAAGGGCTATGAGTACTTTGGAGATAAAACCTGTGCTACGGACGGTTTGTGTCAGCTTCCTTGTCCGGTGAAGATCAATACCGGCGATCACACCAAGCATTGGCGGGCGCAGCATATGAGCCAGGACGGCCGGCGTATCGCCGAATTTGTGGCGGGTCATTTTGCAGGGATTACCTCGACTGCTCGTGTTGCCTTGGGATTGGCTAATTTTGCTCATTCTCTGCTGGGAACCAATGCCATGAACAGCCTTTCCAAAATGGCGCATACCATCTCCGGCGGCGCATCGCCGCAATGGACGCCTTGGATGCCTAAAGGCGCGGTTCTGGCGAAGCCGAAGCTCAAGCCGGAAAAGGCGCAGTATCAAGTCGTCTATTTCCCAAGCTGTCTGGGACGCAGCATGGGACCGGCCAAAGAGGATCGAGACGCTCGTTCTTTGACCGAGGCCATGGTATCGGTGCTGGAAAAAGCAGGCTATGCAGTGATTTATCCGTCCGATATGGATGAGCTTTGCTGCGGCATGCCCTTTGAAAGTAAAGGCTTGCCTGAGATTGGCGATCGCATGGCCGCCAAACTGGAGAAAAAACTGCTTAAAGCCAGTAAGAACGGGGAGATCCCGGTCTTGTGCGACACAAGCCCCTGCGTATATCGGATGCGCCGAGTGTTTAAGAGTGAATTGAAGCTCTATGAGCCGGCGGAATTTATTCACGACTTCCTGCTGGATAAACTGGAATTTACGCAGCTTCCGGAAACCGTAGCCGCTCACGTTACCTGCAGTTCGATTAAAATGGGCATACAGGATAAATTTATCGCTGTAGCGCAGAAATGCGCGGCGAAAGTGGTGCGGCCGCCTAAAATTAAATGCTGCGGCTTTGCGGGGGACGCCGGTTTTGAAACGCCGGAGTTGAATGCATCTGCGCTGGAAGGAATTAAAGAAGCGCTGCCCCCGGAAACCACTTCCGGCTATTCCAACAGCCGTACCTGTGAGATTGGTCTTTCCAGCGCCAGCGGCTTAAGTTATCAATCGGTGGCGTATTTAGTAGATCGGGCGACGAAAGCCAAGGGGAACGCGTAAGAACTTGTAATAAAGACCGAGGGGTCTTTAGCGAATGTGAGAGACATCTAACTGAGATTTTTGGGCGCAAAAGCCCCTGCAGGCCACAAAATGGCTTGTAGGGGCTTTTGGAGTTTAATTGAGCTTTTTGGTGGAAAATAGAGAAAAACAGAAATAACCAATTGATAACATGCTGCAAATGCGATTGGCTCTGAAAATACATAGAAAAACAGCTAAAAATGCTGAAAAAATGCAGCAAAAGTATTTACAAGCAGGTCGGATTCTTTTATGATAAAGCAAGTGCATTGCAAAAAGACAACAAAGGAGGAAAAGGCATGCAACAGGAACGTACGATGGTCCGCGGCTTGAAAAGCCGTCATTTGCAAATGATTGCCCTAGGAGGCATCATTGGCAGCGGTTATTTTTTGGGAACAGGATATGTCCTGAGTAAGGCGGGGCCGGCTGCCATTTTCTCCTATTTACTAGGCGGCTTTATTGTGCTGGCGGTGATGTTTTGCCTGGGCGAGCTGGCTGTAGCTAGACCGGTAGCCAGTTCCTTCGTCACCTATGCCAAAGAATATATTTCTCCGTCTTGGGCTTGCGGCGTTGGCTGGTGTTATTGGCTGACCTGGGTAACCTATGTGCCTTCGGAAATGATTGCCGGCGGTATTATTATGAACAACTTTTTTCCGGATATCAGCACCATGTGGTGGGCGGTGCTTTTTGGACTTTTGATTACTTTTATCAATTTGTCTTATGTTAAAACTTTCGGGGAACTGGAATTCTGGCTGGCCTTGATTAAGGTGGCGGCGTTGGTGTTGTTTGTGGTCTTGGGAGGATTGATTTTTCTTGGCCTTGTGGGAAGTGAAGGCTTTTTGGGCTCGTCCGTGCTTCTTGCCAGCGGCGGTGTAGCGCCGAATGGCTATTGGGCGGTCTTTTTGACGATGGTCATTATTTTGGTGAATTTCCAAGGCTCGGAGATAATCGGCTTGGCTGCCGGCGAGAGCCGGGATCCGGCGAAAAGCATTCCGATGGCGATTAAAAATATTGTTTGGCGCATTTTGTCGTTGTACATTATTCCATTGGGTTTACTCGTTACCATTTATCCTTGGGATAAGGCCAGCTTGGAAGAAAGCGTTTTTGCCGCCGCGCTGTCGGCGTATGATCTGGAATGGGCGGGGGCGCTGTTTTCCTTTGTGGTACTGACGGCGGCCATTTCCTGTTCTAATTCCGGCTTATACGGCTGCAGCCGCGCCTTGTACGCATTGGCGCGCGAAGGTATGGCGCCTTCGTGGCTGGGCCGCTTGAGCGAAAAAGGCGTGCCGCAGAATGCGACAGTGATGTCGGTTATGGCTTGCTGGATTGGAGTGGTGGCTTACTCTTTAGATACCAGTGAAACCATTTACACGTATTTATTGGCGTTATCCGGGTTTTCCGGCGCTGTAGCTTGGATATCCATCTGCTGGAGTCAGTTGAATTTCCGAAATCGCTTGCAAGCGGCTGGGGAAGAGCAGAGCTTGCGTTTTAAAGTCCCGCTGTTTCCGTATGTTACCTACTTCGGCATTTGGGTGCAGGTAGGCTGTTTGCTGGTGATGGCGTTGGTAGACGAATTGCGTAACGCCTTATTTATTGGAGTTCCCTTTTTGATTGTGCCAATTCTTTGGTATAAGGCTCGCCGATTGTGGTGCCGGACGCCGGCGCTGGAGGGCAACGACTAAATAAAATAGAAGACACAAGAGGGCCGGCATAACGCCGGTTCTCTTTCTTTTTTACTATATAAATCAAGGCCTAGGAGCTTCTGTATAATTCGCCTCCTGCTTTTGCATCCTGCGGACCGTCTTGCTCCCCAAAAGTCTCAAATTCAGTCACTGACACCGTAGTCCTTTGCCTAGCCCTCCCTTTATTCCCTAGACCCCGTTAAAAACTGTACCTGTTCTTCTCCTGCGTATCCTCTCGTGACTCAGATTCTCCTGTTCAATCCAACCTCCGATGGCTCCGCCCACTACTCCCTTTACTCCTGTTCAATTCCCATTTAAGCAGGAGATTGTCGTAAAACAGGCGAAACATAAAATGTTGTTATACCCGAGATACGGCGAGGAGGAATGGACAATGCGTATTGATTACCACATGCATTTTGAATATGGAAGCTATGATTTGGAATGGGTAAAAGGATTTTTCGAGCATGCCGCTAAGAGGGGCATTGATGAGATTGGCATTTCCGAGCATAGCCATACCTTTGTGGAGTTTCAGCCTCTTTATGAGCAGGACTTGATTTTGGACGACTCGGAAATCGGCCGCTTTCAAAAGGAATGGCTGAAAAAAGGCAAGTTTCGCTATCGGCTTGAAGAGTATCTGACTTTTATGGATCAACTCAAAGCGCTGGGCTATCCCGTGAAAACCGGCATTGAGGTTTGCAATTTTAGCGATCAGGCCCAAGTAGCCAATGTGCTGGCGCCCTATAAGTTTGATTATGTGATTGGTTCAGTGCACTTTTTGGAAGGCTGGGGCTATGATTTTTCGGCGTTGCTGAACGTGTGGGACACGAAGAATCTGGAAGACTTGTACCGGCAGTATGTAGAGGCGATTAAGAATCTGGCGGCTTCCGGCTTATATGATGTGCTGGGTCATCCTTTCAACATTCGCTTGTTCAAGCATTTACCTGATTTCAATGCGCTGCCCTATGTGAAACAGGCTGTAGCGGCGCTGAAGGCGGCGGATATGGCGGCGGATATCAATACCGGGACGCTGTATCGGTACCCTATTGAAGAAATTTCGCCGTATCCGGATTTTCTGAAAGAAGCGCGGGCGCAGGGACTGCCGGTCATTTTGTCATCTGATGCGCATCAGCCCGAAGACTGCGGGCGTTATATCGCAGAAGCCGCCGCCTATGCTCAGTCGGTAGGCTATGATCAAATTGCCGTCTTTGCTAAGCGGCAACGGACTTTGCAGCCGTTAAGTTAAAAAGAAAATATGTTCGAAAATACTTTTCATCCGGACTCTTGCATATTATAATGAAACATAGAAAAGGATTTGCAGGAGAAAGGAGGGGCGGCATGGTGCGGATTTGTGTAGACCAGGGGATAAAAGTATCTGGCATACGACAGTTTCCGGCTCTCATGGAAGCGGTGCTGCGTGACTTGACCTTGGCTAACCCTGAGTACCAGGCAGCGAAAAGACATGGCTACTCTGTCTGGGGCAAGCCTAAGGATATTCATCTATATAAATGGCGCGGTCAGACCTTGACGCTGCCTCGGGGCTATGCGCGGACGCTGCGCTACCACTTGGGGCGGCAGCAGGTGGAAGCCAGCTGGGATAATCGTACTTGTTTAAAAGAGCCGGTGGCGTTTCAATCCGGCATCTGCCTGCGGCCATATCAAGAAGGCGCCGTGACGGCCCTTTTGCAAGGACGCCAAGGAGGAGTGGTGGCCCCTTGCGGTTCGGGTAAGACCATTATTATGCTGGAGGCGATGGCGCGGATTGGCCAACCGGCATTGTGGGTGACCCATACAAAAGAACTTTTGAACCAGACGCGGCAGCGCGCGGTAGAATGTTTGGGACTCGCGGAGGAGCAAATCGGTGAAATTGCCGAGGGCAAGGTTGCTTTGGGTTCTCATCTGACCTTGGCCTTGGTGCAGACCTTGGCGAAGGCGGACTTGCAGCCGTTGGAAAAGGCTTTTGGGGCGGTCTTTGTCGACGAGGCGCATCATTTAGCTGCTGGCAGTTTCTATCGTACCGTAGGTCGCTTTGCCGCCCTGTATCGTCTTTGGGCCAGCGCAACGCCGCAACGAGAGGACGGCTTAACTCCCATGATTGTAGCGGCAGGAGGGCCGGTACTGCATGTGATTGGCCGTTGTGAAACTGGCACTCTCTCTCCGCAACTGGTTGTGGTGGAAACGGAATTTGAGCTGGCGGATGATTTTATGGAAGACGACCGTTTGCAGTACGCCAAAGCGCTCTCGTATTTGACCGCCAATAATGAACGGAATCGTTTGATTGTCGATACGCTGCGCCGCGAAGCGCCGGGCCATTTCAGCCTGGTTCTTTCCGAGCGCAAGGAGCATTTGCGTCAACTGGCGTTGTGGCTGCAAGAGGCCTTGCCGGAGTTGACGGTAGAAGTATTGACGGCGGATTTAAAAAAAAGCCAGCGCCAAGAAATTATGGAGCGTGCCCAGGCGCGGCAGGTAGATATTCTTTTAGCTACGCAGTTAGCTCGGGAAGGGTTGGATTTGACGCATTTAGACCGCTTGTTTTTAGCCACTCCCAAGCGGGCGGCGGCTGCGGTGGAGCAGGAAGTGGGGCGCATTATGCGCCCCTCGGCTGGGAAAAAAGACGCTATCGTGTTCGACTTCTGGGACAGTCGCAGTCGTTTGTTTCGCAGTCAATTTTGGAAACGACGCCAGGTGTACCGCAACATCGGCGTACGATGAAGAGGATTTGAACAAGAGAACCAGAGTGACCGGAGGGTACGCAAGAGAAGAACAGGTACGGGTTTCAACAGGAGTAGAGGGAGTAGAGTGAGGGCTACAGCCGAAGTCGCTAAATGGAAGGGGCTCAAAAACTACTGGTACTATAAAAAAAGGAGGCCAAATTGGCCTTCCTTTTTTTATAGTTTTATACTCTTGTTTCAATATATAGTATTTCGTAATCCTCCGTCGTACCCTCCATTTACTCTTGTTCGTAAACTGGTCGTTCTTATTTTTCCGTTTGGTAGCAGGCGACGATTTCGCCATAGTACAAGGTGTGGTAGTCGCCGCTGGCGTAGCAGGAATGCTGCAGCATGGCAGCCAGGGCGTCTTGGTCCATATCTTGGCGGTAGACAACCTTGCATTCGTATTGGATGCAGTTACCGGCAATAACCGGCGTAGCAATTTTTTGTCCCGGCAATGCAGTCAGGCCAGCTGCGGCTAGTTTATCCATATCTCGTCCGGATTTGCTGCCGCATAGGGCTAAAGCTTCTTTTAGCTGGTCATCCAGCGGCAGGGTGACGGTAAATTCTTTAGCGGCGTCGATCATGCCGTGAGTATGCCGGGAAGGACGTACCATAACGAGAAACATGGGCTTGCGCCAGAGGAAAGAGACGCTGCCCCAGCCGATTGTCATCGTATTGACTTTCCCTTGGCTCTGCGTCGTCAGGAAAGCCCCCTTTTGCAAAATCTCCAATGCTTGTGAAGCGGGAATGTGAAAATCCAATGGTTTCATAGTCATTAGACCCCTTTCAATAAATGCTTCTTGGCAAAACCAATGCTTAAAGTATTCGCTCTTTTTTGTTGCCTTCCTCTTGTTTTGCAGCAGGGTTTTTTTAAGTGTGAAGCGAAATGAGCAAATATTTAGGAATACTAGTAAGAGCAGAGGGTTCTAGAGCACGCGTATTGATTCGCAGAAAATGCAGTTGAGCTGGAGGGATGGGGCATGGGACAGGATCCATTCATTTTATTAGTCGAGGATAATCCGGACGATGAACTGCTGACGCAACGGGCTTTTCGAAAGAATAATATTTTAAATCGCATCGAGGTGGTACGTGACGGTGCGGAAGCGTTAGATTTTTTACTAGCCAAAGGTAGTTATGCACAGCGGGATCCCTTTCATGTGCCGCAGATTATTTTGTTGGATTTAAAATTGCCGAAGGTGGATGGCTTGGAAGTGTTGCGCTGCATTCGGGAAACCGAGGCTACGCGGTTGTTGCCTGTGATTGTGCTGACCTCCTCTAAAGAGGAGCAGGATTTGGCCAGTTGCTACGCGTTAGGAGCCAACAGCTACATACGCAAGCCGGTTGACTTTAATCAATTCATTTTGGCGGTGCAACAGTTAGGGTTATATTGGCTGGTGCTTAATGAACAGCCGCCGCTGAGGAGGGACGGGGTATGAATGAAAAAAAGCTGGCCGTTCTCATCGTGGAAGACAATGAAGATGATGCACTGCTTTTAATCCGGGAACTTCGCCGTGGGGGCTATGAGCCGGATGCCTTGCGGGTGGAAACGCGGGAGGAAATGCAAGAGGCTTTGCAGCAGCGAAATTGGGAAGTAATTTTATCAGACTACTCTTTGCCTGGTTTTAGCGGCGTAGAGGCGTTGGAAGTTCTCCAAGCCTCCGGTCAGGATATACCTTTTTTGATCCAGTCCGGCGCCATCGGCGAAGAAGCGGCAGTGGAATTGATGCGGGCCGGAGCGCATGATTTTATTCCTAAGGGCAAGATGCTGCGGTTGCTGCCGGCGTTAGAACGTGAGTTGGGAGATGTGGCTGCAAGGCGGCAGCGTCGGGAAGCGGAGCAACAGCTAAAAGAAAAGGAACGATTGATTACTTCTACTCTTGATGCGATGCGCCTATATATTGCTGTGTTGGATGAAAACGGGCGCGTCATATATGGCAACAAGGCTTGGTATCGCCGGTCGCGCATGGTATATAATCTGAAAGCCAAAGAAGTTCTTGGCATTGATTTTGTGGAGTTTATTCAGCAGCGTGCGGGAGAAAGAAAGCGCAAATGGGCGGTCGCTTTAAGTCATGGCATTCGCAGCATTCTCGAAGGCGATGAAGAGGCTTTTTCTATGGAGCTTCCCTTTGATAACGGCGACGAAACAATGCAGTGGTTTCGGGTGGAGGCCAATCGTTTTGCCGATGAGGGACCCTTGCGGATTGTAGTGTCGTATGAGGATATTACGTCGCGCAAGCAAATGGAAGAGCATCTAAACTATTTAAGCATGTATGATATGGTGACCGGCTTCCATAATCGTCTTTATTTTGAAACGGTGCTGCAGAACTATGCGCAAAATCACTATGCGCCAGTGGGCATTCTTACTTGCGATATTGACGGCATGAAGCTGGTCAACGATACGTTGGGCATTGAAGTCGGCGATGTTTTATTAATGCAGACGGCGGAACTCATTCGCCAGGTTATGCCGGAAGAAGCCTTGGTGCATCGCATTGGCGGTAATGAGTTTGCAGTGGTCTTTGCCAATACGACGCGCGAAGAAATCAGCCATTATGCGCGGCAATTACAGCAGCGCATCAGTTGGTATAATGAGCATGAAGCTGAAGAGAAAAGCCGCGGCGTTTCCTTGAGCGTGTCAATAGGCTTTGCTTTAGACGGGCGCGGCGGTGAAGACGGCGTGCTGCAATGCTACAAAGAAGCGGAAAATCATATGTATCGCGAAAAACTGCATAGCGGGCGCAGTGCGAAGAGCGCCATCGTGCAGACGGTAATGAAGCTGCTGGAAGCGAGAGACTATATTACCGAAGGACATGCGGATCGGATGCAGGAATGGGCGGAAGCCATGGGGCGTTCTCTAGGCTTGGCGGAAAGCCGCTTAGTGGACTTGCGACTCTTGGCCAAATTCCATGATATCGGCAAAGTGGGCATTCCGGACCGTATCTTATTCAAACCGGGGCGTCTGGATGATGAAGAATTCTTTTTAATGAAGGAACATCCTGCGATTGGTCATCGTATTGCCCAAGTGGCGCCGGATCTGAATCCGATTGCGGAAAGCATTTTGCGGCATCACGAATGGTGGGATGGAAGCGGATACCCCATCGGATTAAAAGGGGAAGAAATTCCGCTGGAATGCCGGATCTTGGCAATTGTGGACGCCTACGACGCCATGCGCAGCGATCGTCCTTATCGCAAGGCCTTGAGCGAAGAAGCGGCGCTGCAGGAGTTGCGGGACTATAGCGGCCGTCAGTTCGATCCCATGCTGGTAGAGCTTTTCCTGCGCTTGAAACAGAAACGGAAATAAGGGACGAGGAACAAACAAGAGAACCGGAGTGACCGGAGGGCCCGCAAGCGGAATGTGGATTTTGAGCTCTTAAATCATAAAAGGAACTGCGTTTAACTTCAATCAGTTAGACGCAGTTCCTTTTTGGTAAATGTAGCAAACAAGAGTTTTGAATCCAAGAAAGCAGGAGCTTATTTTAATAGGTAACCCTCTTTCGTATCCTCTCGTGACTCTCGCGACTCTTGTTCAATTTATTCGTTTTTCTTAGCCGTTTTTACGCTGGAATTCTTTCATGAAATCAGCCAGTGCTTGGCAGCCGGCTTGAGGCATGGCGTTATAGATGGAAGCGCGCAGGCCGCCGACGGAGCGATGGCCTTTGAGTCCGCCCAGGCCAGCAGCCGTAGCTTCGGCGACAAACTGCTTTTCGAGATCTTCTGACGGCAGGCGGAAGGTGACGTTCATTAAAGAACGGCTGTCTTTGTCTGCATGACCGCTGAAGAAGCCCGGAGCAGCGTCGATGACGTCGTATACCAGCTTGGCTTTGGCTTGATTGCGTTCGGCCATAGCGGTGAGGCCGCCGTTTTTCTTCAGCCATTTCAATACCAGGTGCACCATGTAGACCGAGAAAGCAGGCGGTGTGTTATAGAGGGAGTCTTTCTTGGCATGGATATCATAGCGCAGCATGGTAGGGATGTTTTTAGGGCAGCGTTCGATCATGTCTTGGCGCAGGATAACCAGAGTAACCCCTGCAGGCCCAAGGTTTTTTTGGGCTCCCGCATAGATCATGGCAAATTTGGTGGCGTCGAAGGGACGGCTGAGCATGTCCGAAGACATGTCGGCGATTAAGGGAACATCACCGAAGGTTGGGAATTGCTGCCATTCGGTACCGTAGATGGTATTGTTGGAAGTAATGTGTACATAGGCTGGCTTTTCGCTAAGCTTGATTTCTTCCATTTTAGGAATGCGTTTATAATTGCCGTCAGCCGTGGTGGCGGCGACATGGGTATTACCTAGAAGCTGCGCTTCTTTTAATGCTTTTTCCGACCAAGAACCGGTGAGAATGTAGTCGGCGGTAGCGCCCTGGGGCAGGAAGTTCATGGGAATAGCGGCAAACTGTGTGCTGGCGCCGCCTTGCAGGAAGAGGACGCGATAGTCGTCGCCGAGGCCGAGCAGTTCTTTGGTGTCGGCTTCCGCTTGGGTATTTACTTCTTCATAGGCTTTGGAACGATGGCTGATTTCCGTGATGGACATGCCGGTTCCCTTGTAGTTGAGGAAATCGGCTTGGGCTTCTTGGAGCACCTCCAAAGGCAGTACAGCCGGGCCGGCGTTAAAATTGAAAATACGATCGCTCATAGTAGAACCCTCCTTAAATATTTACAATAAGTGCAGAACTAAAGCGTCAAGAAAGCCAAAGGCTTCCGGCTTTTTTAGGTGAGGCGGCAGACCTGTCAACAGTACCGGGAAACATGTGCTTGTCGGCGGGCTGTTGGGCGCCAGTGCGGCTTGTCTTGCGGCGGCGATAAGGTGCGCTCCGGCGGCGATTTGAAGATTCGTGCCGGTAAGAATGGAGCGCAACGCGGCAATATCGTCGGCGTCGTCGATTACATACAGCGTATGATTATGTCCGTCAGGAGTAAAAAAATCATATGCTGCTGTACGGCTGGCGACAATGGCGCCAAGGAGCAGCTCGCTTTGGCGTGTTGCCGTATACGTCAGGACAGGCAGGCGAGTGTGGGCCTCAGTCGCTAAAATATGAGCCGCCTGCTCAGAGGCCAGGTTTTCGTTCACTGCTGGCAGGTCTAAGACGGTAGTCGTAGGCAACAGGCCAATCAGAGCAATTTGGGCTTCCTCTTCTGTGTGATGCTGGTATAAGTAGAGACAAGGAGCCGCGTCTTGTTGGAGCAGCCCTTGCTGCAGCAGTGCGTCCAGATTTTTGCGAGCTAGGTGATAACGTTGATCATCACCGAAAGCGTCGCTGCGCGTTACCCGCAAAAAACTGAGCGGATGTGTTTGCGTTTCGTGGCGAACGGCGGCAGCGTCAAGTTCCTGCGCCGGCGGCGCCGCGATAGCGGCTGCCGCCTCCGGCAGGGGACGAACGCCGGCAAATGCTTGTAAATCTATCATCGCAGCGGCTTAGCGGGCGTCGAAGTTGATCAGCTTAGCGTCATAAATGCCGTCGATGCCTTTGAGTTTGAGTAGAACTGCATTAGGAACATCGCTGTCAACGCCCAGCACCATAATGCTGGTACCTTCTACTTCGGTCAGTCCCACTTGCATGCTGGAAATGTTGACGCCTTCTTCACCCAACATGGTGCCGACCTTGCCGATGATACCGGGGCGGTTGACGTGGGGGCAAGTCAAGAGCCAGCCGCCGGGCTGTACGTCCACGCGGTAGCCGTCGATCATCACGATGCGCGCTTCCGCTTTGCCGAAGAGCGTGCCGGAGACGCTATGCTCGCCTTTGTCTGTAACTAGGCGAACGGTAATGAGATTGGCGAAATTGGCTGCTTCTTTAGTTTTGATTTCCTTGACTTCGATGTTGCGGGCTTTAGCCAGGCCAGGGGCGTTGACGTAGTTGATGGCTTCTTGCAGGATGGGATTCAGGCAGCCTTTCAGTACGCCAGTTGTCAGCATGCGGGTGTCCACATCGCCGATATCGCCGTTATACTCGATTTGAATTCCCGTCATGCGTCCTTCAGCCAAATGTACTGCCAGGCAGCCCATGCGTTCGGCCAGATTGAGGTAAGGACGGAGCTTTTTGAGAACATGCGCCGGGATGGCGGCCATGTTAACGGCAGTAGTGACGGGTTCGCCTTTTAGTGCGGCAACAATGCCGTGCGCCACATCGACGGCTACGCCGACTTGGGCTTCTACGGTAGAGGCGCCTAAGTGAGGCGTTACAATGACGTTAGGCAGGCCGATGAGCGGATTGCCCTCCTGGATAGGCTCACTTTCAAAAACGTCGATGGCAGCGCCGGCGACAATACCTTCCTTTACGGCTGCCGCCAAATCAGCTTCATTAATGACGCCGCCTCTAGCGCAGTTGACGATGCGAACGCCTTTTTTCATTTTGGCGAAAACGTCTTTGGTGATTAGGTTTTTCGTTTGGTTGGTTTTCGGCAAGTGCAAGGTGATGAAATCCGCTTGGGCGAAAATTTCATCCATCTCGGCTACTTCAATGCCCAAAGCCTGGGCGGCTTCGACATTGATGAAGGGATCGTACGCAAGAACGCGCATTTCCAAAGCCAGGGCGCGTTTGGCTACGCCGGTGCCGATGCGGCCAAGACCCAGAATGCCCAGCGTTTTGCCGCGCAGCTCGACGCCCATGAACTTGCCCCGTTCCCATTTGCCTTCCTGCATGGTGGCATGAGCTTGGGGAATGTTGCGGGCCATGGACATCATCATGGCGACGGAATGTTCGGTGGCAGCCATGGTGTTGCCTTCGGGCGCATTGAGAACGATGACGCCTTTTTTGGTGGCGTATTCAACATCAATGTTGTCGACGCCGACGCCGGCGCGACCAATAACCTTCAGTTTTACCGCCGCATCCAGAACCGGAGCGGTGACTTTGGTTTCGCTGCGCACAACCAGCGCATCATATTCAGGGATAATACGAATGAGTTCCTCTACAGGCAGTTTAGTTTTTACATCCACTTCAAATTGCTCTTTCAGCAGAGCTACGCCTTTTTCCGAAACCGGATCGCTAACAAGTACTTTCATCATGATTGAACCCCTCCAAATTTAAATTTATAGTTTCTGAGATAAAAAAAATAATCCCGCCCCCGTGAAGGGGCGGGATTGATTCCCGCGTTGCCACCCAACTTGTGTCGCGTTTTCCTAGGTTAAAACAGCGACCACCTCGAACCGCTTTAACGGGCGGAACCCGTACTGACTCTTCGTCAGACACTTCCGGGCGGAACCATGCGTCTCATCCTCCGGCTCGCAGCAACCGCCGGTTTTCTGGGCGACAAGGACAACAGGCTTCCCGTGCATCGTGTTTTCTGTATGCAAGACCATTGGCCTTATTATAAGATGCTCTCGTGAAGAAAGTCAAGTGTATTTTTGAAAAAAACATCAAAAACTTGATACAACAAATTACCATATAGACCCCGCTTGAGGGTCGGCTTTGTAAACTTTATGCTTGGTAACTGCAGAAAGAAGGGGAAGAAAGAAATAGAAAGGGAAAGGTCTTTTGATTCTATAGAGAAGGATTCTCGTTGCGCAGTCGCGAAGTAACTATAGGAAAAGAACAATTATGAAAAAGAAAAAGATTTCTATACAATAAGTAGCCCAAGGAGGGAAAACAAATGGAAAAAAAAGTGTATGACGTAGCCGTAGTTGGCGGCGGCCCGGCGGGACTTTCGGCAGCGCTGACAGCTCGGGTTCGCAATAAAAGCGTTGTGATTTTTGAGCATATGGGATTTAGCGCTAAACTCCAGCGGGCGGCGGACGTTCCGAATTACCTGGGATTGCCGAATTTGAGCGGTAAAGAGCTGATGGAGCGTATGGCGGAGCATTGTCTGGCTGCCGGTCCAGAGCTGGTAAAAGAAAAAGTGACGCAAATTTTTCCGGGAGATGTATTTACGCTGTTGACGCCGCAGGATGTGTATGAAGCCAAAACGGTCATTTTAGCCATCGGCGTGTCCCCAGCGGAGCTTTTAGCCGGTGAAAAAGGTTTGCTTGGTCAGGGCGTCAGCTATTGCGCTACCTGTGACGGTATGTTGTACCGGGAAAAAGAAGTAGCTGTTGTGGCTTATGCCGCCGAGGCGGAGCACGAAGCTGCTTTTTTAAGCGAAATTTGCAGTAAGGTTCTTTATTTTCCTCAGTACAAGCCGGTGGGTTCGTTGCCGCCGAATGTGCAAATTTGCAGCGGTAAGCCGAAAGGCGTGGCGGCAAAGGAAGAGCGTTTTGTTCTCCAGCACACGAAAGGGCAGGTTGAGGCGGATGGGATTTTTATTTTAAGAGAGACCGACCCAGTGGAAAATTTGCTGGCGGAGATAGAACTTTGCAAAGATGCGATTAAAGTCTCGCATACGCAGAAAACCTCAGTTCCCGGCGTGTTTGCCGCTGGCGACTGCACAGGCAAGCCATGGCAGATTACGGTAGCTGTAGGTGAAGGGAATGCGGCGGCTCATGCGGCGATTTCTTATTTAGCGGCGAAAGAGAAAGTCTAAGCTGATTGGTGATAATAAATTTCAATTAGATGTTGACAAAGGACAGGCAGTTTTGTAAAATCTACTTGAAAATAATTATCAAACTCATAAGCAACAAGCTTCACAAAACAAATTTTTCTTGCAATGTAGCGAGAAAATCGTTTTAAGAGGACCAAGAGTCCCGAAGTGTGTTTTTGGCATGCTTCGGGACTCTTGTTTTAGGTACGGAAGGAGCAAAGAGAGCGGCTATGGAGGAATTACGGTGTTTATGCTGCAAAAAACTGCTGGGGCGCGGTCTGGTGCGCTGTGTAGAATTTAAATGCAGCCGTTGCGGCTGCGTACAGGTTTTTTGTGAAAAACCGCCGGAAAAAGCGGCAGGCGAAATCGTTCAATGCGGAGAGGGGATGTGCGCATGGAAAGTGGCGGGGAAATGAAGCAATTAGCTTCCTGGCTGGCGGTGGAATTGGCGCCGACTTTGGCTGGCGAAAAGGAAGCTACGATTTTATGTCTCCGGGACAATCGTCAGCGACCGCTTTGGACGTGGTGGCGTCGTCACCACTGGAGTGTTTTGAGAGGATTGCCTTTGCAGTGGCGGGTATTGCGTCTATGGGATAATGGCGCGGTGCTGTTCTTTTTTCGACCGGAAGTGTTGGAGGCTTGCTTTCAGCGGTCCGAGCATGCAGCACTGCTCCGCTATTGCGGCTATGACCCCGAGGCTTCCTTAGCTAAGCAGCTAGATCGCTTGACTCTTCGTTTTCAGCAGGAAGTACCGCATGAAATGGGTTTGTTTTTAGGCATTCCGTTAAAAGATGTATTGGGATTTATGGGATTAAGCCAAGAGGACCGCAGCGCCGGAGGCCTTTGGCATGTATATGGAGATCCGAAGCCGTCCCTAGAGCGTATGCAGCGTTGGGAGCGTCTGAGAGAGCGCGCCAAGGAATTATTGCGGCGCGGCTTGCCGGATGTGGAGGTATTGCAATATGCTCTTTGCCTCGGGCGATGAAAACGGGAACGACTTTGGCGGGGGCGTCGTTGAGTGCGTAGTAAGGGAACTGACGGAAGCGTTGGCCAGCGCCATTGACGCAAAAGACGGCAATACGTATGGGCACTCCCATCGTGTAGGAGAACTGGCTATGGCGTTGGGGAAGAATTTGAATCTGGACGCAGCGCAACTGGCGGAATTGCAGGTAGCGGCTCATTTACATGACGTGGGAAAAATAGGTATTCCTGATGCAATTTTAAATAAGGCAGCGCGCTTGACGGCGGAAGAATTTGCGGTTGTACAACGGCATCCGGTGATTGGCTGGCAAATTTTGCGGCGGATTAGTTCATTTCAACAGGTGGCGCGTATTGTAAGGCATCATCATGAACGTTTTGACGGGGCTGGTTACCCGGACGGACTTCGCGGGACAGATATTCCGCTAGCCAGTCGACTTATTGCGGTGGCGGATTCCTATGACGCCATGACTAGTGCGCGTTCGTATCGAAAAGCGGTTTCTCCCAAAGAGGCTTGGCAAGAGTTATGTCGGTGCAGTGGCAGCCAGTTTGATCCGGAAGCCGTGAAAGCGTTTCGACCGGCTGTACAAAGAGCAAAAGAATGGCGTTCGTATCCTGCGGATCATCTTTTTTTTGCCATAAGAAGTGAGAATGATTATCTTAATCAGAGAAAGAGGTATAGTGATGTCTGATAGTAAGAAAGAGTTTCCAAAGCATAAATCCGAGTGCGCTTGCGGCGGGAATTGCGGCGGGCATGGTTGCGGACATCGCTGCGCCTGCAGGCAGAGGCAAGAAGAAAAAGGGGGCGAAAAACAATGACCAAAGAATTGCACCTGCTTCAACCGGGTGAGAAGGGGATCGTTGTAGCCGTGAAAGGCGGCGGCGCTATTAAACGCCGTATTGTGGATATGGGAATGGTAAGCGGTACGGCTGTGGAAGTTTGCAAATTTGCGCCGCTAGGAGATCCTATGGAAATTAAAGTCAAAGGCTGCAATTTATCGCTACGCAAGCGTGAAGCGGCGTTTATTTTCGTAGAACTGGAAAATGAGGAGGCTTCAAGGTGCACGAAGAACGATTGACAATTGCCTTGGCAGGCAATCCCAACGCGGGAAAAACTACGGTATTTAATGCTCTTACCGGGGCGCGGCAGCATGTAGGGAATTATCCCGGAGTGACGGTGGAAAAGAAGGAAGGCTATTGCCGGATTGGTTCGCGGGAGGCGGTACTGGTTGATTTGCCAGGTACATACAGCCTGACAGCCTATTCTTTAGAAGAAGTGGTGGCGCGAAATTTCATCGTTCAAGATAAGCCGGACGTAGTAATTGATGTAGCTGATGCGGCGAATCTGGAGAGGCACTTGTATCTAACACTGCAGTTATTGGAACTGGAGCGGCCCTTGGTGCTGGCCCTCAACATGGCGGATATGGCGGAAAAACAAGGGCTGGTATATGACCTAAAAGCCTTGTCGGCAAAGTTAGGAGTACCTGTGGTGCCTACGGTAGGGCGTCAGGAGCAGGGGATGGATGCGTTGTTGGCGGCTGTGGAAAAAACAGCCGCCATAGAAAATGCAGGCGTCCGTGTTGAGTATGGGGAGCAAGTGGAACACGTTCTGGGAAGGCTTGGCGCCAAACTGGCAGATATGGATTCTCCCTTTCCAACGCGGTGGCTTGCCGTAAAACTCTTAGAAGGCGATGACGATGTCATGGCGCAGCTTCGCTTGCTTCCAGGCGGAGAAGAGCTGGTGATAGAGGCGGCGCGCCAGCAGCGAGAGCTGCAAATTGCGCTTAAAGAGGATGTCGATATTTATATAGCCGGCTGCCGGTATCGCAAAGCAGGGGAAGTATACCACGCTTGCTTGAAGCAAGACCGAAAAGAAACCCGTACGCTTTCGGATCGCATTGACAGCATTGTAACGCACCGTGTCTTGGGGCTGCCGATTTTCTTTGCACTTATGTGGCTTTTATTTAATTTAGTCTTTACGTTGGGCGCGGTCCCTAAAGACATGCTGGATGCCGGCGTAAAGGTGTTGAGTGAAACGGTAGGGGCGGCGCTGCCGGAAGGGAATTTACGTTCTTTGTTGGTAGACGGCATGATTGGCGGCGTAGGAAGCGTTATCAGCTTCTTGCCGGATATTCTCTTATTGTTCTTTGCCATTGCCTTGCTGGAGGATTCCGGCTATATGGCGCGCGCGGCTTTTGTCATGGATCGGGTCATGCGCGGCTTTGGCCTGCATGGCAAGTCGTTTATCCCCATGTTGTTGGGCTTTGGATGTAATGTATCGGCGGTAATGGCTTCGCGGACGTTAGAAAATGAAAAAGACCGCTATATTACCATTTTGGTATCGCCCCTCATGAGCTGCAGCGCCAGACTGCCGGTGTATACATTGCTGATCGGCGCTTTTTTCACAGAGGATATGGCGGGAACCGTATTATTTGGCATTTATGTTTTAGGCATTGCCTTGGCTATCGGAATGGCTTTCTTGTTTCGGAAAACATTATTTCCGGGCGATACGGAGCCTTTTGTTATGGAAATGCCTCCGTATCATCTGCCGACACTGCGCAGTGTGATGACCCATATGTGGGAACGCAGTATGATCTATTTGCGTAAAGCAGGCACGATTATTTTAGCAGCTTCGATTTTGGTGTGGTTCGGTGTGAATTATCCTCAAAATGAGGATGTCAACAGCAAGTATGAAGCCTTGCAAGCGGCTCTGGAAACGCGCTATGAAGAGCAGATTCAAGAGCAGGTGCTGCTACCGCTGGGGATAACAGCTGTTGAGGAAAATGAAGAATTTAATGCGCTGGTAGAAGAGCTGTCTGCAGCTGAAGAGGCTGAAGACGAAGGCTCTGAGAAAGCTACTGCTGATGGAAACAGTATCGATGAAAAAGACGCTGGTGAAAAGGAGGCCGAAATTGCGGAATCTGCTGGCGAAACGGGCGATTCTGCGACGCAGGACGCTGATAAAGCGGCTCCCAAAACGTTCAGTAAAGAAAAACTATCGTCCTTTGCTGCACAATACGTCTTGCTGAAAAAAGAGGCGGATGAAGCAAAAGGGAAGTTGGAAAAAGAAAAATCCACGGAGCTCTTGGCGCAAAGCTATGCAGGCTCCTTGGGACATGCTATTGAGCCTGTAATTAAGCCGCTTGGTTTTGATTGGAAGATCGGCGTAGGCTTGTTCAGCGCCTTTGCCGCAAAAGAGGTTATGGTGAGCACCTTGGCGACGATTTACAGCGTGGAGGCCAGTGATGAAGAAATGGCGCCGCTCCAAGAAGTGTTGGCGGCGGATCCGTCCTTTAGCCCGCTGATAGCGCTGTCGCTGATGGTTTTCTGCCTGATTTACTCGCCGTGCCTGGCCACGGTGGCGGTAATCAAGAGGGAAATGAATTCATGGAAGTGGGCTGGATTTAGCGTGGCTTATTCCATGACCTTGGCTTGGCTTATGGCGTTTATCGTTTACCAGGGTGGTTTATTGCTTGGATTTGGCGGCTAGAGGCTTCTTGAGAGAAAGAAGGAAAGACTATGAATGACTTGCTGGTATATCTAATCGGCGCAGGGGCGGCGGCGTACTTTGCCTGGATTGGCGTACGCAAGATTCGGGGTGAAGATGGCTGCGCTTGCGCACGGTCCGACGTAAACAAAGGCGGTTGCAGCGGCGGATGCAGCGGTTGCAGTCAAAGTTTTGGAGAAAAACATTTGTGACCGGGCGGGGCAAGCTTCGCCTGCTTTGCCTGGTCACAGGCCTAGGACCGCTAGTTCTTTTCTATTTCTTGGCGGGCGGCATGCTGCGAGAGCATCGGGCATTGGAATCAGCCTTTTCCTTGGCTGTGGCTGCGGCTTGCTTAGCGGCTGCTATTGCCGCTTCAATAGGCGTTCCATGGCTTTGGGGACAGGCGCTGGCGCGCATACACGCTTGGTGTGAACAGGTGAAAAAAGGGGAGCTCGCCGATTTGCCGGCGCTCCCTAACGAGATGGCGGATACCGCCGATGAAGATGATTTACTCCGGTTGTCGCGTGATTTGCAATGGATGATTCGGAGAATTCGTCTGCGTGAACAGGAACTCAACCGACGGACAGTGGATTTGGAAGAAGCCTATCGGCGAATGCGGGAGCTGGCCTTAATGGACCCGCTTACCGGTTTGTCTAATCGTCGGCACTTTTTTGAGCACTTGCAGGTAGAGCTTCCTGTAGCCAAAGATTGCAGTCGTCCCCTGTCTTTGCTGATCTTGGATATTGATTATTTCAAAAAGATTAACGATACCTACGGTCATCCGGGCGGCGATTGCGTACTAAAAGGCATGGGGAAATTATTGTCCGAAGCGGTATCGCCTAGAGAAATGGCGGCCCGCATAGGAGGGGAAGAATTTGCTGTGATTTTACCGGGCGTTAGTGCGGAGGAAGCAGCGCGCAAGGCCTTGGAGATCTTACAAAAAGTTCGCCGTCATTGCTTTTTATACCAAGGCGTACGCATTGAAGGCGTCACTGTTTCCATCGGCTTGCATACACTGCAAAAAGGAGAGGAATGCCAAGCAGATCCCTTTTTGTTGGGGGCGGATAAAGCGCTGTATCAAGCGAAGCGGGACGGACGTAACTGCGTATATTGCTGCGCTCGCTCGTCCGGTACACCGGTGAGTTTAGAAGAGTGGCAAAAACGCAAAGAAAAACAAAATGAGCGTGAAGAATTACGGGAAAACGAGCGGCTTAGTCAAGGGCTTGCGCGGCGTTGCTGCAGAGAGCGACAGATTGGCGGAGGCAGCTAAACATGATAGAGAAAGAGAAGTGAAGAATGTTTATGAAGCAGTGGATTGCTATGTTGGCGGCAGGAACGGTGTTGACGACTTCGTCAATGGCATTGGCGGCGGAACCAGTGAAATTCAGCGGCGATGTGACGGTCAAGTATGAGAAAGATACGGCCGAGGGCGCAGAGGATGTATCCGGGACGATGAGTACCGTGCGTTTAAAAGGAGAAGTAGATCTTGGTACGGGCTGGTCTTTGTACGCTCGATTTGGGGCGCAGTATGCTACCCAGCCAGGGCTGGCGGACTATAACACGGATTCCGCCGTATACGGAGATAAAAAATCCGTTATGGCGATAGACCAGTTCGGTTTTACCCGCCAGGCCGGTGATATGGCGCTGAAAATAGGGCGGCAAGATGTGACCATAGGCACAACCGCTCTCTTATATAGTCGCTCGGAATCGAATATTGGCAAACGCGCTTTTGTCGATGGCATAACCGCGGTTGGGACGATGAAAGGTTTAGATATCAGCGCGGTCGTAGTACAAGAGGATAATGCGGGAGATCAGGATAATCGTATTTATGCCATTCGCACAGGATTTCAAAGGGAGAAGCCATTTCAATGGGGCATGACGTTAGGTCGTTACCAAGATAGCGCGGAAGGGAGTACGAATCACTGGGCCTTGGACGGGACGTATACAGCCGGAAAGCATAAGTGGACAGCGGAATATACTCAGTCTAATCGTAGTAGTGAAAATCACGCCTATGCAGCGACGTGGGAATATGGTTTTGATGATAAAACATCGGTATATCTGACCGGTTTCCGGGTGGAAGCCAACGGCGATATGGGGAAACAGAGCGATTTTGATAACAATAATCGCGGGTTATACTATGGGGTTAAACATCAATTAAGCAAAAATAACTCTTTGGAGCTGGTTTACAAAGACCAAAAAGCGCTTGATAGCGGGCAAAACAATACCAAATTAGAAGCGACTTTTACGCAGAGTTTTTAAATAAAACTGCGGCGCATAAAACAAAAAGAGCCAAGATCGGCCGGGATTTTTCCGGCTGATCTTGGCTTTGGCGCTTGGTAATTGAGTTAGCTGGCCTCGTCTGCAGCGTTGCTTGGCTCTACGGGAGGCAAAGAAAAAGCTTGCGTTTTGAGGTGCGACTTTTGCTGGAATTCCTGCAAAGCGCTTTGGGGCAGCGGCTTGCTGAAAAAATAGCCTTGAAAGTACTCGCAGCCGTTTTGCAGCAGCAATTGCAGTTGTTCCGGACTTTCTACGCCTTCGGTAACAACCCGGTAACCCAGGAGTTTGGACATGTGAAGGAGCGAAGCGATGATCGGCTGTGTTTTACCTTGTGATGAGGTGATATCATCAATAAGAGATTTGTCGATTTTCAAAATGGAAATCGGCAGCTTTTGCAGGTAGGTAAAGGAAGAATAACCGGTGCCGAAATCATCCAGGGCGATAGAGACGCCGTGATCTCGGAGTTGACTTAGCAAAGCCACATTCTTTTCTGTATCAGTCATCATAACGCTTTCGGTGATTTCCAGGGTGAGACAATTTGCGGGCAGATTGCTTTGTTCTAAAATGGAACGGACCAGATTAACAAAGCCGGGGGCGGCTAATTGACGAACCGATACATTGACGGAAATATTAAGATATTCGCCGTGTTGCTGTTGAAACTGCGTGGAGATTCGGCAAGCTTCGCGGAGCGTCCATTCGCCAATGGAAAGAATGAGGTTCGATTCTTCTACCAAAGGAATAAATTCACTGGGAGAAATGAGGCCCAGCGACGGACTTTTCCAGCGCAGCAACACTTCATAGCCGTAAATGCGCTCTTGCTGTTCGATTATCTGGTAAATGGGCTGAAAGGCAAGCGAAAATTCTTGATTTCGAAAGGCATGATTTAAGCCCTCTTTCAATACGTGGCGGCGAATATTCTTTTTTTGCAAGGTCGGTTCATAGCGGCAGAAAGTCGATTTTCCCATTTCCTTAGCGTGATGCAACGCCAGACTTGCCTTTTGGATTAGCTCGTGAGCTGTTTCTGCGGTAGCGGAGGTCGGCGCGAAGCCCCCTTTGGCGCTGATAAAAAAGGAACCAAAGGTGGTTTCTAGAAAGATGTTTTTGAAGGAAGAACTGTACGTGGGAATTTTATTAGTCTCTACAGCGCCGCTGAAGAAGGCCAAAAATTCATCGGCTCCGGAACGTGCTAAAAGGGTACCGGGAGGAAAGAGGGCTTGCAGATGCTTGGCAAACTTAAGCAGATACTCATTTCCCTGTTCATAGCCGTAGATATCATTAATAACCTTGAAATCATCAATGTTGATAGATAGAAGAATTCCTTGCGAACCGGCGTTTAAAAGCTGTGACACCTTCTCGGTGAAGCCGCGGCGGTTGTATAGCTCGGTTACTTCATCATGGGTAGCCTGATAGTCGCGCTGCTTTAACGCGGTTATATCTGTTAAAAGACCGGTTGTGCGCAGCGGCAGACCATTTTTATTGCGCATAGTTTTGGCGCGTAGCGAGACCCAAAGCCAATTTCCCTGCGCATCCTTCATGCGATATTCATTTTCGTAAAGCATGGACGTTCCCTCAAGGTGCATCGCTAAGGATTGCACATGGGCCGCGATGTCTTCCGGGTGGATACGGCTGGCGTACAAATCTTTGGCTAAGACGCCGGAATATTGCTCTAAACCGAATTTTTTGAGCCAATTACGGGTAAGGCGAAACGACCCTGGCGCTTTGGCCCAATCAATGTCTAAAAGGCCAATGCCGGAGAACGACATGGCCAGGTGGAAGCGTTTTTCATCGACTCTCCGTCTTTCATTAGACTCATGGAGGCGCTTTTGCTGTTCTTGCAGGCGTTGCTCCAGCAGCAGCACCTTGGCGTGGACGGCGCGTACTTCTTGGCGAAAATCCGTAGTAGTCTCATGAGTCGGAGGGAGGAGGGGCAGCTTCTTAGAGATACCTACCAGAAGGCTATGATTTTGACTGGGAAAGAGACGCAAAGAGGTAATGGCCCAGGCTAAGGAGCCATCTTTTTGCAGCCAGGGGAATTCCAAGTCGGTTATAGGAGCGCCTTGGCTTAAAAGATCTTGGAGCTTTCGTTGATCTTCTTCTCGCAATAAGGAGAGAAGCGCGGAGGCGCTTTGGCCGATTAGTTCCGTGTGCTTTAAACCAGTTAGCTGGCAGAAAACATCATTGACCGCCAAAATGACGGAACGATTATTGCCTATTCGTTTAATGATGTAAATACCTAGGGAGGCTTCCTTCAGGAGCCACGAAAGTAAAATGTACTCGTTGTCTTTGGAAAGCGCGGCGTCTGGCAGCAGATTCATGGCAGCTCCTTTATGAAGAATTCTTGCATCAGCGTTCCTGCAGATTCTTTCTGCAAACGCTGGCGAGATACAGAGAAGTCCGGTTCTGCGCCATCCGTGGCTTCTTTTCTAGAAGGCTGCTAAGTTAGACTGGGAAAAATCCGCGTTGCACGGGTTTTTCAAGTGTATTTGGTTAGTATGAATTGGTTCGGCCTATTCGGATAAATTCCTTTAATCGTGGTACATTTTACACGATTCCCACAGTGCTGCGGCAAACAAGACTGTACGTTGACTTTTAAAACTTATTTTGCTAAGGTTATAACGATAATTACGCAGGCGATTTTAGAGAGGAGACCGGCATGCTGCAACTGATTAACACTTCAAGCTATGTTGACGATTGTGCAATGTGGCGCAGTTGGGGCGGCGGTCTGGAAGGCTTTCTAGCGGATCACGGCTTAGATGGGGTTGAAGCCTATTTAGGTGATGATTGGGATGATACGCAGCTGCCTGCAAAGCATATTTGCGGAGTGCATTTGCGCTTCTGGCCGGCATGGCTTGATTTTTGGCGTGGCGATGAAGCGGAAGTGTTGCGGCAGTTTGGCAGTTGGGAAAATGCCAAGCTCTATTACGGCGCTGATACTCCGGCGGGATGGTTGGCTGTTTGGCGGCGCAATTTGGCGCAGGCCGTGGCGGCGGGCGCTCATTATGTAGTTCTTCATGTGGCTCATGTGCGACAAGAAGAAACCGGTCATTGGCGGTTTTCCGCTAGTGATGAAGAGGTGGTAAACGCAACGCTGGAGTTGGTGCGCTTATTGGTGCAGGAACTGCCTGCGTCGGTAGCTCTTTTATTTGAAAATCTTTGGTGGCCTGGATTGCGGCTGACCCAGCCTCGTATGGCGGCCTTGCTTTTTGATGGTTTGGAGCGGGCTAATACTGGCATTATGCTTGATACAGGGCATTTAATGAATACCTGCCAAGAACTGCGCAATGAGCAAGAAGCAGTCGATTATGTGCTGCGTACGGTGGATTCCTTGGGAATCTATGCATCACGAGTGCGGGGGCTGCATCTGCATGCATCCTTGTCTGGCGAGTATGTGCGCCACAGCCGGCGCCGGGACATGAAAGTCAGCGACGTGGAAACCCTCTGGAAGCACGTGTCGGCCATTGATCAGCATCAGCCTTTTGGCAGCGAAGAAGCTGCGCGGTTGGTGCAACGCATTGGTCCGGCGTATACAGTGCATGAGTTTATCTACTCGTCATTAGAAGAAGTATCCAGGAAAGTAACTTGCCAGCAAGCGGCGTTAGCCGCCGGCGGTTTAGGAGAGCTTCCTTGGAAGCAGCGGGGTTGGTCGGCTCGGATGAGAGCGGCAGGCGCCGGGGTACGTTAAATGCTAGTTAGAAGCTTTGAGGAGCAAATTGATGAATCACCGGGAATTTTTTAACCAAATGGCCCCGCACTGGGATGAACAAGTGCGTCATGACGCCTGTAAGCTGTCGCGCATCGTGGGGGCGTTATCGTTGCAGCCGGGAGAGAGAGTTCTGGATATTGGCACAGGTACAGGAGTCATGCTGCCGTATTTGCGGCAAGCCTTGGGCATGCTGGGGGAGATAACCGCCGTTGACGTGGCGGAGGAAATGCTGGCGCGGGCTCGGGCGAAACACAGCGAATTGGCCTTGTTTTTGCAAGCGGATGCTGCCTTGCTGCCGCAGACGGAAAACAGTGTGGATGCGATTCTTTGTTATTCCGTATTCCCACATTTTGAGCAGCCGCAGACGGTGTTGCGTGAATTTTCCAGGGTGCTTCGTTCCGGCGGACGTTTAGTAGTGGCTCATGGCGAAAGTCGGGCGGCCATTAATGCGCTTCACGAAGGCTTGGAAACGGTGGGGCAAGATCGGCTGCCAGAAGCGGCTGTACTGTGCGCTTGGGGAGAAGAAGCCGGCTTTGAAGTAGAAGTGGCGGTCGATGACGAAGAGCTTTTTGTTCTATGTTTCCGCAAAAAATGAAACAAGAATTGTAAGAAAAACCGCTTTGGCGGTTTTTCTTTTTTTTCGCAGGAAATTGTGCGGCCGTTGTCCAATTATAGAGATGACAGTATTTTCCGACGTTTCGTGAAGGGGGCGGGATTATGCAGATCTTCGGTAAAATGGCGCGCGGCCAGTATGAACAGCTTGTGTTTTGTCATGAGCCCCAATCTGGATTAAAGGCGATTATTTGCATTCACGACACAACCTTGGGGCCAGGGCTGGGCGGTACGCGCATGTGGCCGTACGAGCACGAAGAAGACGCGATTCAAGATGCCCTGCGTCTGGCAAGGGGTATGACCTACAAAAATGCCGCTGCGGGCTTGAATCTGGGGGGCGCTAAGGCGGTTATTATCGGCGATCCGGCGAAAGACAAGAGCGAAGCCTTGTGGCGGGCGTTTGGCAGATTCGTACAAACTATGGGCGGCAGATATATTACCGCGGAAGACGTGGGGACGTCTCCAGCGGATATGGAATTTATTCACATGGAGACGAATTCGGTGGTAGGCCTTAAAAGCCGAGGTTCCAGCGGCGATCCGTCTCCTTTGACGGCGTTGGGCGTTTATCGGGGCATGCTGGCCTGCGCCAAAGAGGTTTGGGGTCAAGAAAGTTTGCGCGGCAAGACGGTAGCTGTGCAAGGTTTGGGGCATGTAGGGGCGGCGCTGTGTGATATTCTGCATAAGGAAGGCTGTAAATTAGTCGTAAGTGACGTGCAGGAAAAGAGAGTGCAGGCTGTTGTTGAAAAAATCGGAGCTCAAGCGGTGGCGGCGGAAGTCATTTATGATGTAGATTGTGATATTTTTGCGCCCTGTGCGTTGGGCGGCATTTTAAATGAACGGACCATAGAACGCTTACGCTGCCGAGTCGTGGCGGGGGCGGCTAATAACCAATTGCAAGAAGCGCATCATGGCGATCTGCTACAGCAGAAGGGCATATTGTACGCACCGGATTTTATCATTAATGCCGGCGGCGTTATCAATGTTTACGACGAGTTGCAGCCAGGCGGGTATCATCGAGATAGAGCCACGCGTCGAGTGGAAACCATTTATGAAAATATGGGACGCGTTTTAGCGATGGCCCGTAAAGAAAAATTGCCGCCTCATAAGGCGGCGGAACGGGTAGCCGAGGAACGCTTGCGCCAGATGCGCAATTTGCTGAAGCTGCGTTGTTAAGCGGACAAATTTTAAAAGGCACCGACGGCTAAGCGCTGTCGGTGCCTTTTTAGCGGAATGTCTTTCAATGGGGTTCGGTATCGCGACGTTTATTGGCGTACATTTGCTGGTCTGCTTGCTGGATTAACTGCTGTGGATGTAAGGAGCCCTTTTCGTCGTAAGCCCAGCCGACCGACAAGCCGAAATAGCCGTAGTTCCAACGTTGGCTGACCTTTTTAGCCTCCGTAAGCAGGTTTTGGCATTTTTGTGAGACAAGGTCCAGACTTACGTGCGGGAGCACAACGAGAAACTCATCGCCGCCAAACCTTATAATCACATCATCTTGGCGGAAGCAGCGGCGCAGAATGGACGCCGCTTCCATGATCGCCAGATCGCCGGCGGCATGTCCTAAAGAGTCGTTTGTTTTTTTCAAGCGATCCAAGTCGCAGAGAAGGATGCCCAGAGCGAATGGGGAGGGCGCGGTTTTCATTTTTGCGAGTATGTCTTCTAAACAAGCGCGATTGCCCAGCCCGGTAAGAGCGTCGTGGAATCCCAGGTAGCGTAAGCGTTCTTCCTTAGCGAGCTGTGCGGAAACGTCGCGGGCTACAAAGAGGATGATGCAACGATCTTGACTGCGCGAGGTAGAGCCGCTTCGTTCCAGGTATACCTGAGAGCCGTCCTTGTGCAAATATACTTTTGTTTCCCGGGGGATCGGGCCGTCATCCGGAATGGTAGCGTAAAGATGTTCCATTTCACTGGTAGGATGAACGGTGGTATCAATAAAAGAAAGAATGGGTTTGTAAAGTACCTCTTGGCGGGTGTAACCAAGAAGCTGAGCGAATTGCTCATTGGCGTCTATGATGATTTTAGTGTCTCGATCGACTTGGAAGACGGCGTCAGGAAGCAAGGCGAGCAGCTGTTCATAGCGACTTTGGCTTTCTTGCAGCTCGGATTCGGCTTGGTTGCGTTCCTGGGTTTCCCTAGCTAAAGAAGCGGCTAACGAAGTGTTGCGAATGCTTGCTACAGCGAGATCGGCCAAGTGTTTAGCCGCTTGTATTTCTTCCGGAGAAAATTGCTGGCTAGAGGCGGAGGCGAAAAAGAGAAAGGCTCCCATGGTGCGTTCGCCTAGGCGAAGCGGGACCGCTAGAGCTGCGCCTAATACAGAAAGAGCAGGGTGTCTTCTAGGCCATGTGGCGTAATTTTCAATACAAATGGCGTATTGGCTTTGCAGAATCAATTGTGTTAAACCGCAAGCCTCCGAAGAGGCTTGTCCTTCCAAAAACTGCAGCTTGCCGCGAGTCGCCATAAAAGTAGGCGCTGTAAGGCCGGAGCCTTGTTCATCTATCACAAGCAAACTGTCGGAGACGCCCATGAACGCAGTCGCTTTATCTAAAATGACGTCCAAAAGTTCATGCTGTGCATGCGGTTTTAGAAGGCCTAAAGCTACTTCGTGCAAATCCGCCAATAAGCGGTTGCGCAAAAGCAGACGTTCTTCGGCAAGACGGTTTTCGTGGATATCTCGGATCGTGCCGAGAATATGCAAGGGCTGTCCTAACTCGCTGCGAAAGACTAAGCCGCGGCTGCGAACCCAACGCCAAGTGCCATTCTTGGCCAGCATGCGATAGTCGCAATGGAAATACGGACGTCTATTTGTCAGGTGTTCTGCAAGTTGTTGATAGAAGTGGGATTGGTCGGCAGGGTGAATGTAGTGTTGCACGGCATCCAAATCAATAGATAGTTCTTCAGGGGCGTAGCCAAGCAACGTTTGGCCGCGGCGGGATAAGTAACCTTGCTGTAGCTGCAGGTCCCACTCCCAGAACCCGTCTTCCGAGGTAGTGGAAATGAGTTTCCATTGTTTTTCGCGGTGGGCAAGGCGTTCTTGCAGACGGCGTTCCTCCGTGAGGTTTAACAAGAATAAGCAAAGCGAGTCGCTGTCTTCAGGCCGTACGACCGTGGTTTCGAAAAAAGAAAGTTCTTGAGGTCGGAGCTCCAGACGAAGCTCGCAATACAAAGGGGTGCCGGGAGATTGGAAAGCGGTGGCGAGAATGCGCAGCAGCGGGCGTCGGTCTTGGGGGCATACAAGTTGCCAAAGGTGGCTGCGGTTTTGCGGGAGGCCATAGGCATGGAGCTGCTCCTGTAAGTTGCGGTTAACCCAAAGCCGGTTTTTGGTTAGCACCAGGGCGCTGGCAGGCGCTGCGTGGAGGAGCTGACGGTATAATAGCGGAATTTCGGAGGTTGACGAACCGTTTATGTGGGAATTGTGGGACGAAAAGCTCATTAAAATCTCCTTTGGGCTATAAAAGCAGGACAAAATAAATATAGTTTATTCGGCGTCAAGGACTAAAATCCTGCTGGCAGTTGCTGGCTTTTCTGCAAAATATAGCAAGGAACTACAGAGACGAGAATTTGGCATATACAATCGCGCGGAAACATGGGAAAATATATAGCAAGAAGAGGTTTGCGCAGGGGTGTAGCGGGAGGGGGATATACACAGTGCAAAAAGCAAGTGCGGTTTCGAAAAATCATGTAGAAGCAATCAAAGCGGAACAGGATGGTTTGGACGTTCTTGGAGAGCTGCCTGTTTATGCCCGCGAAGGGTTTGCCTCGGTTTCTCCAGCCGCTTGGGAGCGGCTGAAATGGTATGGCGTATATGTGCAGCGACCGCGGGAAGATATGAAGCTTATGCTGCGAATTAAACTGCCTGGCGGTGCGATTCGGGCGGACCAGGCTTTGCAGGTAGCTGAACTGGCGCAGCGTTACGGCCGAGGCTTGGTTGATATTACAACCAGGCAGGACCTGGAACTCCATTGGCTGGATATCGAAGATATGCCTGCCATTTTTGCAGCCATAACTGCCTGCGGTTTAACCACGCGTCAAGCGGCGGGCGACGGGCCGCGCAATATCATTGCCAGCCCGGTAGCCGGTTTAGAGCCAGGGGAAGTATTGGATGTGAGGACGTTAGTGCGGGAGCTGAATGGCTTTTTTGACGGCAATCGTGATTTTTCCAATTTGCCCCGTAAGCTTAAGCTTTCAATAAGCGGTCATCCTGCGTATGCTGCGCAAGGAGAAAGCAATGACCTGTCTTTTTCGCCAGCGGAAAAGGTGGCGGTCTCTGAACGGATTCTTGGTTTTCACGTACGCGTCGGCGGCGGATTGGCGACGCAGCCGCAATTGGCGAAGGAACTGGATTTGTTTGTGCGTCCCGAAGAGGTTTTGACGGTAGCTCGCGGTGTAGCTATGGTGTTTAAGGAGCATGGGTATCGCGAACGGCGTAATCATTGCCGTTTGAAATATTTGCTGTCAGACTGGGGCGAGGAGCGTTTTCTGGAAGAATTGCTGCGTCACACCGGGCCGTTGCTGAAAAAGGGAACGGTTTTACAGGCCGCTTCGGTCTCCGCGCCAGGCTGGCTGGGATGGCAGGCTCAAAAACAGGCTGGGCTTTCTTGGCTAGGAGTAGCCGTGCCGGCGGGGCGGCTGACGTCGAAAGAGCTGGAATCATTGGGGAATTTAGCTTATCGCTATGGAGACGGGGCCTTGAGCGTTACCGCAGACCAAAATGTAGTACTCTTGAATTTGGCTTCCTCGCGCAAGGAAGAAATTTTAAAAGAACCGGTCTTGCTTCGTTTGACGCCGTTTCCGTCGGCCTTGGAAGGATTGGCTCTTACGTGCCCTGGCCGAGAGGTATGTCCCTTTGCGGTTGTATTTACCAAGGATTGGGCGCCGGAAATGCTGGCGTCTCTGCAACGGCGCATCCAGGGGAAAACGCCGCTGCGTATCTATGTGAGCGGCTGTCCGAATTCCTGCGTGCGACCGCAAATGGCGGATATAGGTTTGCAAGGCGTATTTGTAAATGTCGGCGGGAAAGCGGAAGCTGGCTTTGAAATCCTTTTGGGCGGCGGCGGTGCGCAGGCTGTCTTAGCGCAGCGCCTGGAGGGACGGATTCCGATTGCGCAGATAGAAGACGTATTAGAAGAATTTATTCGTTGGTTTGAGAAGGAAAAGCAAGAACAGGAATTTTTTGGCGACTTTGTGGTGCGTCAAGGTCTGGCTGCATTTCAGGAACGCTTTAACGCCTATCAGGTGTAAAAAAGAGTAGTGGAGGGGCATGATGAAGGAACGGCAAGGTTTGGTGATCGTGCATACCGGCAATGGCAAAGGCAAGACGACGGCGGCGCTGGGACTGGCATTTCGGGCTTGGGGTCAAGGGCTGCGCATTCTGGTACTGCAATTTATTAAAGGAAACTGGAAATACGGCGAACTTACGACGGCGGAAGCCTTAGCGCCGCGGCTGGTTATCCGTCCTTTGGGGGAAGGCTTTGTGCAACGCACGCAAGAGCAGCGTGCGGAAAAAGAAGCGCATCAAGCGGCTGCGGCGGAGGCGCTGCGAGAAGCGAAAGACGCATTGACCTCCGGCGAGTGGGATATGGTTATTTTAGATGAGATCAATTACGCCGTTCACTTTGGTTTGGTTTCCGTAGAGCAAGTGTTGGATTTGGTGGAAGCCAAGCCCCCTACGGTGCATGTGGTGTTGACTGGGCGCAACGCCCGCGAGGAATTGATTGAGAAAGCGGATCTAGTAACGGAAATGCGAGAAATCAAGCATCCCTATCAAAAAGGAATCAAAGCCCAACAAGGCATTGAATTTTAAAAAGGACCGGCGAGGCAGCCTGTTAGGCTGTATCGCCGGTCCTAATCTTATATTCCGTAATCCTCAGTCGTACCCTCCGATTACTCCCTTTACTCCTGTTCAAATTCCGTATTTTTCACTCATAACTTACTTGAAGGCAGCGGTTCGCTTTCGATGCGGATGGCATCGCCGTTTTTAACAGGCGTAGTGAGCTCCGCTTCGCAGTTGTTGCACAAAATATTGATTTTTCCCAGGGGCAGCTTCATGGCGTCGAATTCCGCCGCTAAAAGGACATCGCTGATGATGGGAGTGAGCGCTTCCGTAAGTTGGAATTCAATATGGCTGCCGTCGGGAGCGTCCTCTCCCGGCTGAGCCGAGCGGCCGTCCATATGAAGGCGCAGGCGGCAAGTAGGAACCTTGCAGGCCGTGCCGTTAAATTGCACCTGGATGTGCGTAGAAGTATCGCGAAGCCCTAGAACATCCTCTAATTTAGGCGTCTGTTTAGCGACAATGCGGATATTGGCGCCATCGGATACTTGCGTTTCCAACGTAGCTGCGTCTTGGCCGATGAAAAATTCGGGCCAGACCGTATAGGTTCGTTCCTGACCGTTGATAAAATAACGGAAATGGAAGTCGTTTTCTTCATGGCCAGCTTGCTTTAACACCTGGCGCAAAGTGGGCGGGAACGAATAAGCGACGACATCCCGATCCTTGAGCACGGTCTGGACGGAAGCCGGTTCTTGATTGATCGTGACGACCGGTTGGAAAATGTGGCTACGGCCGTTGATGCTGCAAGATAGCTCGGGGGGCAAATCCGCCAAGTCCGCTAGTGTGACCTGCGGCGTGGAACCGATCGTGCCGGCAATGGCTGTCAACGTATCGTCGTCATGCAGCAAGTCCGAAACCGTGGCGGGTTGTCCGTTTAAGGCCAAGGTTCCCGGAGCGCCGGCGCTGCCGGGGAGGAAATGCTTTTGGTCGTTGACCGTGACTGTGATGCCCAGCCCCGGGCGTCCCTTGAGAGTACGGATGTCGAAGCCAGCTACAAGCAAAGCGTCGGCGACGGTGAGTTGGCCCAGATTGAAGAGGCGCAGAGGCCGATCGTTTAAAGTAACATGCACGAAATGCAGCAAATTGCCGGAAGCCAGCTTGAGAATCCCCAAGGGGGTAATTGCATCCGGCGCATGCAGGGCTTCGGGAATATCCATAATTTCCTGCACCATATCGGGCCGTCGAATGGCGACGCGGGCAGGCGGCATGTTTAGCGCTTGCGCCAGCGCCTGCGGCAGCTGCGGAGTCAAGGAACCGCCGCCCACAAGCAGTACGGCTTGCGGCGGCTCGGCATTCAGCTCCAAAATTTGAGCGGCAATATCGTTAGCCAGCTGCGTGACCTGCGGCAAAATGGTCTCGGTGATTTTGGCGGATGGCAGCACCTGTTCCAATCCCAAAATATCATGGAAGCGGACTTCTTTTTGCTCATTTAAAGAACGCTTGACTTCTTCAGCGACATTGAAATCAAGTAAATATTGCTGAGAGATGGCTTCAGTGATTTCGTCTCCTGCCGAAGGAACCATGCCGTAGCCAATAACCGTACCGTCTCGGGTGATGGCAACGTCCGAGGTTCCGGCGCCCACGTCAACCAGCGTAAGATTAAGATGGCGCATCGTGGGAGGAATCAAAACATTGATGGCTGCAATCGGCTCCAAAGTCAGAGTAGCGATCTCCATGCCTGCCTGCTGCACAGCGGTTTGCAGCGAATCGATAACTTGCCGGGGCAGAAAGGTAGCAATCAACTCTACGCGGGCGTTTTTGCCGGTTTGTCCGACTAAACAAGACAGCTGGGTATCGTCTAAGCTATAATGCATGACGCTATAACCGACGCAATAGTAGTCGGTGGGATCTTTGACGGTTTTTGAGGTGGATAATTGCTGCTGCGCCGTTTGGATGGCGGCAAGCTCCAAGGTTCGCACATCATCTGCGCTGAGAGGTCCTTTGAGATTGGTCTCGATTTCGGCTTCAGAGCGGATGGTGCACAACGCGCGTCCGGCAGCCGCGATCGAAACCTGCGTCAAAGAACCGTATTCTTCTTCTAGACGTTCTTTGACAGAAGCCAAAATACGGCTTACTTCTTGCACATCGTGGATTTGGCCGTCCATCATGGAACGCGTGTGATGTTCTTGGCGCTCATACCCCAAAATGCGTGTGTGGAGTCCTTCACGTTCGCCAACCAGACCGACGACGCTGCGCGTGCCGATATCCAGGGCGAAAAGCCTGGGTCGTTCCTTATTATCCATGAAACCATCCTCCGCTTTTTGTTATAGGCTGCTGCGCTGAGAGGCGACAGGCCAGCGCTCCCTTGAATTGGGAGATGTTTTTCCAGTGTGATTTTGTTACAATGTAGAGAAAGAAGATCTTGCGCAGTCATGCTAAAATAAGGCAGTGCTGCGGCAAGACTGTCTTGTTATCAGTATACGCGAGGTTGCGCGGCTTTTCCAGTTGTTTTCAGAAAAGAATGCAAGGGAGCCGGAAGCGTTGGAAGATAGGATTGCAGGAGCTGAAAGGACGTTATAGATATGGGGAATACACAGCTACAAGTGGTAATTGACAGTACGGCGATGGTCGATAAGGAATGGCTGGGGCGGCATGAAAATCTGCATGTTGTACCTCTATCCGTGCGCATCGGAGAACAGGAATGGCTGGATACGGATATTAGCGGCGCTGAATTATTCCAAAAAGCCAGTGCGGCGAAGGAAATGCCGAAGACGTCTCAACCGGCGCAAGGGCAGTTTATCCAATTGTTTCAAGAATTGACCGCCAGAGGACAAGAAGTGGTCTGCATTCTTTTGTCCGGAGGATTGAGCGGCACAGCCAGTACGGCGCGTATGGCCGCCGCACAGGTGGATCCTCGGCTTATTCGAGTCATTGACTCCGGTACGACGGCTATTGGTTTGGTGCAGATGGCTAAAGCCGCGTTAGAAGCGGCAGAGGCTGGGAAAAGCTTGGCCGAGGTAGTGCATCTCTTGGACGCCATGGTGCGGCGCACGCATACCGTGTTTATCCCGGGTACCTTGGAATATTTACATAAAGGAGGCCGGATTGGCGGCGCGGCCAGGTTGTTCGGCGGTATTTTACAGCTGCGTCCCCTTTTATACCTCCAAAACGGCAAAGTTCAGGTGTTGGACAAGGTGCGTACGCAAAAACGGGCGCTCGAACGGGCCATGCAGGATATTCTGGTTTTGCAGCGGCCTGCTTATATCGGCGTAGGCCATGTGGACAATCCCGAGTTGGCGGCGCAGACGGCGGCGCTGGTGAAAGAAGCCCAACCGGAAGCGCAGGTGGAAGTGTTTTTAATCAGTCCGGTTATTGGCGCGCATACAGGACCGGGGTTGATTGGCTTTATTTATCAAGAGAACTTGGAGGAGGTACCAGCGCATGACGGAGCGAATTAGCGGAGCTGATTTTCGGCGCATGATTCTGGGCGCCTATGACGCCTTTTTACGAAATTACGAAGAAATTAACAATTTAAATGTATTTCCGGTGCCGGACGGCGATACGGGAACGAATATGCTACTGACCCTGGGGGCGGCGTCTAGAGGGCTTCAGGAAGCTGCGGACGCGGGTATTGGCACGTTGGCCAAACGGACGGCGGACAGTGCGATCATGGGCGCTAGAGGCAATTCAGGCGTGATCTTAGCGCAATTGTTTCGCGGCATAGCCCGCGGGTTGGCGGGGAAGGAAGAGGCTTCGTCCTGCGAGATTGGCAAGGCCTTTCAGTACGGAGTCTTGTACGCCTATCGGGCGGTAGCGCAGCCTGTGGAAGGCACCATTTTGACAGTGGCCAAGGGCGTAGCGCGCGGCGCTAGGCGTGCGGTGAGGGAAGAGCGGTCTTTTGGCGAAGTGCTGGCGGCGGCGCTGCAGGTGGGAGAAGAGGAATTGGCTAGAACGCCGCTGCTGTTGAAAGCTCTGCGGGATGCGGGGGTTGTTGACGCTGGCGGCAAGGGGCTGCTGGTTTTTCTGCAGGGCTGCTCCGAAGGCTTGCGCGGCGAAATGACCTCGCCGGAAGGGAGTTCTTCCTTTCACTTGACGGCCAAGCCCTCGTTGAGCGAGGATGCAGTGAATTTAGCGCATCCGTACTGTACGGAGTTTTTAGTCAAGAAAAGCCGCGTTAGCGGCGGTGAAGCCAAGCAGGCTCTGCAAAACTTAGGAGAATCCCTCATTTTGGCGGAAGGGGACGAGCTTCTCAAAGTGCACATTCATACGGCGCACCCGGGACAAGTGTTGGAAATGGCGCTGACCTGGGGGTCGTTGCATGATATTAAAATTGACAATATGGCGGATCAGCATCAAGAACGTTTGCATACAGCGGCGCGGCCGCAGGTGCCGTTGGCTGTGCTGGCGGTATCGCCTGGCGAAGGGCTGAGCGCTATGCTGCGTCAGCTGGGAGCATCCGCTATTGTCAGCGGCGGACAAACGATGAATCCCCCTGTGGAAGAATTCATCGCTGCTATTCATAGCGGGGACGCAGAGCGCTATATCATTCTGCCGAACAACAAGAACATTGTTCTGGCGGCTAAGCAAGTGAAGAAATTGCTGGGTGATCGTATTGAAGTGGTGCCGACCGTTGATGTGCAGCAGGGGCTGGCGGCGCTGCTGGCTTTTCAGCCGGAGGCTTCGTTGGAAGACAATGTGGCCTGGATGGAAGCGCGGCGGCAAGAAGTCGTTTCCGGCAGCGTGACTAAAGCCGTGCGGGACAGCGTGGTGGACGGTCAACCGGTTAAGGCTGGTCATTTTCTTGGGATCAAAGCAGGAAAAGTGGCGGCCCAAGGGGAATGTATCGCAAAGGTGCTTTTGGCGTTGCTGCAGCGCTTGGTATTCGAGACCGCCGAGGTGGCGACCTTGTATTACGGCAGCGAGCTGACGGTCAGCGAAGCGGAAAACTTAGCGGCGCAAGTGCGCGAAGCGTTCCCGGAACTGGAAGTAGAATTATACGACGGAGGCCAGCCCTTGTATCCGTTGCTGGTCAGCGTGGAATAAAATGAGTGACATGCAAACTCGAGACTGGAGCCATGATCTGGCCTGGTCTGGACCGCCGCCGGGGGGCGGCAGCGCTGCCGCTGCGGGAGCGGCCTTGGCGTTAGGCATTTTGATTATGCTGTCCCGTACGGTCGCGGCCAATATCGATCAACTAGAAGCGTGCCGCAAACAGGCGCTGGCAGTAGCGACAGCGGATGAAGCCGTCTTGCGGCGTATTTTACAGGCGTTTTCCAACGGCGATGTCTTGGAACAAGCGGAGGTTTTGCGAGCGGTGCAGCCGATGTTGCAGCTTCTGGAGATAGCGGCGCAAGCGTTGGAGGCGGCAAACAAGCTGAAGCCGCAGTTGGCGGCGCATACGCAGTGCGACTTGGAAGTAGCAATTTGGCAATTGGCGGCGGCGCTGCGCGGCGGCGCGGCGATTATTGCTTTGAATTTTTCACTGCTCTCCGATGCCGGAGAAAAAGCGGCTTTGCAACAGCAAGTAGCGGTTGCCCTAGGCCGGGGGGAAGAGGCCTTGCAAGAATTGCAGCAAAAATCGGAGTGAGCTTCAAGCGGCGAAGCGGAAGAAATGGATTTGAAACTTGCGGGAGGGGGATGCCGGAAACATGGAGTTGGCTTTGTTTCTAAAATCCATGCTTGTTGGTTTTTCCATGTCGGCGCCGGTGGGACCCATTGCCGTACTATGCATTCGGCGAACCTTAGTTTTTGGGCGTCTAAGCGGCTTGGTCGCAGGCGTGGGCGCGGCGACCGCCGATTCCTTATATGCCATGCTGGCCGGCATGGGCATGACCTTGGTGGCCAATGTGTTGATGGAATATCATACATTGCTGCGCGCCTTGGGCGGCGTGGCTCTCTTGGGCATGGGCATCACGAATTGGCGTTCGGCGGTGAATTGTATGCGCCTGCCGGGGGCGAGCAGCGGCTTTTGGAGTACTTATGTTTCAACATTGCTCTTGACGTTGGCTAACCCGTTGACCTTGTTTTTATTTGCCGCCGTTTTTGCCAGCGTCGGTATGGATCGCTTTACGCCTAACTACCAAACAGCCGTGTTATTAGTGGGCGGCGTCTTTCTGGGAGCCGTGCTGTGGTGGTTTCTTTTGAGCGGCCTTATTAATTGCCTACGCGGTAAATTTACCCGCCATGTGCTGGAAGTGATCAACCGGATTTCCGGTGTTGTCTTGGCGCTGTTCGGCGTAGCCGCTTTGGTGAGTATTATCGTACAATAAAAAAAGCCTCTTCGCCGTGATGACGAAGAGGCTTTTGCGTAGCTAGGCTTTGGAGGCTTCTGGTTTTTCCGGGCGTACCAGCCGTTCTACATTGATATCGATTTTCTCTACGGTGTAGCCTGTGAGGGACTCTACTTCTTTGACCATGGTTTCCCGCAGGCGCTGGGTTACTTCAGGAATATTGACGCCATAGAGAAGCTCTACTTTCAATTCGAAGGAGACTTTGCCAGCCGAACCTTCCGTATCTTCCGGTTCGTTTTTCTTTACCGTAATCTGCGGTGCGAAGCGCTCCGAAACGATTTGCGCCAAGCCTGCAACCGGACCTTTTTTGGAAGTGTCGGTGAACACCTCGTTGACCTGCGTCATAGCATTGCGCGCAACTTCGGCAAAAACATCTTCGTGAATAACGGTTTTTCCTGTCGGTTCCATAGAAAACCCTCCCTTGCGTTGAACTTTTGTATAGTTATAAACTTCGACATTAGGGAGGCGTTTCCCTGTGAGACAAAAATATTTTCTCCGTGGAAAAAAACCGTGATCCTGACAATCGGCTCATTTCCTCCTTATCGTCAGTAGGGTATAATAAACGTAACTGTGCAAACGAGGTGAAAGAAAATGAAACAATTTTGGAAAGGCTTGCTGCTGGCGGCGGTTTTGTGGAATGCGTCAATTGTTGGCGGCGAGTGTGCTGTGACGGAAGTGACTGTAGATCCGATTGGGGTTATGCAGATTGCAACAGGGGTGCAGGCGGAAACGGCCAAGGAATTGGAGGCGGCCCAGCAGTATCCGGCCATTCGGGCGCAATATGATCTAACTATGCAGTCCGGCGATGTTTGGCATTATTCTCGCCTGCTAATCTGCCGGGAAGAGAATAAACTGGGACAAGTAGCGGATATGCTAGCGGTGATGCCGCTGGATCCGGTACTGGGTTTTTTTGCCGGACAAATCAAAGAACAAGTAAAAAGTACGCTAGAAGGAAACGGCATGCGGGTGCTGGATTTGGAACCGGTTCGCAGCGCCAATCTGAAAGGGCGCAAAGCGGTACTGCTCAAATGCCGTTTAATAGCCACAGAACAACTGCCTTTGCCTATGTATAGCGAGGTTTATGGCTTTGTTAGCAAAGGGCACTTTACAGCGGTGATTTTTCTCTGCCCGGACAGTGATCGTTCGTTCTGGCAGCCGCAAACGGCGCAAATGATACAAACGCTGGGGAGATGATGCGTAGTGTGGGAACTCGTGTTGGCTTTGGTTGTCCTGGTGGCCTTTGTATTTCTACTGACCAATGGGATGAATGACGCCAGCGCGGTGGTAGCTACGATGATTGCCTGCGGTGCGGCGACGCCGTTGCAGGCAGTACTTTGGGCGGCCAGCGTGGGGCTTGTGGGAGCTATTTTCAGCGGTGCTGCGGTGGCGCAAACCATTATCGGTCTTCTCAACGTGCCTGTGAGTCATCAATTGCTGCTGGTCCTTTTAGCCGGTTTGACGGCGGCTATGATTTGGAATCTTTTTACCTGGAAAATGGGTATTCCTTCAAGCTCGACGCATTCTTTGGTAGGCGGTTTGGTAGGCGGCGCTTGGGCGGCCTATGGCGCGTCCGCTGTGGTTTGGGGCTGGACTGAACTGTATATGGGCAATGCGGAGCTGGTGGGCGTGGCCAAAATTGTAGCCAGCTTGATTATTTCTCCGGTTTTAGGATTCTTGGTAGCGTTTATCGTCCAAGTGATTCTGTCGCTGGCCTTTCGTCGAGCTACCTTTTGGGTGAATAAGCCGTTAAAACGTTCGCAATGGCTGTTAAGCGGCATTTTAGCATACGGACACGGCGCGAATGACGCGCAAAAAATGGTGGGCATTATCAGCTTGGCATTACTGGCGTCTGGCGTGCAGAGCAGTGTGGAAGGCGTACCGGCTTGGGTGAAAATTGCTTGCGGTTTAATCATGTTCTTCGGTACGCTCTTTGGCGGTTGGTCCATTATGAAAACGCTGGGTACGGGGATTTTTACGCTGCGCCCCTTGCATAGCTTTAATTCCCAGTTTTCCGCAGGCGCTTCGGTGGCGTTGGCTACGTTTGTTGGCGCGCCGGTGTCGACGACGCATATTGTTTCCGGAACGGTAATCGGAGCCGGGGCGGCGGACAATTATCGCATGGTGAACTGGAACGTTGGCAAACATATGTTGGTTGCCTGGTGCGTGACCATTCCGGCGTCAGCGCTTTGCGCAGCAGGAGTATTCCGGCTGTTGCAGTGGCTGACAAGATAAGGAGGAGCAAGATGGGAAGCAAGAAGCTATGGGACCGTCTAGTACCGCCCAAATATGATTTTTACGGGCGCCTCAGCGAGCAAGCGCGCGTGACCTCGCAGGGCATTTCTGCCATGGTGGCCTGGTTGAGCGATCCGCAAATGCAGCATTTCGAGCGTTTTATGCATTCCAGCCGCGAAGCGGACTTGGTGCGGATGAAATTGGAAGAAGAGCTGGTAGAGGCGTTTACTACTCCTTTTGATCGCCAGGATATCTATACTTTTTCGGTGCGTATGGATCGCATTTTAGAACTATCCAAGGGAACGATTCAGTCCATGCAAGCGTTTGAGGTAAAACCGGACTTAATTATCTGCGAGCTGGCGTGGAACCTCAGCCGCGGTACCTATGAGCTCTCTAGAGGCACCGGCCTTTTATCAAGCAACCCGCGCGAAGCCGAGGCCTGCGTGGAGGAAATGCGCCTGGCATCCTTGGCGGTGGAATCACGCTATCGCGACGCGCTATCTCAGCTTTTTAAAGCTGGGGATCCCATCGACGCCATGAAAAAGCGCGAAGTCTACCGAGGCTTTAAAGACGCCGCCGAATATATGGATTTGGTAGTGGATGTCTTCCATCGGATTATCTTTAGATTGCATTAACGAAGCAAAGAACAAGAGTGTGGAAACGAACAAAGAGACAGCGAAAGCCAAGGCTTTCACTGTCTCTCTCTTTTTTTACCAGAATTTATAAAACGAACCGCGAAAGACACGAAAGATGCGAAAGTGGATAGGGCTTATTCATTACACAGAAAGAAGAAAAAAATATCTTTTCCCATGCCCTCACTCTACTCCCTCTACTCCTGTTCAACACCGGTCCTATTACTTCTCTTGCGACTATTGTTCGTACCTGTTACTCTTTCGCAGGCACTTGTTTGAGGCTGAGGGCGATGCGGTTGCGTTCTTCGTCGACGGACAGGATAAGCACTTCCAGAATATCGCCGACCGATACCACGTCCAGCGGATGCCGGAAGGGCTTGCGGCTGAGCTCCGATCGGTGAACCAGGCCTTTGACCTTGATGCCGATATCGACAAAGACGCCGAAGTCGGTAACGTTGTGCACCGTCCCTTGGACGATGCTGCCCGGCTGCAGTTCGGACAGCTTGACGACCTGCTGACGCGTGAGCGGCAGGGGTACATCCTCGCGCGGGTCCCGGCCCGGCTTGGCTAGGGCCGCCAGAATATCGCGGACGGTGGGTTCGCCGGCTTCCAGCTCCTGGGCCAGCTTGGCGACATCGGCCTGCGGCGCTTGCGCCTGAAGAGCGGCCAGCCGGTCTTTATTGCTTAAATCTTTAAAGGTGAAGCCTAGTTTCGCGAGCAGGTTTTCCGTTAAGGCGTAAGACTCCGGGTGGACCGGGGTATTATCGAGAGGGTGAGAAGAAGAAGCCAAGCGGAGAAAGCCTGCGCATTGCGTATAGGCAGCCGGACCCAGACGGGCGACCTTCAGCAGTTCTTTGCGCTGCCGGAAAGGACCGTTGGCTTCGCGATGAGCCACAATATTCTTAGCTACCGTTGCATTGATGCCGGCCACATGACGCAGCAACGCTCCTGAAGCCGTGTTTAATTCTACCCCTACATGGTTAACCGCCGATTCAACAACAGCGTCTAGGGTATGAGTCAATTCTTTTTGATCGACATCATGCTGGTATTGGCCGACGCCAATGGCTTTGGGCTCGATCTTGACCAGTTCGGCTAAAGGGTCTTGAATGCGGCGGGCGATGGAAACCGCGCCGCGAATCGAAACGTCCAAATCCGGCATTTCTTCCCGAGCCAATTTGGAGGCGGAGTACACCGAAGCTCCAGCTTCATTAGCGATGAGATAGCGCAAGGGCAGATTGTGTTCGGCAATCAGGCTTGCCACAAATTCTTCCGTTTCAAAGGAAGCCGTACCATTGCCGATGGCGGCCAGGGTTACCTGATGGCGGCGGCAAAGATCCAGCACTTTTTGGGCGCTCTGCTGTTTTTGCGCCGCCGAATGGGTGATGTAAATGGTTGTTGTCTCCAAAACCGCGCCTGTAGGATCGATGACCGCCACCTTGCAGCCGGTACGATACCCCGGATCAAGGCCGATGACCGTGTGTCCGGCTAAAGGCGCTTGCAGCAATAGTTGACGCAGGTTGAGGCTGAAGACGCGGATAGCCTGCTTTTCGGCGTGCTCCGTAAGGAGATTGCGAATTTCCCGCTCCAAGGCGGGAAAAAGCAGACGCTTATAGCCGTCGGCAATGGCCGAGGCCAACCACTCCGCAGCGCCATTGGGCGAAGGAATGAGACGACGGCCCAGAGCGGCGATAAACTCTTCATGCGGTGCGACTAAGTGTACCTTGAGAAGTTCCTTTTTTTCGCCGCGGTTGATGGCGAGGATACGGTGGGACGGCATGCGCTTGACCGGTTCGCGGTAGTCTTTGTAAGCCAGTACTTCTTTAGCGGCTTCCTCCGGTACGGCAAATTCTGCGGTAATTTCGCCTTTTTGCCACAGCTCTTTGCGCAGCCAGGCGCGGATGGAAGCATCTTCCGAGGTTTGCTCCGCAATAATATCCGAGGCTCCGGCCAACGCGTCTTCTACCGTTTCAATATCCGGCAAGGCGGCCAGCATGGCGGCGGCCGCTTCGTCAGGACTTTTTCCGGCAGGAAGCTGGCGCAGCAAATCGGCCAGAGGCTCAAGGCCTTTTTCCCGGGCGATTTGCGCCCTTGTGCGCTTTTTTGGGCGATACGGCAGGTAAAGATCTTCTAATTCCTGCAGTTTCGTTGTTTTTTCAATAGCGCTTTGTAATTCCGGCGTCAGCTTTTCCTGCTCTTCAATAGACGCGAGAATTTCTTCTTGGCGTTTCGCTAAATTGCGCAGATAGGCCAAACGTTCTTCAATTGAACGGATTTGTTCTTCGTCCAGCTCGCCGGTTGCTTCTTTGCGATACCGTGCGATGAAGGGAACCGTATTTCCGTCGTCCAAGAGGGAGATCGCGGCGTTCGCCTGGTGCGGCGCAATGTGAAGCTCCTGAGCGAGAATACCGGGGATTTGTTCTAATTTCATATCTTTCACCAGCCTTGTCATATGCAGTCTTTTTATTATAGCATAGACCATGATTATTGTTGGTAAAGAGATTCTTTGAGGAAATATATGTCTAACACTAGACGAATGCCTTGGAGAATGGTAATATTACCCTTATTAAATGCTTGACAGGCATTGCAAACCATAGTAAAATTCAATTAAACTCAAAGGATAATAATTACTAGCAAGCTAAAAGATTTAAGAAGTAGGTGTGATGAATAATGGATTTCTCCGTAGCAGCTCTCTTGCGGGAGAAAGGATTCAAAGTAACCCCTCAACGTTTGGCGATTTATCAAGTTTTGTCTAACACGACAGAGCATCCCTGCGCCGAAGCAATTTTCAACGAATTGCAGCCCCATTATCCGACGATGAGCTTGGCCACCGTGTACAAGACCATTGAGATTTTGCGGGAGATTGGCATGGTTCAGGTTCTCAACGTAGGCGAAGACAGCTTCCGCTACGATGCGACCGTTGAAAACCATCCTCATGTGCGGTGCATGGATTGCGGACGCGTAGATGACATGCATGATATTGACGCCAGCGCTTTTGTGAACCAGGTCAGCGACAAAACCGACTATGTTTTGTCAGGGCAGCAGTTCTATTTCTATGGAATCTGTCCGGCCTGCCAGAAAAAGCAACAAGCGCAAGCGCGCAATTAATCGCACTCACGCATTGCATCATCGCACTATTTCTTTATAGTTCGCATTGCGAGCCGTCCTTCTTGCGAAGGACGGCTTTTCTGTTTTGCTCGCCTCTGGTAAAATAAAAGAATATCGTCCTGTAAAGAAAAAAAGGAGGAATTACCATGCGGAATTTGGCTTCCTATATTGATCATACCTTGCTGAAGGCGACGGCGACTCCCGATGATATCCGGGATCTGTGCGAAGAGGCGGCAATGTATGGTTTTGCCGCCGTGTGCGTCAATCCGGTCTATGTGGATTTAGCGGCGCATCTTTTGGCTGGCAGCGGCGTCAAGGTGGCCACTGTCGTGGGATTTCCTTTAGGCGCTAATTTGACTTGGGTAAAAGAGGAAGAAACGCGCCAAGCAGTACGCTGCAAGGCGGATGAAATCGATATGGTCATTTCCCTAGGGGCGGCGAAGAGCGGCCAATGGGATGCGGTGACCAACGACGTGCATAGCGTCGTAGAGGCGGCGGAAGGTAAAATTGTTAAAGCCATTTTGGAAACCTGCTATCTGGATGATGATGAAAAATGCCAAGCGGCGCTGGCGGCTCTTAGAGGCGGCGCTCATTTTGTAAAAACCTCCACAGGCTTTGGCAGCGGTGGCGCTACGGTAGAAGATATACAGCTGCTGCGCCGGACCGTAGGAGATTCTGCGCAGATCAAAGCTTCCGGCGGTATTCGCACGCTGGAGCAGGTTCGGGCGATGATTGCCGCCGGTGCCGATCGTATTGGCGCTAGTGCGGGCGTGGCTATTATGCAAGCATTACAGAAGGAGTCTTCATGAAACACAACATTTATCACGCCTGCGACATTCGCGGCATTGCCGATCGGGATTTAGACGATGCGACAGTAACGGATATTGCCAGAGCGCTGGGCGTGAGGTTAACCGGAAAAACCGTGGTGGTCGGCGGCGATATTCGCTTGTCTACGCCGCGTTTAAAGCCGATTTTATGCCGGGAACTGGCGGCTTCCGGCTGTCGGGTGCTGGACATTGGCACGGTGGCGACGCCGGTGTTTTATTATGCGCTGCGTCAAAGCGAAGCCGAAGGCGGCGTTATGATTACCGCCAGTCACAATCCGGCGCCCTATAACGGCTTTAAGCTGGTCTTGGGACCGCTGCCGGTGCGAGAAGAAGAGGTAGCTCACATTGCCTCTTTGGTGGGGGAGAAAGCATGCGTGCGTGCAGAGGGTTCGCTGGAAAGCTGGAATGTAGCCGACGCCTATCTGCAGGATACCGCCGCCAAAGCCGCCCCGGGAAAACTGAAAGTAGTTGTCGACGCAGGCTGCGGGGCGACCGCGCCGTTTGCCCCTGCGTTGTATAGTTCTTTGGGGTATGAGGTAGTCGATCTATATTGCGAGGCCGACGGGAATTTTCCCGGACGTGCGCCTAACCCGGCATTAGCGGAAAACCTTGTCGCTTTGGGACAAGCCGTGCGGCAGCATCAAGCGGCGCTGGGCGTAGCCTTTGACGGCGACGGTGATCGCGTAGGCTTTGTTGATGAAACAGGAGCCGCCATTGATAACGATTTGATCATGGTATTGCTGGCGAGGCACTATCTGGAACAAAAAGGGCCTGGCGCGATCATTTATGACGCAAAATGCTCTATGGTGGTGCCGGAAGCAGTGGCGCAAGCGGGCGGCCGAGCCGTTATGGCGCGGGCGGGGCATACCTTCAGCAAACAAGCCTTCCTAGAGGAACAGGCCCTTTTTGCCGGTGAAATCAGCGGTCATTTCTTTCTGTCCGAGCTGGGCTATGACGACGGCATGTTTGCAGGACTCAAAGTCTGCGAATTTGTAGCCAGCCATGGCGCGCTGTCTTCGTTAGTGAGTGAAATACCGCGCTATCCCTTGACTCCGGATATTCGCGTTCCCTATACCGGGGCGGACAAGGATGCGCTTTTGGATGAGGCGGCAGCCAAGCTGGCAGCTTACCAACCTAACCGGATTGATGGCGTGCGTTTGGAATTTGCCGACGGCTGGGGTATGATTCGCGCCTCGGTGACGGAGCCTTTGTTTACGCTCCGCTTTGAAGCGAAATCGCAACAGCGGTTAGCGGAAATTGCGGAACTTCTGGTACAAGCCTTGCGGCTTGACGTAGGTGCGGCGGTGCGCGAGAAGATTGTAGCCGCCGGGGTGTCCTTATGAGCGCGCAGGTGCATGTCCTGGCCAGCGGCAGTACGGGGAATGCTACGTACGTCGCCCTGGGCGGAGCCAAGGTGCTTGTGGATGCAGGCATCAGCGCTAGGCGCATTCAAAAAGGCCTGGAATCCATCGGCGTAGCGGTGTCCGAGCTGGACGCCGTGGTATTGACGCATGAGCATCGCGACCATGTGCTGGGGCTGGGAACCTTGACGCGGCGGCACGGCGTGCCGGTGTACGCCCGACCGGCAGCGTGGCAGGCGATGAAGGGCAAGGATAAAATGGAGGCGGCCTGTTGCCGGGACCTGCCGGAGCGCCTACATATCGGCGGCGTGGATATTCACACCTTTCCGATTTCGCATGACGCGGCAGATCCGGTAGGTTTCAATTTTTTTCATCATGACGTGAAATGCAGCGTAGCGACCGACTTGGGTTTTGCGACGGAAACCGTAGTGCGGGCGCTGGCGTATTCGGATATATTGGTACTGGAAGCCAACCATGACGTAAACATGCTGGAAGGAGGCAGCTATCCCTGGCACTTAAAACAGCGTATTTTGAGCAACCGAGGCCATTTGTCCAACGACGCAGCGGCCTGGCTTTTGGCGAAGCTGCCGAAAAAAAAGCAGACCGAAGTGTTTCTGGCTCATCTTAGTCAGGAAAATAACCGACCCCAACTGGCTCTAGAAACGGTAGAAACCATTTTGCGCAGCCAAAGCGTGGGGGAAGAAGAAAACAACATTCGCTTGCTGCTGACGTACCCCGACCAAATGACCAGCTTATGACGGATGGCTGGTTTTCATAAATTCTGAGCTATCGGTGTTTGTTGTAACTTTATAAATTCTCAGGGAGCGGATGATTCAATTCTCTTGCGGACCCTCACTTGACTCCCGTGACTCTTGTTCACAGCTATTTCTTAAAAAGGAGTGGGAAAGATGAGTTGGAAAGAAACCTATCGTCAATGGGCGCCCTTTTTTGTTATTGCCGTCATTGGAGCATTAATCGGCGGCGGCTTAGTCATGGCCTACGGCCAGAAATTTGCCGAAAAACCGCCCGCGACGGCGCTGCAGGAAAGCGTTGTGGTTCCTGGAGCGAATGCTACGAACGTCTCGGAGGCGCGTAATACCGCCATTGTTCGTGCGGCGCAAGCGGTAGGGCCTGCGGTAGTAGGCATTACTAACAAGGCGTACGCCCGCGACTTTTTTAACCGCAAGGTAGTCGTTGAGCGCGGTACCGGCTCTGGCGTGATTTTTGATAAGCGCGGCTATATCGCGACGAACTATCATGTAGTGGAAGAAGCCAAGGAAATTGTAGTCTCTCTGGCGGACGGCAGAACTGTGAACGGACAGGTGCTGGGCGTTGATCCGATTACCGATTTGGCCGTTGTAAAAATCGAAGCGGACAACCTGCCTGTAGCGGCGCTGGGTGACAGCGATTCGCTATTGGTTGGCGAACCGGCGATTGCTATTGGGAACCCATTGGGACTTGAATTTAAAGGTAGTGTTACGGCAGGCGTAATTAGCGCCGTGAACCGTTCCTTGGAAATTGGCGAGCGACGGTTCAAGCTCATTCAGACCGATGCCGCCATCAATCCCGGCAATTCCGGCGGCGCGCTGGTCAATGCCGACGGCGTGGTGATTGGCATCAATAGCGCCAAAATTGCTAAAGAAGGCGTCGAAGGCATCGGCTTTTCCATTCCCATCAATACGGCTCGTCCTATTTTGCAATCCATCATCGATAAAGGGCGCGTCGTGCGTTCCTATTTGGGCATAGGCGTGCTGGACAAGAATACCGCCGCTCGCTACGGCTATGAGCTGAATACAGACCAAGGCGTGTATGTCGCCAAAGTGGATGCGCAGGGACCGGCTGCTAAAGCGGGGCTGCGTATTGGGGATTTGGTGCTCTCCATTAACGGCGTTGCCACTAATACCGTGGCCGAACTAAGAAGCGCCATTGACAACTTGGCGCCTGGAAGTCGCGCTGATGTGGTATTGCAACGCGGCGGAAACAACATGACTGTGAACATTCTCTTTGAAGAAACCCCGGCGGCGCAGTAATGCGTATTACCATCGCCGCTGTCGGCAAAATCAAAGAAAAATACCTTGCCATGGGTATCGCGGAATTTACCAAACGCTTGGGCCCTTTCTGCAAGCTGTCCATTGTCGAAGTGGACGAAGAAAAGCTGCCCGACCGTCCATCGGACGCCGAGCGCGCCCAGGCGCTGGTTAAAGAAGGCGAGCGTCTTTTAAAGCATGTGCGGGACAATAGTTATTGCATCGTTCTCGATGTATTTGGACAGAACCTGTCCTCCGAAGAACTCTCCGCCCATATTGATCGCTGCGCCTTGGATGGCAAAAGCGACATCGTCTTTCTTATCGGCGGCGCTTTCGGCCTGGCCCCGCAGCTGCGCCAGCGGGCCAATCTTAAACTATCCTTCTCCCGGATGACCTTTACCCACCAAATGGTGCGGTTGCTGCTGGTGGAGCAGATTTATCGGGCGTTTAAGATTAGTAGGGGAGAACCGTATCACTGGTAACGGCGAAAAATGGCTACAACCCTTGAATTTAGCAGGGGTTGTAGCTGTTTTTTTGTTTGAGATTAAGCACGTGGGTCGACGGGGATGGGGACGATTATGGATAAGGGGGTGCGGACGATATCTTGGACACCCTAAGCAACCAATCCAAGACTTCGTCGGTACTCCAATGGACTTCTATTTCCCAGTGACGTTTTAATCCTTGTTTCATTGTACCAGATTAAGTAGTTGTTAAGGATTTCGATAAACTGATGAATGCTTACACCGGACCAGTTACGATTATAGAACATTTCATTTTTCAAACGTCCAAACAGACCTTCACAAGCAGAGTTGTCTGGAGAGCACCCCTTCTTTGACATGGAGCGTTGAAGACCCGCGTTTTTCATTCTAGAAATCCACCCTG